>JBCBMF010000001.1:0-62883 GCA_039822905.1 Planctomycetota bacterium
ACACATCCCCACGTTCGAAACCAAGGTTGTGCTAGTCCTGACGCCCGTGGATCAGGAGCGTTTAGACCGAACGGACCCGTAGCGGTTCGTTTTTCGGCAGCTCAATCAAGCCGAAGGGTCAGCGTCTGCCGATCCCCGTCACGCTCGATGCCAATGCGAACCCTCTTGCCGCGCAGAGCCTCTGCCCGCCCCATCGCCGCGTAGAACGAGAGCTCGTCGGTCACCTCTTCGCCGTTGACGCTGAGGATGAGATCGCCGCGGCGGAACCCCGCGCGGGCGGCATCTCCCCGCTCGAACACGCCCTCGACCTGCACCATCGGCTGCAGGTTCGCCGACCGCAACTCACGGACCTGGATCCCCGCGCGCCACAACGCCGGCCGGAGCGCCGACCGCTGGAGCGTACTATCCGGGAACTCCGCGAGATGCACCTCAGTGCTCACGGATTCGCCGTCGCGCCACAATTCCACATCGATCCGTGCACCGGGTCTCGCCGTCGAGATCACCGAACTCAAATGATGCCATTCGCGGATCTCGTTCTCGCCGATCCGTGTGATGATGTCGCCCGGCTCGATGCCCGCGCGATCCGCGGCCAGCCCGTCTTCAACCGAAGCAACCAGAATGCCTCGGCCGACAAATTCGCCCTCGCGATCGAGCACATCCGTCGACTGGCCGCGACCGCGGGCCGAGGTGATGCCGAGGAACCCCCGCCGGACCTCGCCCTGGTCGACGATCTGACCAACGACAGACTCCACGACACCCAGCGGGATCGCGAAGCTGATGCCCGCCGACTGCCCCTGGTTGTTCGAGCTCTGCCGCGAACCCGTCGCGATCGCAACGTTCATACCAACAAGCTCGCCGTACACGTTCACCAGCGGCCCGCCCGAGTTGCCCGGATTCACAGCCGCGTCTGTCTGGATGTAATTCGTGAACGCGTTGCCGGTCGAACCCGTCCGCGGGTTCCGCCCAAGTCCTGAAACGATGCCCTCGCTCATGCTGAACTTGAAGTTAAACGGCGAACCGAACGCGTACACACGATCACCGAGCGCGACACGCCGCGACGAGTCACGCTTGACCGGAATCACACCAATCCCGGGATCGACCTTCAGCACAGCGATATCGGTAAACGCGTCGGCCTCAACAAGTCGCGCCGTTGCCGTGCGCCCGTTCGCAAACTCGATCTGCGCCGACTCCGCCGCACCGATGACGTGCGCATTCGTAACAATGTGCCCCTCGGTGTCGTACACCCATCCCGAACCCGAGGCACCGGGCCCAAAGATCGCCTCACCGTCCCCGGCGCGGAGCGTCACCTCGATGTGCACAACGGACGGCTTCACGGCCTCGGCCACCCGACGCGTCGCGCGGTCGATCCGCTCAAGAATGTCGTCGTCCTGCAACACCTGGCGAGCAAGAACGACCTCGGCCTGTGTGCGGGTGAACACCAACCGCTGCACTATCACCGGCCCGAGGAACGTCACTGCGGCAAGCACCGCGAGCACAACAAAGGCCGGTCCAAACGCCACAATCCGTCGCATCAGCGGCTCCTGCTCGGCGTGATCCCCACGCCGCTCCGTTCATCGTCCGTAGACGCTTTCGCTCTCGATCTCTCTCGGTTGCACCAGACATCTGGCACGCAAACCGCCCGGCTCACCGGTTCGGCCCGCACAAGCCAACGGCCACAGCACCACATTACCGGACAGCACCCGATCGCACAACCGCTGCTAGGCCCGACCCCGGGCCTCGAACCGCTCGAGCTCTCCCTCGCGCATCGCGTAGCCCTTCCCGCCGATCGACCGAGCACGCACGCGCCGAGCCCAGTCAACACCGGCTTCCTGCAACGCGGGCCCAAGCGACGCCGACCGCTCGGCAAACCGCGGCGGCGCGTCCGTCATTCCGACCAGGTCCTGCAACACAAGGATCTGCCCATCGCACGCCGCGCCCGCGCCGATGCCAATCACCGGCACACGCGTCCGCTCAAGAACCCGGTCCGCAACAACGTCGGGTACGGCCTCAATCAGCAGCATCACCGCGCCGGCCTGCTCGAGCGCCACGGCATCGTCGACGATCCGCTGCGCTTCGGCCGCGGTCCGACCCGCCGATCCATAACCGCCGTCGAGCGCCGCCGTCTGAGGCCGCGACCCAACATGCCCACACACCGCGATGCCTGCACCAGCCATTCTCGCAACAAGGGGCGCGAACCCCGCGTCCGCTTCGAGCTTCACGATGTCCGCCGTCCCCTCGGTCATGAACCGACCCGCGTTGCGGACCGCTTCGTCGTCGCCGCAGTGATAGCTCAGAAACGGCATGTCGCCCATGACCATCGCACGATCAGCGCCCCTCCGCACGGCCGCGGTTAGCGCGATCGCGATGTCTAGCGGCATGTCGATCGTCCGCTCGTAGCCCAGGATCAACTCCGCCGCCGTGTCGCCGATCAGCAACACATCGACGCCCGCGCGATCGAGCCACCGAGCGCTCGTCGCGTCGTAGCACGTCAGGCACGCGAACGCATTACCCCGAGCCTTCATAGCCCGCAGCGTCCGCATCGTCACCCGCTCACGCGACGAACCCGCTACCGTCGTCTCAGCCACACCATTTCCCTGCGCCATACATCGACAAGGATAGTGCCGATCAAGCACCGCCGCCTCACACCCGAGCTGATGGACGACCCCGCCGTCGATCGCGACGCGCTCGACGACGCTCTCGGCTACATCCGAGGCGTCAACAAACGCCTCGGCGGCGTGTCATCGCTCATCCGCCACCTCGAACGCTGGAGCACCCGCTGGCCGACCGACCAGCCGATCACCCTACTCGACATCGCCACGGGCTCGGCTGACCTGCCGCTCGAAGCCGTCCGCTGGGCCAAAGCCCGCGGCTTCGACCTGCGCGTCACCGGCGTCGATGTCCACGAAACCACGCTCGAACTCGCCCGGGAGCACATCGCCCGAGAGCCCGACCTCGCCGGGTCGATCACACTCGATCTCGCCGACGCGCTAACGCTCGACGAGACCTTCGCCGACGACAGCTTCGACTACGTCCACGCCGGCCTGTTCCTCCACCACCTGACCGACATCCAGATCAAGCTCGTGCTCCGCATGATGGACCGCATCGCCAGACGCGGCATCGTCTGGAACGATCTCGTGCGATCCACCGTCGGCCGAGCGTTCATCCACGTCGCAACGATCGGCAAGCCCGCGATCATCCGCCACGACGCCCGCGTCTCCGTCGAAGCCGGCTTCACCAAAAACGAGGTCCTCGACTACGCCAAGCGGCTCGACCTGACCTATTGCAACTACGAGTGGAATCTGTTTACGCACCGCTTCACACTCGCCGGGGAGCGCCGCAATGCGTGGTAGCCTCGTCGCGATCATCGGCGCGGGCGCAGGCGGCGCTTCGCTCGCGCTCAGGCTGGCACGCGCCGGCTTCGATGTCACCATCATCGAGTCGCAAGCCTTCCCACGAGCCAAGGTCTGCGGCGAGTTCATCTCGCCCGCGGCAACGCCAGATCTTGAATCGGTCCTGACGCCCGACGAGCTGCGCGAAGCGGGAGCCACCCGCGTGCGCACGCTCGCGCTCGAACTCGGCGACAGGCAACGCACGTGGAACATGCCCGAGCCTGCATGGGCGCTGAGCCGACGCTCGCTCGATGCGCTGCTGATCGAGAAGGCATCAGCCGCAGGCGCGCACGTCCTCCAGCCCGTCCGTGTCGCCAGCGTCGAGTACAACGATAACTCAGCGACGATCCACTTCGCCTCGCGCGACAGCATCGACGCCGACCTTGTCATCCACGCCGACGGCTCGGGCCGATTCGACCCGGCCGGCCCGACACCCAAAGCCAAATCACTCGTTGGCCTCAAGTGCCACGCCAGACCGAACAGGCCCATCCGCGGCATCCGAATGCGATCGGCAGCCGGCGTCTACTGCGGAGCCATCGGCATCGAAGACGGCCTCGCCACCTTCGCCATGTGCGCAACCCCCCAGGCCCTAACTGCACACAAGGGCGACCGCGACGCCCTGCTCGCGGCCGTCTGGCCCGGCTTCACACCCAACCAACGCGAAGGCCCCTGGATGACCTCCGCCGTCGCACGATCGCGGTACACCCGCCCCGGCCACCCGCGATCTTTCCGCATCGGCAACGCCGCCGCCGCCGTTGATCCGGTCGGCGGCGAAGGCATCGGCCTCGCGCTCTGGTCCGCCGCCAGACTCGCCGAGCTGCTGGAAACAGAGACCGACCTGCGCGCAATCCACGATCGGTTCGCCACGCTTTACAAGCGCCGCCTACGCACACGCTTGCCTGCCTGCCGCTCCGCCGCCGAGGTGCTGCTCAGACCCAGACTCGTGCGAGCACTCTGGCCGCTGCTCAGCGTGCCGTCGCTCACCGTCAGACCCTGGTACGCCCTCACCGGCAAGCCCGCCTGACCGCGTCGGCCACGCCCACCCGGGCTACGCTGCCCGCCATGGAGTGGTACATCCCCTTTCTCATCTTCCTCGCACGCATCGGCGACGTGTCCATCGGCACCGTCCGCACCATGCTCATGCTGCAGGGCTACCGACTCACCGCCGCATCGCTCGGCGTCATCGAGGTCACCATCTGGGTGCTCGCCGTCGCGGGAGTCGTGACCAACCTCACCGAACCGACGGCCATCGCCGGCTACGCCCTCGGCTTCGGCACCGGCGTCTACGTCGGCGTCTGGATCGAGGACAAGCTTGCGCTCGGCTACCGCATGGTCCGCATCGTGTGCACCGAAGAAAGCGTGCACCTGCCCGACCACCTGCGCGAGAAGGGTTTCCGCGTCACGCAGGTCAACGGCAAGGGCCGCGAGGCCCACGTGCACATCGCCTTCACCGTGATCAAACGCAAAGAGCTCGCGCAGCTCCGGCACGCCGTCGCCGAGGTCGCGCCCAAGGCGTTTGTCACCGTCGAACGCGTCGACCGCCACGAGGGTGCCAGCTTCGGCGATGTCCGCGCGATCCGCCGCCGCCGGCTACTCCGCCAGCACGTTCGAAAGTAATCTGCGAACTCCGGTTACTGGCCGAAGAACGCCCGGTGATGCTCCAGAATCTCCTCGGCCATCGCCTCGGTCGATTCATCATCCTCCTGGTTCGGCTCGAACGAACCGCCCAGAATCAGCGCATCCTCACGCGGGAACATGTATTTGTAGCTGTCGTGCACGATGTACCCGAGCTCCTGCGGCTCAAGGTGCACGAGCACGCCCCGCGCGCCGTACATCTTCTGGTCGTTGAACACAGTCTTGCTGCCCATCGCCAGGCAGTTCACGACCACATCGCCCTCGACGGCTTTCGCATCCGCGAGCGACTCGACCCGCTGCTCGATGAAGCCGACCTTCTTCTTCTGGCAGGCCTCGTGAAGCGTCCGCATGAACCGCGGCGTGTGCATGAAGTTCGCGCGAAACAGCCGGCCCTCCTTGATCGAGCCCGGCTTCGGCTCGGCCTTAGTCAGCTCCCGCGGCGCACCCATCACGCCCGACTCGAAGTACTCCGGGTGCTCCTCGGAATCCGCCGGCTCGTAGACCGGCAGCTCCTCCACGCCCCAGAGCCCGCGGTCGAGCATGCCAAAGCGCTTGGCCGACCGACGCAGGATGTCGTTAAACCGCGCCCGATCCGCCTTCTTCTTCGGGAAGTCGATGCCCGTCGGCAGCCAGAGCGCACCGGCAACGACACTCGTCGTCTCCTCGCCGAAGCTCTCGGCGACCACCGTCACGCTGTGGCCCTGCTCTGCAAGAACAAGCGCACTCGTCAGGCCGGTCACGCCGCCACCGAGCACTGCGACGTCGGCTTTCTCACCGGCGGCCTCCTTGACCATCTCGGCAACGAGCTCGGCGCACCCCCAGCTCAGCGTCACGCCGCAGCCGCCCTGGCCGTAGTTGTGGATCACCGTTCGGCTGCCCAGCTTGCCGGGCTGCAGCTTCAGCCCGCCCTCCCGGCAGGGGCGGATACCCGCGACCACGCGCATCACCATGTCATCCGAAAGGTCCGGCACGGGCAGCTTGCCGCCCATCGACCGGCTCGAGCCACGCGGCTTGCTCATCATCCGACTCATGGTTTCGTTAGCTCCACATCAAGGCGCTCGCCGTCCGGCAGCGTCAACTCGAACTGCATCCCACCGCCATCAAGACGCCGGAACACCATCCCTCCAAGGTCATCGGTCCCCTTGGATCGTAGGACCAAACCCGTCTCGCGAACCCGGCCGACCACCTCCCACACCAGCGACCGCAGCGGCTCGTTCAGCCCGACCTCGCGGATCTGCCACGACGCCGTGCGCGCATCCCAAGCCGCGACAAGCACCGCCGACACCCGAACATCCCCGCGGTCAACCTCAGCCGACACAAGAAACCCGAGCCCACGCAGCACGCTCGACACCCGAACATCCACGCCCTCGGCCGACCACTCCCCAACCATCCAGTCCGTCAGCCGTGCCTGCTCGGCATCCACTGCGGGAGTCGCGGGCACTGCATCGATGCGCATCGGGCCGGGCTGGCTCTCCGACTCCCGCACATAGTCCATCGCCCACGTCGCCGTCCACACCTGCCCGTTCACCGGCCGCTGCAGCTGCACGCGGAACGCATTGCCCGAGACATCCCCGACCACCGACCGCGTCGAAAGGTACTGGTCGACGTCGAAGTTCCCCAGGTACACCCGCGGCGGGTGCAGCACGATTCGGCCGTCCTCGAACGAGCCCTCGGTCCGCGTGAACTGGGCCGTCAGCGGTTCGCCCGCGGGCCAGTTCTTCAGCGTCGCCCACCGCCCCCGGACCGGGTCGAAGTACCGCAGTGTCAGCCCACAGAACGCCTCGATCGCCCCATCTTCGCCCGCCCACCGTTCGAGAAGCAGCCGGCCGTCGAGCAGCAGCTCCGCCGACGAGCGAGCCACCCCCGCGTTGACGAAGACCTCGTTCTCAAGGTCCTGCCGTGTGTTCTCGATCAGCCAAGTGCCTGACCAAAAACCGAAATCATCGACAACCCGCCCGGATTCAACCGGCGGAGGCTCAGCCACCGTCTGCCCGAAGCCGTTGCCACCGCTCAAACTAGCGAGAATGCACAAGATGGGCAGGGCAAAAGGGTTCCGCATCCGGAAATCGTAGGACGGCAGGAGGTAGGCTGTGAAGCGATGGCGGCCAGGCGCGTGCACAAGCCGATCTGGGGCTTCGGGTGGCTCGGCTGGAGCGGGATTGCCCTGCTGCTCGCGATCATCACCGCCGTTGGCGTTGGTTTCGATATCCAGCACGCACTGATTCGAGCGATCCACGGAACACTCGGGTTCGACGCAACAGTGACGTACGTCGCGCGTGTTCAGACCTTCACGTGGTTCGGCATCCTCGGCTGCACCGCCAACGTCATCGTTCTGGCATCGATCGCCATCGGCTGGCGGCTCGCGTCGCGCCCGATCCCGTGGTGGGCATGGGCCGCGGTCTCCATCGTGTGCGTCTCGTCGGCGATGCTCGCGCTCGAGCTTTCCAGTTCGCCCATGCTGCTGCCGCTCCGCACCCAGATGCAACTCTCGAGCTACGAGGCCAACCTGCTGGTCCATCTCAGCATGCTGGGGTTGCTCGCGATCTTCGTGCTCGCGTTGCAACGGACGCGCACCGGCGCAGCGCTGTGGCTAGCCGCGATTCTCGTCGCGGGAACAGACACGATCCTCGCGATCAACGACGTGGTCCCGCCGGCGTGGCACCTGTCACGCAGGCCACCCAGCGGCCTCGTGTACATCGAGATCGGCCTGCTGCCCGTCGCGATGCAACTCCTCATTCTCGCGGCGATGCTGCACATCGGCATCTCATCGCGCCGCGCACCGGTAGAAGGGTGCTGCCAGTCATGCGGCTACGACCGCGTCGGACTTGCCCAAGACGCACCTTGCCCCGAATGCGCAGCAGCCCCGGAGGCCTAAACACATGGCGACACACAGCATTCGACGTCAGTTCACCGGCTTCGGCCCGATCGGCTGGCTCGCGGTGGGCCTGGGGCTGGTCGTCGCCGTCCCGCTCGCACTCGACTCGGTGAATCACCGGATCACCGAGATGCTGTTTGTCTCGCTCGGTGCCGATCCGTCGATCCGCGCGATCGACCAGTGGACGCGGCTTGTCCGCCTCATCGCGTTCAACACCTCGAGCGGCCTGCTGCTGTTCCTCATCGTCGTTGCGGGCTGGTGGGCGGCGCGGCGACCTCTCGCCGGCAATCGTCTGGCCTTTGCGGTTGCGCTCTGCTTCGTCTGGCCGCTCGCGATCATCTACGTGTTCGCCGATCGCCCGACGGGGCCGCTCAACATGGCGTGGAACCTGTCCAGGGCCCACGCACTCCGCGAGCTCGCACTGCTCAGCATGCTCCCTGTCCTCGGCGTCGTGGCGCTATCACAACGCAGAACAACAACCGCGATCACGCTCTGGATTGCAGGTACGCTCTTCGCCGCGTGGCCGCTGATCCTCGGCTGGCTCGATAGCAGCCACTCCAACCACCGCTACATCATGACCGGGTGGCGCTTCGCCCAGGGTGCATGGACGTACTGGTCAGAGGCCGGCACGCTCGCTCCCTTTGCGTGCTTCGCCGGGGCGATGGCGCACGCCGCTCACCGCAGCCGGCAGCTCGCACGAACCTCGGAGTGCGAGCACTGCGAGTACAGCCGAGTGGGCCTCGCCGCGGACGCACCCTGCCCGGAGTGCGGCTACGTGCCCGCCGTCAACCCATCTCCTTCACCGCCGCCAGCACCTCCTCCGCGTGGCCCGGCACCTTGACCTTGTCCCACCGCCGAACGACCTTCCCGTCGCCGTCGATCAGGTACGTCGTCCGCTGGATGCCCATGTAGGTCTTGCCGTACATCGATTTCTCGACCCACACGCCGTACTTCTGCGCGATCGCCGGGTCCGGCTTGCCGTCGCCATCCTCCCGGTCGTCGGCGAGCAGCGGGTAGGTCAGGGACTCTTTCTCAGCGAACTTCTTCTTGCTCTTGGTGCCCATGATGCTGATGCCGAAGACCTGGGCCTCCATCTTGCCGAACTTCGGGAGCAGATCCCGGAACTGGCAGGCCTCGCTCGTGCAGCCGCTGGTCAGGTCCTTGGGGTAGAAGAACAGCACCACGGGTCGGCCGGCGTAGTCGCTGAGCTTGTGCTTCGTGCCGTCCTGGTCGGCGAGCGTGAACGCGGGGGCCTTCTTTCCGGGCTCGATCAGCGGCATGGCGGTCTCCTGGTGGATAGGTCGCGGCTTCGGGCCGATACACTCGACACCCTATGTCCGAGAACCAGCCCCAACCCGATTCACAGACCGATGCGCCCGCCGCAGCACCAGCCGAAGCGCAGACGCCGGCCTCGCCCGCGCAGATCAAGGCGATGCTCGAAGACCTGCCCGAGGTCAAGACGCCCCACGACGCCGCCGAGTGCGTGAAGCGCGCCCGCCGCCTCAGCACCCGCGGCAAGCTGCCGGGCTTCGTCGACAACTCCAAAGCCGGCCCAGGCCTGTTCACCTGCGCCGCCTTCGGTGCACCGTTCGACTACCGCCTGGTCATCGACCACTGGAACATCGGCGAGTTCAACGCCATCACCTTCCGGGCCGAGCGGCTCAAGAAGCTGCCCACGATCTTCGCGATCGTCCTCGCGATCACCGTCTGGCCGGGCGTCGTGTTCACCGACTCGCTGCTCAACACCTGGTTCGGCTGGTACCCAAACCCCTGGTGGTTCACATGGGCGTGGTACATCCCGCTGACACTGATCCCGATCCCGTGGATCTGGCGCTCGGTTACAAGCAAGAGCCGCGCCTCGGCCCTGCTGCACGGCCACGAGCAGATCGACAAGATCATCGCCGCCATCGACGGCGAGATCATGGAGAAGGACGAACCCGCGGTCGACGCGACACCCTCTTGATGAGGCCGAAGCGCAAGCGAGGCATGCTTTGTCACGATGCTGGCGACCGAAATGCCTCGCTTGCGCTTCGGCCTCATCAAAGACAAGCGACCGTGTTCCCGAGGGCTACGGCCTACTCGACGTCCTTGCCCTCGACCACATCGGTGATCGGCGGCGCCTCGTGCGCGTCATCGCCGCCGTCCTTGATCTTGCGGAAGTAGCCGTGGTACGCGCCCATGGCCTTCGCGCCGAAGATCCACATGATCGGGATGTTGGCCACGAGCATGACGCCGAGACCGAGCGTCGTCCACATGTCGAGCTCGGAGTCGGTGCCGATGATCGCCCGATCGCCGTCGGGCCCGAACATCGGCATCGCCAGGATGCACGTCAGCAGGATCAGAAGCGAGTAGATGACCTTGTACAGGAACACCGCAGGCTTCGCGGACTTCTCGCCGTGCGTGCCGAAGAAGTAATACACGCCCTGCTCGCCGTAGTAGCTCCACGAGATCATCGTTGACAGAGCAAACAGCCACGCGGCGACCGTCACGAGATACATGCCGAGACCGGGCGTGACCCGGTCGAACGCGTACGCGGTCATCGAAGCGCCCGCGTAGTCGCCGAAGAGCCCGACATCGAGGGTGCCGTCGTCACGCTGGCGGAAGCGTGGCTCCAAAGAAGACTCGAAGCTGCTCCAATTGGCAATCCACTGACCCGCCTCGTTTCGGCTCACGGTGCCGGTGACCTTTCGGAGTTCACGACCCGTATTTTCGTCAGTATCGGCTGCCACGATCATGAAGATCGTCTCGCCGTCGCGCCATCCCGCGGCGAGTTCCTCCGACCGCCGGATCTCGCGAGCCTCGGCGGACATCGGCGGCAGCGGTGAGGACTCCATGGCCCATGCCGCAGTATCGCCTGGGAACAACGCGGAACGCACCCGGAGCACAGTCACGCCCTCATCCACCTCCACAGCTTCGAACGAGACACTGGCAGCGCTGCCATCAACAGCGACGTTGCCCCCGACGCTCTTCTCAAGGCCGTTCGAAAGCGAAACCATGACATGCACACTCTCGACGTCACTCAATGGCTGGCCCTCGCCCGCGGCGAGACCAGAAAGTGGTCCAACAACGAGGTCGCCTGAATCGTTAACGCTGGCGACCGGTGCACTCTCAAGAGCAACGATCGCGGTCTTCGCATAGCTCAGCTGAACCATCCCAGGCTCGCCAAAGCTCGCCTCCGCGTCGCGGTTGTACGCGCCACTCGACATGATCACGAGCGCCGTCAGCGTGCAGACCACGATCGTATCGATGAAGGGCTCAAGCCCCGCGACAACACCCTCGCGCACAGGCTCGTCGGTCTTCGCGGCCGAGTGAGCGATCGGCGACGATCCCTGACCTGCCTCGCTCGAGAACAGTGCCCGCTTCACGCCCCACATTGCGGCGTACGCGAACGTGCCGCCGAGGAACGCACCCGTGGGCTCGGCCGACTCGCCGCCGAGGAACGGCGGCAGGCCGCTCTTGACGATCAGCCCCAGCATCGCCGGGATCTCACCAAAGTTCACGATCAGCACATAGCCGGCGGCCAGCACATAGATCACGCACATGAAAGGCACGATCCGGCCGGCGACAGCACCGATCCGCTTGATGCCACCGATGATCACAAGACCCACAACAACGGTCAGCACGATGCCGGTCGCAACCTGCGGGATGCCGAAGTACGTGTTCGTCACATCGGCCACGTTCCACGCCTGGAACATGTTGCCACCCGTGATCGCCGAGATAATCAGCGTGACAACGAAGACGCCGCCGATGAGCGAGCCCAGCGGCCCGAGCCCCCACTCCTTGAAGCCCTTCTTGACAACGAACATCGGGCCGCCGTGCGGGTTCTCCGGGTCGTCGGTGTTGCGGTAGAGCATCGACTGCGTGACCTCGGTCATCTTGATGGCCATGCCGAGGAAGCCGATGACCCACATCCAGAAGATCGCGCCCGGGCCGCCAAGCGCAACGGCGATCGCGACACCCGCGATGTTGCCAAGCCCAACCGTCGCCGAGAGCGCCGCGGAGAGCGCCTGGAAGTGATTGATCGCACCCGGGTCGTGCGAGTCGTCGTACTTGCCCCGCACGACCGACACACCGTGGGTCAGCGCCCGGAACTGGCCGAAGCCGGTCCAGAGCGTGAACGCGAGCCCCGTGAACAGCAGCGCGTACACGGTGTAGTCTGAGAACAGGAACCCGTTGATGGTCCCGATGATGTCGTTGACAGAGTCCATAGCGCAGCGGTCCCCGTGATCTGCTCATTCGATGCGGCACGGGCCACGCCCGCCGCGGTGCTGGAATCGGTCATCATGACCGATCTATCCCAATCCTGCAACGCTGCACAGTACCGATCCCGTAGGCTGCACGCGTGTGGTCCCTCGATGAACTCGCCGATACCGCCGCCGCCGGCATCGCCGACGCCAACCTCGCGCTGCGCGACGAGGACGCGGTGCGGGGACTCGACCACCTCGACGAGGTCGACATCCACACGGTGCTCGAAGCCGCCTTCCTCCATGCCGACCTCGACGTCCTCCGTGAGCACCCGTTCCCGACGCCACCCAAACGAAGACCAAAGGCCAGCGAGCGCGAGCGCTGCGATCTTGTTCTGCTGCCAGAGCCCGACCTGACACTCGCCGACCCCGAGACGGAACTCGCCGAGCGCGAAGACGCGGAGGCCACACTCTTTGCCCCGGCAGCCGATCAGCTCGTCACCCCCGCCGACCTCGACCCGGCCGACGCCTTCTGGCTTGAGATCAAAGCCACGGGCCAGTTCGTCGCCCGCGATGACGTCCCCCAGTCCAACCGCCGCTACACCACCGAACTCATCCGCGCGCCGGCCGCCGATATCCGCAAGCTTGCAAGAGAGCCGCTCGCCGAGCAGGCTGCGGTCGCCATCGTTCTCTTCGCCGCCGACGAACCCACGGCCAGGCACGACCTGGGCGTCGCCGTCCACCGCTGGCTCGACGATGACCTGCCAGTCCGATCGCCGGCGATCCGCGTCACACCCATCGATGAGCGCATCGGCAACACAGTCGCCGCCGTGTGCCTGGTCCCGATCAGGCCGACGCTCTAGCGCTCAGCCGCGATCCGGCTCGGCAGCAGCCCCGCGAGCTGCATCACCGCCTCAGCAGCAGACTCCGCCGCGTGCTTGCCCTCGAACGCGCCCGCGACCTTCCGCAGCTCCGACCGCTGCCGATCCAGCAGCGACTCGTCCTCGATCAGCCGGCTCGCCATCTGCACGATCGGCTCGGCATCACCGAAGTGCGGCACAAACTCCGGCACGATCTCACGCCCCGCGATCAGGTTCGGAAGCGTGAAGAACGGCGTCGACACAATCCACCGCCCGACGAGGTGATAAAACGCCGGGCTGCTCTTGTACACGATCACCATGGGCTTGTTCTGCCGAGCGATCTGCAGCGTTACCGTGCCGCTCACAACCAGCGCAAGGTCGCACCACGCGATGACCGCGTCCGTCTCGCCCGAAACAATCTCAAGCCCATCCGGCCAGCCGCCCAGCCGCGCCGCATCCGCGCGAAGCCGATCAGCAACTTCCGGCGTGGTCGCCGCCACAACGCCCGACGCCCCCCGGTAGTCGTTCTTCAACCGGCGGAAGCTCTCAAGCAGAATCGGAAAGTTCTTCGTCAGCTCCGCCGGCCTCGAACCAGGCAGGAGCGCAAGCCGCGGCGCACCCTGCGGCAGCTCAGACGCCCGCCGCTCGATTACCCCCATCTCTAGCGCATCATCAAACAGCGGGTGCCCGATGAACCGCGCCCGCACACGCCGCCCCTCGAACCACGCCTGCTCGAACGGCAGCACGCACAACACAAGATCGCTCAGCCTCCGGAGCTTCTTCACCCGCCAGCTGCCCCACGCCCAGACCTGCGGCGCGACCATGTGCATCACCCGCGCCCGATGCTTCTTCGCGATCTTGCAGATCGGGAAGTTCGCCGCCGGCGAGTCCACCGGCACGTGCACACCCACCTCAGGGTGTTCGCCGAGCCACGCATCGATCCGCTTGTTGATCTGCTGATGTTCACGGATCTTCGACCAGCCCGGCAGGCCCATCACCGCGTTCTGCCCGGTGCGTTCGACCACCTCAGCCCCGGCGGCCTCCATCCTCGGGCCGCCCCACGCGTAGATCTTTGCAGAAGGCCGACGCCGCTTGATCCGCTCAATAACAGCCGCCGCGTGATCATCGCCGCTGGGCTCAAACGACGTAAACAAAACCGCCTTCGCCCCAGAACCATCGACGGACTCGGGTTGCGGTTGGCTCGGTTGCACGGGGAGTGCGGTCATGCCGGGGACGAAAGCCGAAGCCCGCGGGCAAGTCAACTTCCCGCGTGAAGTTGGGCGGCCAAGACCACGCCAACCAACAGCCCGCCCGTCAGAAGCCCGCCGAGCGCAGCCACTCGCTGGGCGTGGTCCGCAGCGCCGTCGCGATCGAAACCAAGGACTCGAGGCTCGGAAGGTGCGTTCCCCGCTCGATCGAGCTCAGCTGGCTCACACTCACACTCGAAGCCTCGCTGAGGTCCTTCAGCGTCCAGCCGAGATCGGTTCGCGCCAGCCGGATCCGACGCCCGAGCTCCGCCCGCAGCCGGTCCTGGGGCCGACGCCCGAGACCGAACTCCGCCGAAGCCTGCGCAAGCACCCGCTCCAAGTCCGCCGCCGAGAACGGCTTCGCCAGGTAATCGAACGCGTCCTGCTTGAACGTCTCCCGCATCGTGTCCATCGACGGGTGGCCCGTGATCACGACCACGCAGAGCCTGGGCCACCGCTCGCGCAGCACCGCGAGCACCTCCGAGCCGGAGACGCGCCCCATGTTCATGTCGAGCAGAACCACGTCCGGCAGCTCGGCCTGACACGTGGTGATGAGCTCGTCCGATGTCAGGCACGGCGCCGCGGAATGCCCCTGGCTGGTCAGCACACCGCCGATGAACTCGACAAAGTCGGCGTCATCGTCGAGCACCGCCACTCGCAGCGGGCCCGGACCGGCATCAGTCACCTCGACCATCAGTCGTCTCCACGTCTGGCACCTCGCCTGAGAGCCTACCAGATGCCTCCGCGGGAAGCACGACCTCAAACACAGCCCCCCGCTGGTCGCCCCGGTTCCGAGCCAGGATCACACCGCCGTGCTCCTCCACGATCCCCTGAGCCACCGCGAGACCAAGCCCCGTGCCCTTCGCGTCAAGCCTCGACGAGACAAACGGCTCGAACATGGTCTCCAGCACCGACTGATCGATCCCGGGCCCGTCATCTGTGATCGTGACCGATAACCACTCCCGCCCCTCGCGAACAAGCCGCTCCGCATCGATCACCACGCGCCCGCCAACACCGGATGCCCGCTGCGCATCAACCGAGTTCCGTAGCAGGTTGACAAGCACCTGCACGATCCGATCGCCGTCGCAGTCCACCGAAAGCTCGGCATCAACGCGGCTCACGATCTGCGACGCGCGCGTCTCGCGGTCGAGCCGCACCAGAGTCTCCGCTTCGCGCACGAGCGACGCCACACGAACCGACCGCTGCACCGGCGGCCGAACGCGCGCAAAGTCCAGCAGGCTCTCACCAAGCTGCTCTAGCCGCACTACTACCCGCTTGAGCAGCCTCGCCTCTTCAGCCGCGAGCGCGTGGCCCGGATCCGCTTCAAGCTTCTCGGCGAGCCCCTTCACCACCGTCAGCGGCGTGTTGAGCTCGTGCGCGATCCCCGCCGACATCATGCCCAGACTCGCCAGCCGGTCCGCGTCGGCAAGGTTCCGCCGCGCCGCCTCAAGCAAGTGGTTCTTGCGCTTCAGATCCGTCGCCACCCCCTCGAACCGCTGAAGCGCCTCCGCGAGATCGATCTCCTGCCGACGCAGCGTCCGCACAGACTCGTTCCGCGAACGCATGATCTCGCCGAGTTCGTCCGCCGGGATGTACCGCTCGTCGATGATCTCTCGGCGGCTGTCGCCCGTCTGCAACGCGTGCTCGGCATCGAGAATCCGGCGGATCGGACCGTACACATTCTGGGGCAGCACGAACACCTCGAGCGCGATCGCGATCAACGCGTATACCCCAAGCACCGCGAGCACCACGAACACGTACAGCTCCACCACCGCCCGCCGCGCATCGGTAATGCGAACCGACGACACCTCGAACACCGCTGGCTCGCCCTCGGCAATCGGCGCGGCAAGACGGACCGCCCGTGACACGGTGTCGCGGACGCCTCCCTTCACGGGCCGGCCCGCGGCTTCGACCGCCCGATCCACGGCATCTGCGGCAAGCCCAAGTTCGTCGGCCGTCCCGCGCGACAGCTGCACCCCCGGGTCCCGGGGCAGCGTGCCCGGCTCGGTCAGCCGCAGCGCCATCATCGCCTCATCCATCTCCGCGCTCGTCACGACCTGCAGCACCGCCGGGCGCAGCGCGATGACGAGAATCACCGCAAGCGCCCCTGAGAACAGCGTGTGCAGCACCAGCAGCTTCTTGCGGATGCGCATCGTGCCCAGCACGCCGCCGGGCCTTCGCTCTCGGTTCACCGTCTCGGGCACCCGTCGCTCCCGCCCTACAGTCGCCGCGTGCCCGCGACGAGCAGACACCAGACCGACGATACACCGGCGACCTCCGCGCGCGATCTCGCCGCCCGCGTTCTCACTGCACAAGCCGCCAGGTTCCCCGAAATCGAAGCCGTCGAGCTCGATACATCGAAGCTCGATCCCCGCGAGGCCTCGCTCGCCCACGCCCTCTACGACGCGGCCGTCCGCCGCTGGCTCACCCTTGAATGGCTGCTCACCCGCCACCTCAGCCGACCGTTCCGGGAGCTCGAGCCAGCCATGCGCGCCGTCCTGCTCGTCGGCGCCGCGCAGCTCACCCTCTTCGACCGCATCCCCGCACACGCCGCGATCGACGAGGCCGTCGAGTGGGCCAAACGCCGCATCAGGCCCGGTGCCGCCGGCATGGTCAACGCCGTGCTCCGCAAGGTCGCGGCCGAAGTCGCCGACCGCACCGAGAGCCCGGGCGACACGGACATCCCGCTCGATGAAAGCTCCGGCCGCGTCTTTCGCGGCGCGTGGCCGACGGACCAGCTCGAAGCCGTCGCCGCCCGCTACAGCATGCCGCCCCAGCTCATCCGCCGCTGGCGCAAACGCCTCTCGCGCAGAGAGGTCATCGACATCTGCCAGCACGGCCTCGTCCGCCCCCCCACCATTCTCAACACCCGGCACGCCACCACCCCGGTCCCCGCCGACGCAACCGCACCCCACCGCTACGAGCACCACGCGCTCTGGACCGGCCCGCACGAGTCCCTCGCCGCCATACTCCGCAGCCGCACCGACGTCTGGGTCCAAGACCCGGCTTCATCCGGCGCGGTCGAGAGCATCGCATCACGCCGGCCCGCCGTCATCGCCGACCTGTGCGCGGGCCAAGGAACCAAAACCCGGCAGCTCGCGGCGACGTTTCCCAATGCAAAGATCATCGCAACGGACGTCGACCGCGCACGCTTCGCTGTTCTGCGGGACACATTCAACGAGCACGACCGCGTCTCCGTCGTCCCGCCACGGCAAGCACTCGCCGACCTCACGGGCCAAACCGATCTCGTCCTGCTCGACGTGCCATGCTCCAACACCGGCGTTCTGGGCCGACGCGTCGAGGCCCGCTACCGCTGCACACGGGCCGCGCTCGAACGCCTCACCGACATCCAGCGCCAGCTCATCGCCGACTCGGTCCCGCTGCTGACACCAAAGGGCGCGATCCTGTATGCAACGTGCAGCGTCGAAACGAGAGAGAACGAAGAGATCACCGCGTGGGCCGGCCAGTGGCACCGCTTCCGCCCGGACTTTGTTCGCCGAACGCTCCCCGCCGCGCCCTCGGGCCAGGCCTCTTCCGTCGACGGCTCGTTCAGCACGCTCCTCACCCGCGCCTGAACCCGCGCTTGAACCCTCGGCGCAGCCCCAGACCAGACGCCGCCCGCCACGGGTACACTCGCACAACCCGTGAAGTGAAGTGCAGTAAGGACCCAGATGAAGCTGACCGACCTCATCACCCCAGAATGCGTCGTCGCCCCGACGCAGGCCGCCGACAAGCACGGCGTCATCGACGAACTTGTCGATGTCCTCGCCGAGCAAGGCAAGGTCACCGACGCGGCCGCCCTCAAAGAAGCCGTCTGGACCCGCGAGCAGACGCGAACCACCGGCATCGGCCACGGGCTCGCAATCCCCCACGGCAAGTCCGACTCGCTCGGCGACATGGTCATGGCGATCGGCAAGCCCGCCGAGCCCATCGACTTCGAGGCCATCGACGGCAAGCCCGTCCGACTCGTCGTCCTGCTCGCCAGCCGGCCCGACCAGACCAGCGACCACATCCAGGCCCTCGCCCATGTCAGCCGTCTGCACATGCAGTCAGAGTTCCGCGAGAAGATCTACGCCGCCGAGTCCGCCGCCGAGATCTACGCGCTCTTGGTCGAGGCCGAGGCCGGCGCGGGCTGATCGGCCCCGCCGTTGCGACCGACCTGAGCAGCCGATCCCTCGATCGCCGCCGCCCCGACCGTTTCGAGCGTCGCGAGCGCACTGTCCGCCGCCGCACGGAACGCATTGTATGGGAACAGCACGACCAGCGCGATCACCAGCCCAAACGCCGTGGTGTACAACGCCTCGCTGATGCCCGCCGCCATCGCCGTCGTGTCCCGAGCCACCTCGGCGGACCCCAGCAAGCCGAAGCTCTGGATGATGCCAGTGACAGTCCCCAGGATGCCCAGCATCGGCGCGGCCGTGATAATCGTCGACAGCGTCGGCAGCCAACGCTCCAGCCTCGCACGAACGACGGATCCCGCCGCAAGCACCGCCGCATCCCCGACGGGACCTTTCCCCGAAGCGGCGAACAACGCATCGACAAAGTCGCCAACAAACCCATCAGGCTTCGACCGTGTTCCAGCGAGCCCGTCCTCGGCGAGCCCGCGGACGACCGCCGCGACCTGCTCGGGCCTCGTCCGACGACGCAGCAGCGCGAAATACGCCGCGCGTTCGATGCACAGCGCCACCGCAGCAACACTCATCACGAGCAAAGGCCAGCCCACCCAGCCGGCACCCGCGAAGATCTCTGCAAGTCGTGAAATCCAACCGCTCATCGGCGGCGGATGCTACACCACCGATACCATGCCCGCGTGACAATCACGCCGCACCCGCCGCCAAACGATCACCAAGCCCGATCCGTGCAACTCGATCAACACATCGCTGCTCCCCTCGATGCCGTCGAACGCGAGCTCGCGCGATGGATCGATGACGCCGGCGCAGGAGGCGACCTCGCCGGCTCACTCCGGGACGCCATGCGATACGCAACACTCGGCGGCGGCAAGCGCCTCCGCCCGCTGCTGGTCTGGCACGTCTGCGCAACCGCCGGCGGCGACCCGCTCGTCGCCCTGCCAGCGGCCGCCGCAGTCGAGCTGGTGCATGCCTTCAGCCTCGTCCACGACGACCTGCCCGCCATGGACGACGACGATCTCCGCCGGGGCCGCCCCACCCTCCACGTTCACGCGGGCGAAGCCATGGCCATCCTCGCCGGCGATGCCCTCTTCAGCCTCGCCTACGACGCCCTTGCACGGGGCTACGACGATCCGAGTCTCAGCCGAGCCCTCATCGTCGAACTCGCCGGCGGGTCGGCCGGCATGATCACAGGCCAGGTCTTCGACTCCCTGCCGAAGGCAGACCCGCAGCCCCAAGGCATCGAGGCACTCGAACGGATTCATCGCAACAAGACCGGCACCCTCATCCGCGCCGCCTGCAAAATGGGCGCGCTGTGTGCAGGCAACGACGCCGCAGTCGAACCGGCCGACCGATTCGGCGCCGCCATCGGCCTCATGTTCCAAGCCGTCGACGACCTCATCGACGTCGAGCAGCCCGCCGAGCTGACCGGCAAACGCACGGGCAAAGACGCGGAAGCCGGCAAGCTGACCTATCCGGGCCTGCTCGGCATCGAAGAGACCCGCGCCAGCATCGACAGGCTCAGACGCGTCGCCTCCGAGGCAGCCGGCGAAATCGGACCTGATGCATCCACTTTGATCGCCATCACGGACTACCTCGCACGCCGCGACCGATAAAGTGGCTCTGAGGCCGCCAGAGAGCACGGCACGCGGCGAGTTAGTACAGTCGCTTCAGAAGAAGCTGAAAATATCACGCCAGTTCGGACACGTTTCTCTTTCATCGACGAACACGCCACAGGCCAGGCCCGAACAACGCGTCAACGCCTCAAGAGATCACGGATGAACCACCTGCCCAACCTCACTTCGCCATCCGACCTCAAAGCCATGCCGGTCGACAGGCTCCCCGAGGTCGCGGCAGAGATCCGATCCGCGATCATCGATCAGGTGCAAACCACGGGCGGCCACCTCGCGCCCAACCTCGGCGTCGTCGAGCTCACCCTCGCGATGCACTACGTCTTCGACTTCGGCCACGACCGCCTGCTCTTCGACGTGGGCCACCAGTGCTACCCCCACAAGCTCGTCACCGGCCGCTACGACAAGCTCGCCAAGCTCCGCACCCGCGAGGGCATGGCGGGCTTCCCCGAGCCCCGCGAGAGCAAGTACGACCTCTTCTCGGTCGGCCACGCCGGCACCGGCATCTCCACCGCCGTTGGCATGGCGCGGGGCGACACCCTCGCAGGCCAGGCCTTCGACCCCAAAGCCAACCCAACGGGCCGCCGCGTCGCCACCATCATCGGCGACGCCTCCATCGTCAACGGCGTCGCCATGGAGGGCCTTAACAACGCAGGCACGCTCAAGCGCCAGTTTCTCGTTGTCCTCAACGACAACGGCATGTCCATCGCCAAGCCCCAGGGCGCGATGGCCCAATACTTCGACCGCGTACGGCTCAGCCACACCTACACGGGGTTCAAAAAGTCGGCCAAGACCGTCCTCGACAACATGCCCGGCGGCGGCGCACTCAAGGACGCCTACCACCGCATGGGCGAAGCCACCAAGGCCATGCTCGCCGAGAACGCCTGGTTCGAGCACTTCGGTCTTGTCACCGTGGGCCCGATCGACGGCCACAACATCCCCGAGCTCATCGAGTTCATGACCGAAGCCCGCGAGTTCGACCGCCCCATGGTCCTGCATGTCAAGACCGTCAAGGGCAAGGGCCTCGACGTCGCCGAGGGCGACGCGACCACGTTCCACTCGCCCAAGCCCTTCAAGATCGACCGCGACGACGACGCCAAAGACTGCCGCATCGAGATCGCTACCGGAGGCCGCTCCTTCACCAGCGCGTTCGGCGACGCCATGGTCGACCTGATGGGCCGCGACGAGAAGGTCGTCGCCTGCACCGCCGCCATGCCCGGAGGCACCGGCATCGACAAGGTGCTCCCCGAGTTTCCGGACCGCACCTGGGACGTCGGCATCTGCGAGTCGCACGCCATGGACATGATGGCGGGCCTTGCCAAGACCGGCTTCAAGCCATTCTTCGCCGTGTACTCCACGTTTCTCCAGCGAGCGTTCGACCAGGCGTTTCAGGAAGTCTCGCTCCAGGGCCTGCCGGTCCGGCTTTGCCTTGACCGCGCCGGTCTCGTCGGCGGCGACGGCGCCGTCCACCACGGCTTCTGCGATGTCTCCATCCTCCGCACGCTGCCCGACGCCGCCCTGACCGCCGCCATTGACGAGCCGAGCCTCATCGCCGCCCTCGAGTTCATGCGCGACTACGACGACGGCCTCTCAGCCGTCCGCTACCCGCGCGACGACGTATCCGACCGCTTCGGCGACGCACCGCCGTTCGAACTCGGCAAGGCCCGCTGCCTCACGCCCGATCTCGACGTGCTCGCCGGCAACACGCCCGACGTCGCCGTCCTCGCCTTCGGCACGCCGGCGGTGGCAGCCACGCAAGCGGCCGACGACCTCGCCGGCGAATACCGCGTCGCCGTCTATGACGCCCGCTTCGCCAAGCCTGTCGACGCCCAGCTCATCCGCGCGTTGCTCACCGCCGGCGTCCCGGTCGTCACCGCGGAAGACCACTCCATCGTCGGCGGCTTCGGCGCCGCCGTACTCGAGTCGGCCCAGGAGCAAGGCCTCGACGCCTCCCGCGTCCACCGCTCGGGCCTGCCCGACAGTTGGGTCTACCAGGACAGCCGATCGAATCAGCTCGCCGAGGTCGGCCTCGACGGCGCGGGCCTCGCCCGCGCGATCCGAGCCGCCGCGGACAGCGACTCGACCTTGTCGACCGCCGAGGCCAAGCCCGAGACCCGCGAGCCGGCGAGCCGCTGAGATCCGACGTACGCTGCCGGCGAGAAACTCCGGAGCCGCCCGATCGCAGACCGCCGACGCATCCTGCTCGTTGTCAACCCCGCCAAGGCGGCCTCGCCAGATGACATCGCCGCGCTCGAAGCCCTCATCGCCGAGCATGCCACGCTCATACGCTCCATCCACACCAACGGCGACGACGAGGCACCTAACAAGGAAGCAGCCGACGCCGACCTGATCGTCGTCCTCGGCGGCGACGGCACCCTGCTCGCCCAGTCCCGCCGGTTCGCGCACCTCGGCAAGCCGATCCTTGGCATCAACGCCGGCAAGCTGGGCTTCCTCGCCGAGTTCACGCTCGACGACGTCCGCGATCAGGCCCCCCACCTCTTCGGCAACCCGAACCTCAGCACCCGCAGCGTCCCGATGCTCCGCGTCGAACTCGTCGGCTCGAGCGACCCCGTCGTCGGCCACGCCCTCAACGAAGCCGTCGTCACCGCCGGCCCGCCCTACCGCGTCATCGAGCTCGGCATCACCATCGAAGGCGAACCCGGCCCCGCCGTCCGCGGCGACGGCATCATCGTCTCCACCAGCCTCGGCTCCACCGCCTACAACGTTTCCGCGGGCGGCCCGATCGTCCACCCCGGCGTCGACGCCACGCTCATCACGCCCATCGCCGCCCACTCGCTCGCCTTCCGACCCATCGCCGTGCCGGGCGCTTCAGCGATCGAGCTCGCGCCCACCCAGCTCAACGACGACGGCGACGACGGCACCACACTCGTGCTCGACGGCCAGATCCAACGCCGCATCCACTCGGGCGAACGCGTCAGCATCACCCGCAGCGATCAAGCCGTCCAGCTCGTGACCAACACCGCCGGCAGCTACTGGCGCACGCTCATCGACAAGCTGCATTGGGCCAAGCCGCCTGCCATCCGCAACCGCTAAGGCCTCACGCCGCGGCCGCAGGCCGAGGTGTCGAAAGCACCGGATCAGGCTGCCGGCCCAAGAGCTGCCGCAACCCCCGGCTCATGTCGATCATCAGCCCGAGCATCAGCGGCACAAGCACCAGCGTAAACACGGTCGACACCAGCAACCCGCCCACAACAACCGACCCGAGCCCGCGATACATCTCGCTGCCCGCGCCCGGCACCAGCACCAACGGCAGCATGCCGCCCACCGACGTCATCGTGCTCATAAAGATCGGCCGCACCCGCGTCCGCACCGCCTGCGAGATCGCCTCGACCGGCGTGAGGGCGTCAGCCTTGTCATCCGCCGACTCGCCGACCCCCTTCATGAAGTTCAGCGACTGATGCACAATCAAGATCGCGTTGTTCACCACGATGCCGACCAGGATCACGAAGCCCAGCATCGTTAGCACATCGAGCTGCTGCGTCGCGATCGTCGGGTCCGCGGCCGTCGTCGCATGCACGATCGCAAGCCCGCCGAACCCGCCGACCACCGCCAGCGGCACGGTCAGCATGATCACGAACGGGTACATGAAGCTCTCAAACAGCGCCGCCATCAGCAGGTACGTCACCATCAGCGCCCACACAAACCGTGCCGTCGACAGCTGCGGCTGATCCGCCGCCAGGAACAGCACGCCGCCGATGATCGAGAGCAGCAGCAGCGCGCCGACGCCGCCGTAGCCGAACGCAAGCCTGCCCCCGCCGATTGCACGGGCAAAACCGAAAACCGCGAACCCGATGCCGACCAACGCGATGCCCACGCCGATGATTTTCACCGGCCCGGCGAGCGACGACTCGGTCTCCTCGCCCGGCACAGCCTTGCCGAACAGCGCCGCCTGCACCTCGTCGAGCTTCGCCGCCGTTCCTTCGAGCCGCACACGCATCGTGCGATCGATCAGTCCCTGGTCCCGCGCGGGCTGGATAAACTTCGCATCCACATCCGCGATCACGTCCTGCACCGCCATCCCAGGCGGCGGAGAGATCAGCAGCTTCACCGCCGGCAGCTCCTCGATCCGCTGGATCGACTGCGGCGCCGTCGTCCGCGTCACCGTCACCAGCGTGTCGAGCGGCACAACAGGCCCCGCCGGCGTCGCCACCGGGATCTCCGCCATGCTCTCGATGTAGTCCAGCTCGCCGCCGTCGGGCACGACGACCATGTCCACCGCCTCACCGCCGAGCCGGAAGTCATCGACAAACGCGCCGTCGAACAAGCCTCGCACGACCGTACCCACCGCGGCTGTGCTCAGCCCCATCTCACGCGCCGGCGACGTCAGCTCCGCCTGAATCTCGGGTTGACCAAGGTTGAAGTTGCCCGGGTCGGGCCGAACGCGCCCGGGCCCGTACGCCTCATCGCCGAAAGCCGCCATCATGATCGACTCGGCCGCCGCGACCACGCGATCGAGCTCGGGCCCCATGATCTCGATGTTCACCGTGTTGCCGCCGCCGACACCCCGGCCGAACAGCGACGACTGCTGTGCACCGCCGAACGTATCGGGCAGCGTGTTCATCGCGTTGGTCAGCAGCTGACCGACCGGGATGACCACCTGGTCGTCGCCGCTCACCGCGCCGGCGAACATGCCGCCGCCAAAGGCACCAATGAAAAAGTTCTGCACCGGCACCGGCTCATAGCTCGGCCCGCCCGGCCCACCAAACCCGATCGGGATCTCAGGCAATTCCGCGATGTCGCGGTCCTCCGCCTCGAGCACGTGCTCCATGTACGGCAGAACCTGATCCTCAATTCGATTCGCAAATTCCGTCATCTCATCCACGCTCATCCCCGGAGGAATGAGCATGCCGCCGAACACAAGGTTCCGGTTGCCCGCCGGCAGGTAATCAAGAGGCGGCGCAAGCGTGAGCGCACCGAAGATGCTCAGCCCCGCCATCACCACGATCACCAGAGGCCGAAGCGTCCACCCCAGCACGCCTCGCTGGATCACACCCAGCAGCGAGCCGAACCCTGCAACCACTTTGCCGAGCAGCGTGCCGAGACCAAACAGGTCCTGCCACGCCGCCCGCAGCGGGCCGACGCGCTCACGCTTGGGCTTCAGCCACCGCGAGCACGCCGCAGGGATCACCGTAATCGAGACCACGAGCGACAGCACGACCGACGCCACGATCGCGATCGCGATGTCGCGGAACAGCTGCCCCGCTTCTTCCTCGATCGTCAGCACCGGGATGAACACCGCCACGGTCGTCAGCGTCGACGCGAGGATCGCGCCCCAGACTTCCCTGCCACCCCGGTACGCCGCCTGCATGGGCGGGTCGCCCTCCTGCACGCGCCGGTAGATGTTCTCGAGCACAACGATCGCGTTATCGACAACCATCCCAACCGCGAACGCCAGCCCCGCGAGCGACACCACGTTCAGCGTCCGCCCGAGCCCCAGCATCACCAGGAACGTCCCCACGACCGAGATCGGGATCGCGAGCGCGACAACGCCGGTCGTGACCAGCGACCGCAGGAACAGCAGCAGCACGAACGCCGCGATCGCGCCGCCGATGTACAAGTTCTGCGTCACCAGCTCGATCGAGCTATCGATGTAGATCGTCTCGTCGTACACCTGCCGCATCCGCAGGTCCGGGCCGGCCGTCGGGTGCAGCGTGGGCAGGATTTCCGCGCGCACCTCGTCGAGCCGCAGCTTCAGCTCGTCCATCACCTCGACAACGTTCGCGCCCGACTGCCGGATGCAGTTCATCGCAATCGAGGGATTGCCAAACGCCCGCACAAACCCCCGCTTCTTCTGATGCCCGAACTCGACCTCGGCAACATCCCGCACATACACGGGCCGACCCTCGCGGTACGCGACCACCGTCGAGAGCACGTCCTCTTCCGTCTCGAACTGGCCCACGACGCGCACGCGGTAGTCCCGCTTGCCCTCGGCCAGCGACCCCGCGCTCACGTTGGTGTTCTCACCGCGCAGCGCCGCGATCACATCGCCGATGTTCAGCTGCCGCAGTGCGAGCGCCTCGTTGTCCGCCATCACGCGGACCTCGCGCTCCCGACCGCCGAAGATGTTGATCTCCGCCACGCCATCGATCCGCTCCAAGAACGGCTTGACCTCCTTGTCGAGCCGATCAAACAGCGTCGTGATGTCAAAGTCCGGGTGCCGGGATGCGACCTCGGGATCGAGGTCGATGATGATCCACGCGATCGCGTTCTCGCTCGCGCCGTCCGCCGCCTTGATCGTCGGCTCATCGACCTCGTCCGGGTAGTCCGGCACCTGCCGCAGCGCGTCGCTCGTCTCCTGCAGCGCCCGACTCACATCCGTGCCGATGTAAAACTCGAGCGAGATCGTGCTCTGCCCCTCGCTCGACACCGAGGTCATCGTCTTGAGGTTTGCGACGTTCTTGAGCCGCTCCTCCTGCTCCTTCGTGATCTCGTCGACGATCTCCTGCGGGCTCCGGCCGGGCCACTCGGTCTCGACCGTGATCTCGGGGCGGTCAACCGTGGGCGTCAGCTGCACGGGGATCGCCGTCAGCCCGATCAGGCCGAACATCACGAGCAGCAGCACACCGACCGTCACCCCGACCGGCTTCGAGATCGCCAGCTTGACAATATCCATGGCTCAGCCCTCTCCCCGCTCGCCGCTCGCGTCCGCCCGCGGGGCCGCCGCCTCATCCGCGGGACCATCCAGCACGATCAATGGCTGCATCGGGAACATCCGCTCGTTGCCCTCGATCACCACCCGAGCGCCCTCGCTCAGCCCGCCCGGCCGAATGGCAACTCTGTCCCCGACCGCAAACAACCGGCTGATCTGCATCGGCATACCGACCTGCCCTTCACCGAACGGGTTCGGCCCCGCGGTGTACACGAACTCCCCAGCGTCATTTCTCAGGATCGCGTCCTTGTGCACCGTCAGCGTCGCCTCCGCCGCGCCCGTCGGCACCTCAGCCACAACGCTCATGCCGGGCTGGAGCAGCGCACCGTCACCCACCCGGATTCGCACCGGGAACAGCCGGCTCAGCGGGTCGGCGCTCGGCACCACCTGAATGATCTCGCCGCTGATCGACGCGTCCGCCGCCGCAACGATCACCCGCACCGGCGGCGTCTCACCCGACCCCGCCGTCATCACCCGTCCGATCAGCCGCTCCGGAACATCGATCCACGCCTCGATCGAGCCGGCGTCGTACATCTCAAGCACCACGCCGCCCTCGCCCACCCACTGACCGACCTCCGTCGCAAGCTCAACAACACGCCCATCGAACGGCGCGACAACCTCCATATCCCGAAGCCGCTTCTTCAGCACATCCACGGCCCGCGCAGCCGTCTCCACATCCGCCTGCGCCCGCTGCAACCGCGCGCGGGCCGCGGCATCCTCAAGCATCGCGTCATCCAGCTCCTGCGCACTCGCCGACGCCTCATCCCGAAGCCTTTGCACACGCCCGAGCTCCTTGCCCGCCCGCTGCGCCAGCGCCTCTCGCTCCTCGACCGTCGCCTCGAGCGCCGTCAGCTCCGCCTCCTGCCGCGCAAGCTCGAGCTCGACGATCTCCGAGTCCAGCTGCGCGATCACCGTCCCGGCCTCGACCGCGTCGCCCTCCTGCACATCCAGCACCAAGACGAGCCCCTCGGCCTGCGTCGCCAGCCGCGACCGCCGCTGCGCCCGCAGCTCGCCCGTGACCCGCCGCATCTGCTCGACCGTCTCCAGCCGCACCGCGTCCAGCCGCACCTTCGCCGGCGGCGGCCCGTCCTGCGCAGCCGCCCCAACACCCAACGCCGCGATCAGCACCGCAATTAGCCTTCGCACCGGTTCATCTCCCGCTCGAATCCGTTCACGTTGTCGATCAGCCGCGCGAGATCGCCCTCGATCCGCGACACCTCGCCCCCGCTCATGCCCCGCAGCATCCCTGCCTCGAACCGCTCGGCCAGCTCTTCCGTCGCCTCCAGCGCCGCCCGACCCACCCCCGTAAGCGAGACGAACACCGCGCGGCCGTGCCCAGGCCGAGTCGACCGCGTCAGCAGCCCCTCGCCTTCCATCGCCGCCAGCATCCGGCTCACCGCCTGCGCACTCAGCAGCGCCGACTCGCTCAGCGCCGAAACCGTGGGCGACTCCCCCGCTGCCTCGGCCTCACCGATCGCACACAAGAGCAGCCACCGGCTCGACGTCAGCCCGATCTCTGCCGACAGCCGATCGCCCACGCGCATGATCATGTTGTGGAGCACGAACACATTTCGAACAAGACACGCCTCCCGGCCCTCGGGCTCGGGCGGCTGTGCATCACCACTCAGGCTGTGCGTCTCGCGCGACATAGGACGAGGCTAGCCGGCCTGATCTACAAATCAACATGTTGAATAACTATCTCAACGTGTTGAATCGAGTCTTCGAACGTGCCCTCGGTCTCGGTTGCAGCAATCCACTGAGAAACCGGTACCATTCGCACCGTCATTCTGACGCCATTCTGGAGTTCGCAACATGACCGCACGCCTCGCCGCCCCGCTGCTGCCGTTCATCCTCGCCGCCGGCTGTGCCTCGGCACCAACCACAGAATCGACCGCCGAACCGACAGCGCAGAGCACACAACCGAACCAAGCCGCCGCGGTCGCCAACCAACCCAACGCGACGCTCGCGGCACTCCCCGCCTCGATCGAAGCCCAGCCCGACAACGCCTTCGCCGACGCCCTCCAGCCCAAGACCGAGACCGGCGTCGACCGCTTCCTCCAGCAGTTCCCCGAGGCCGACGGCCGAGGCGTAGTGGTCGCCATCTTCGACACCGGTGTCGACCCCGCGGCACCCGGCATGCAGGTCACGACCGACGGCAAGCCCAAGATCATCGACCTCGTCGACGCCTCGGGCTCAGGAGACGTCGACACCTCCACCGTCGCAGAGCTCAACGACGACGGCACCGTCACGGGCCTCTCGGGACGCACTCTCACACTCAACCCCGACTGGGCCAACCCGACGGGTGAAGTCCGCATCGGTCTCAAGCCCGCCACCGAGCTGTTCCCCCGGGGCCTCGTCGGCCGCGTTATGGGCGAGCGCTCCAAGGACCGCATGGAAGAACATCGCGCGCTCGTCGCGCAGGCCAAGCGTGCGCTCGCCGACTTCGACGCCGAGCACCCCGAGCCCACCGAAGACGAACTCGAAATCCGCGACGATCTCCAGAAGCGCCTCGACCTGCTTGCCGACATACCCGACACCATTGAAGACGCCGGCCCGATGTACGACTGCGTCGTCTGGCACGACGGCGAGCACTGGCGCGCCGCCGTCGACACCGACGAAGACGGCGACCTGGCCGAAGAACTCGCCATGACCAACTTCCGCACCGAACGCGAGTTCGGCACCTTCGGCGACGAGGACCTGCTCAACTTCGCCGTCAACATCTACAACGAGGGTGACATCCTCTCGATCTTCACCGAAGCCGGCGCCCACGGCACACACGTCGCCGGCACCGTCGCCGCCCACTTCCCCGACCAGCCCGAACTCAACGGCATGGCCCCCGGCGCACAGATCGTCGGCGTCAAGATCGGCGACACCCGACTTGGCTCGTCCTCGGTCAACACCGGACTCGTCCGAGGCATCATCGCCGTCATCGAGAACGACGCCGACATGATCAACATGTCCTACGGCGGCCCCGGCGCGTTCCCCGACACCCGCTTCCGCGTCGACCAGCTCGCCGCCGAGGTCGTCAACGAGCACAACGTCGTCTTCGTTTCGTCAGCAGGCAACTCGGGCCCGGCGCTCAGCACCGTCGGCTCGCCCGGTGGCAGCACCGGCGCGATCATCGGTGTGGGCGCAGCCATCTCCGCCCAGATGATGGAAGCCCAATACGCCGTCCGTGAGGGCTGGGGCGACCTGCAGTACCCCTGGTCCAGCCGAGGCCCCACGCTCGACGGCGATCTGGGCGTCGACATCTCCGCACCCGGCGGCGCCATCAGCCCCGTCCCCAGCTGGACACTCAACAAGCACCAGCTCATGAACGGCACCAGCATGTCGTCGCCCAACGCCTGCGGCGGCATCGCGCTCATCCTCAGCAAGCTCAAGCAGGAAGACATCGCCACTCACCCCGCCGCCATCAAGCGCGCCGTCACCGAGACCGCCGTCCCCCTGCCGGGCCAGTCCCCCTGGGCCAACGGCGCGGGCATGCTGCAGGTCGACGCCGCCTACGAGCACCTCGTCAACTACCACGACGACCGCTACACCGACGTCACCTTCCACGCCCGCGGCCCGGGCAACACCCGCGGCATCTACCTCCGCGAGCCCTACGAGACCGACGAGCCCAGCGAGATCAGCGTCAGCTTCCGCCCCGAATGGCTCGACGACGCCGACAACCGCCGCAAGACCGACTTCGACATGCGCCTCGCAATCGAGGCCACCGAGCCGTGGATCGAAACCGCAAGCAGCCACACCCTCAACGCCGCGGGGCGAAACACAACCGTCCGCGTCGACCCGACCGACCTCGAGCCCGGTGCGCACTTCGCCAAGATCCTCGCCTTCGACGACGCCCACCCCGAACGCGGGCCGATGTTCACCTTCCCCGTCACAGTCATCAAGGGCATCGAGCTCTCCGAAGACGACGGCTACACCTACCGCGAGACCATCACCACAAGCAACGGCGACCTCTTCAAGCGCTTCTTTCACGCCCCCGAGGGCGCGACCTGGATGGACGTCATCATCGAGCGCCTCGATTCAGACACCAGCCGCACGCTTGTGTGCCACATGACCCAGCTCCGCGAAGAAGAAGCCTTCACCGCGCACAACAGCCGGAGCTGGCTCACCTTCGACGACGACGACTTCCAGACGCGCTCGATGCGCGTCGACGGCGGCCGAACCGTCGAGCTCGCGCTCGCGCAGAACTGGTCCAGCCTCGGCGAGGGCGAGTTCGATGTCACCGTCCGCTTCCGCGGCGTCCGCCCCGAGCCCTCGATGGTCATGATCGACGGGGCTGACTACGTCACCCCCATGAACATCAGCAGCCCGCTCCGCGACGCCAACGTCCGCCCCAGCGGCTCGTTCACCGGACTCCGCCGGAGCATCCGACCGACCGACTGGACCATCTCCGCCCTCGACTCCAAGCGTGACATGCTCCCCGAAGGCCGGCAGACCTACGAGATCGTCCTCGAGTACGACCTCTCCATGAGCGAAGACGGCACCGTCCGCATCGACCCCGCCGCCAGCGCCGTCCCCCACTTCTGGGACGAGTTCGAGTCCAGCCTCTGGCGCATCTACGACACGTACAACAAGGCCGTCGTCACCAGCGCCGGCGGGAGCGAAGACGTCGAGCTCGACGAGGGCGACTACACCGTCGAGTTCCACGTCCGCCACCACGACCCCGACATGCTCATCAAGCTGGAGAACTCCTCGCTCATCCTGACGCACGAGATCAAGAGCGTCGGCATCAAGGTCGCCCGCTCGCCCGACGCCGCCCTCAACGGCTCGGGCAATTTCGGCACCCGCGAGCTCGACCGAGGCCAGACCGTCCGCGCCTACATCGCCACGCCCACCGACCTGCCCGATCTCGCCGAGACGGGCGACGTCCTGCTCGGCTCAATGTCCTTCGGTGCAGCCACCGATATGGGCGGCGCGTCCTCCCGCCCCGGCGGCTGGCCCGTCGCCATGCGCGTTGCTGCCAAAGCCAACGACAAGCCCGAGATCGAAGCCAAGGACGACGATGCCGACGACAACGGCGACGAGCCGACCCGCACCGAGGAGCTCGCCGACGAGATCACCGACCTCAAGATCGCCGCGCTCAACGACCTCATGGCCGCCGACGAAGCCGACGAGTTCGAAGCCCTCGCCGCCGAGCTCATGGCCGACGCCGACAACGAGCTCGACGTCCTGCTCGCCCGCATGCACCGTGCCGATGCGCTCGCCGAATCAGCGAGTGACGACGCCGAGGCTGAGGCCGAAGAGGCCAACGAAGAAGGCGAAGCCGTCGACGCCGAGCCCGCCGGGGAAGCGGAGCCGGCACCTGAGCCCGTCACGGCTGACGATGTCATCGCCGCCGCGCAGGCCGTCATCGCCGCGATCGATACCGACGCCCTCGCCGCCTACAACGGCGTCAAGCACGACGAGGACGCCGACGACTTCAACGAGGACCTCGCCGACGAGATGGCCAAGCAGAAGAACGCCCTTACCGAGGCCCTCACGCTCATCGTCATGACCAGGACCGACATGCTCGAAAACGAATCGGGCGAGGTCGGCGTTGAAGCCGTCGAAGACGCCATCGCCGACCTCGAACGCTGGGGCTCGCTCGATGACGACGACCAGGGCACGGTCGACATGGCACTCGCCAAGGCCGAGGGTCGGCTCGGTGACGCACTCGCCATGATCAACGCCAAGATCGACGACGAGCCCACCCGCGATCTGCGCGAGCAGCGCATCGAGCTGCTCGAAGAGCTCGGCTGGACCGTCTGGGCCAACCTCGAACGCGACCGCCTCATCGGCGACATGCCCAAGTTCGACCCGGTCTTCTAAGCCGAACAGCACATGGTGAAAACGCAAGCGGGGCCCGGCATCGACCGGGCCCCGCTTTCATTTCATGCTGTCAAGCCGTCCCGGCTCAGTAGTTCCACGTCAGCAGGATGAAGTAGTCCGTGTCGCTCCGCTGCACGCCGTTCGGATCGGTGTCGTACTGGTTCTCGACGCCGATCTTCAGCGTCAGCGCGATCTCTGGATCGACCAGCATCTCCCACGTCGCCCGCGACTGGACACGCCAGTTGCGGATGTCGCCGAGATCAGGGAATGCCTCCGCGCTCGCGTTGAACAACTGGTTCTCTGTGAGCTGGCGGCGGTACTCTGCGGCCAGCACACCCTCGGCCCGCCAGGCGTTGTCGCTGCCGCCGATCTCACGCGTCGCACCCGCACCCGCGCGGGTCATGAACCGCTGCTTCTCGGTGTCGGTCCACACATAGCCCGGGCCGGCAAAGATCGACACCCGCGTGTCCCAGTCCTGGAACTCGTCGTAATCGAACTGACCGCTCGCGAACGCGAACCACTTCGAGCCCTCGAACTTCCAGTCGTTCCGCCCGATGACGCGGGCCTCGTTCTCGCTGATGCCGTCGTTGTCGGTCGCGTACGAGTACGTGCCAAGGAACGACGATCGCGTTTCTTTCGTGTCGCGCTCGCCGTTGATCTCGGCGCGGAAGTCGAACTGATCGGTGTTGCCCTCACTGCCGAACAGGCCCAGCGACACACCGCCGCTCCAGCCGTCGAGCAGGCTGTCCCACTGCGGCAGCTCCTCACCCTCGGCCACGTCGGATTCCGGCGCCGGCGCAAGATGCTCGTCGACCTGCGCACCGCCCAAGCCGGCCGCGCCGACGAGCACCGAGGCCATACCAATCCGAACCAGGTCGTTCATCGTGTCTTCCCCTTCGCGGGGAAGCACGAAAGCCGCCCCTTCAGAATCTCCAGAACAAATCAATCGACATGTCAAAGTCGTTGCGCTCGGGCCGACGACTCGGACGGGCATCATACCTGTTCTGCGCCGAAAGCCGCAAACCAAGCCCGGCCTCAGGTGCGATGTCGATGTCCCAATTCGCGCGCGAATCGAGCCGAAAACTCGACGGCTGCTCGATCTCGGGCCTGTAGTCGATGCGGAAGCCAACCTTCTGCGTATCCGTGAACCGGTGCTCGCCGATCAAGAAGATCGCGCCCTCCGGCACGAAGTCCTCATCGCCCCCACCAAATTCACGCCGCACACTCGCAGCGAGATTGAACCGTATGTTCGTCTTGTCGTTCTTGACCCACTGATAGTTCGGCCCAGTCGACACCGCGATCCGGTAGTCGTAATCCTGGAACCGATCCGCATCCCCATCAACCTGCACGAACACGCTGTTCCACTTCGTCCCGCCCGTCGACCAGTTCTGCCGAAACCGCGACACGAGCCGGTTCTCCGATTCGCCCGCGTTGTTGTTCGCGACGATGTACTCGGTAAACAGCCGCGTCTCGTGGCCCCAGTACTTCTTGTTGATGTTGAACCCACCCCGGAACCGCGTGCGGTCGTTGTTCCCGCTCGCGAGCTCGAAGCCGAACCGCAGCTCACCCTTCCAGTCCGCGATGATCGACCGCACGATGCTCGGCTTGGGCGGCGCCTCAGGCCCCGCCTGCTCCGCGGCCGCCGCGTTCTCATTCGGGTTCGGGCCCTCGGGCTGCTCAGCCGCCGCCCCCGCAACAGCAACCGCCGCCCCCTCAACACCCGCCGCGGGCGGCGCAGCCGCTACCACGGTGTCCGGTCGAAATTCGGGGTCGAACCACCGGTTGCTCGATTCGAACGACCCGCCGCCGCCGACGTCGGCACCCGTTCCCGAGACGTCCAGCAGCCGTTCACGCACCGAAAGCCCAGCGTCCGCCGACGCCATCGCCACACCCGCGCCGAGCCAAACGCCCGTCGCCGCTGCTCCAGCACATATCCGAAACACAACTTCTCCGTCGGACTCCAGATACCATACAGCGAGCCCGCCCCCACTCCATCGGTTCTCGGAAGGGTCGGCAGAGAAACATGTTGCGGTTTACGCCCGGAAACTCGGGCTCTCCCGACACACAAGCGCTGGACCGGCGGAGCCGTCCAGTCCGATGACAGGCAAGACATGGACGCGAACCAACACCACCGAAGCCTGACCCGACGATCAATCCTCCTTTCGGGCCTCGGCTCCGCCGCCGCCATCGCCGCGGGCTGCTCGACCAGCTCCGCACCCCGGCGGGCCTCAAACCTGCCAGGCCCCGTCTGGCCCCACGAGCGCACGCCCGCACCAAGCACCAGCGATCGGCCTCAGGCCGCCCGCGCCCAGCTCGGCCGCGTCCGCGTTGTCGCCAGGTCCAACTGGACCTCGGCCGAGCCCAAAGCCTGGGAAGCCAAGCCCCTCAACGGCGTCGCACGCATCACCGTCCACCACGACGGCATGGACCCCGTCCGCCTCAACTCACCCGCCGAGGTCGCCGACCGGCTCGAGCTCATCCGCCAAGTCCACGTCGAGAACAACGGCTGGGCCGACATCGGCTACCACTTCGCCGTCGACCCCCAGGGTCGCGTCTGGGCCACACGCCCCCTTAACCTCCAGGGCGCCCACGTCAAGAACGAGAACGAGCACAACATGGGCATCCTCGTGCTCGGCAACTTCGAGATGCAATCGCCCACGCCCGCCGCGATGACCGCGCTCGACTCGCTGCTGGTCGAAGCCGCCATGGTCAACCGCGTGCCGCTGGCCAACATCCGCACCCACCGCGAGTGGAACCCCACCGCGTGCCCGGGCGCATCGCTCCAGCAGCACATGAACGTCGCACGCTCGCCGCGAGGCCGTGTCGCCGCCCGCGTCGCCTGACCGGCAATCAGTCCTCGTAGGTCTTCCGCTCGCCGAAGATCGCTGAGCCGACGCGAACCAGGTTCGCTCCCTCTTCGATGCCGACCTCGAAGTCGCCCGACATCCCCATGCTCAGCAGGTTGAACGCGCCATCGCCGAAGCCCTGCTTCGCCATGTCCTCATAGACATGACGGAGCCTCGCAAAGTGAGGCCGCGCGTCCTCCGGATCATCCGAGTACGGCGCCATCGTCATCAACCCGCGCACACGCAGATACGCCATCGATTCCATCGCCGCAGCCAAGGGCTCAGCCGCCGGCACCGGGCAGCCGAACTTCGACTCCTCACCCGACACGTTCACTTGGATCAACACATCGACCCGCTGCTCACGCTTCAGGCCAACCGCCTGCAGCTCCTCCGCGAGCCGCATCGAATCGACCGAATGGATCAGCCGCGTGCACTCCACAACCTGCTTGGCCTTGTTCCGCTGCAGCGTGCCGATCATGTGCCAGCGCGGCATCTCGATCGACGCCGCCGCCCCATCGCCCATCATGCCCGGCAGCGTCTGCCGGCGCTTGAGCGACTCCTCGATCATCGCCGCCCGCTGCGTCAGCTGTTGCACGCGGTTCTCGCCAAAGTCCCGGTGCCCGAGCTCGACCAGCTTCTGGATGTCCTCCATCTCGGCGTACTTGGTCACCGCGATCAGGTGGATCCGCGACGCGTCCCTGCCCGCCTTCGCCGCAGCCGCCTTCACGCGCGATTTCACCGACTCATACCGCTCGATCAACGACATCGTCGGCTCCGCCTGTGTCTCAGTCATCCGCGGTGCTCCGCACGCGTTCCGATCCACGCGCCGCCTCCATGCGACGACGCATGTCGTACAGTACGCCAATCCGCCGAAGCCCGGCGATATCCACAACACACGCAGGAGCGACCACGATGGCAGCCGACACACCAACACCCCGCACCGACCCCACCAGCCCCATCGCCGTCGGCGAAGCCGCCCCGAACTTCACGCTCAAAGCACAGGACAAAGAGGACTGGACCCTCGCCGACGCGGTCAAGAAGGGTGACGTCGCGCTCTGTTTCTACCCTATGGACTTCAGCCCCGTCTGCTCAACCGAGATGAAGTGCATCACCGACGAGATGGACAAGCTAGCCGGCTCCGGCGCCCAGGTCGTCGGCGTCAGCTGCGACAGCTTCTTCGTCCACGAGGCCTGGGCACAGAGCCTCGGCCTCAAGCAGACCCTGCTCGCCGACATGCACCGCGACGTCTGCAAGGCCTACGGCTTCTACTGGCCCGACCTCAACATCGCCGGCCGAGGCACCGTCCTCATCGGCCAGTCCGACGACGGCCAAGGCACCGTCAAGTGGGTCGAAAAACGCGACATCCCCGAAGCGATGACGGTCGACAACCTGCTGACGCACCTAAGCTGATCACCCGCCTCAGCTGATCACCCGATTCCGGGTGATCAGTACCGGCACGAGCTCCCAATGGCATAGAACAGCGCTGCGGTCCCCACAACCACTGCCGCCGCCGGGCTCGGCCCGCAGTAGCCACCGCCGTGATACCCATATCCGCCGTACCCACCAGCGTGGTACGCACAGCCGCCCGCCGCGAGGCCAAGGCCGCAGAACGCCAAAACCGCCGTCATCCGAAGCTTCCGTCGCATCCCATGTCCCTTTCGAACAAGCCGCCCCACCCCCAAGCGGGATCGGCACTCAAGTCTCGAAGAGTTAGTGCTAACATACTAAATCGATGACAGATGTCAACCCCTGACACCCGCGCCCGCGATCGATGACGCAAATCGCCGCCTGGATCAGCCGCACGCGTCCGCGATGATATAGAACAACGCCAGAACACCGAGCACGATCCCGCCCTCGGCACCGCCGGAGTAGCTCCGAACCGCGCCGGAGTAGGACGAGCCGTACGACGAGTTCGAGTGGTACCGCCCGCCGTAGCACGTGCACCCGATCGACCCAGCCGCCGCCAGCCCAACGACCGCCGCCGCCACTCCCACGTGCACCCGCCGCCCTGCCTTTCGCTTCGCTGCTCGGCTCATCCTCAACCCCCCTGCTGCTCCTGAGCTTCCGCTCGACACCCCGGCTCGCAACCAGCCGATCACCGGCCATCACATATAGTTAGTGCTAACATACTATCACCCTCCTGCCGTGTCAACTGAAGAAACCAGCACCCCCCGTCGACCCAAAGTCGCCCAACATCGCCCGCTACAGTCGCCCATGACCGAGAACCCCGCCGCCAATCCCAACTTCAAACCCGCCAACACCCCCCTTGTCCTCATCATCCGCGACGGCTGGGGCCACAACCCCAACCCCGAGCACGACGCCTTCAACGCCATCAAGCTCGCCAGCACCCCCGTCGCCGACCGACTGATGGCCGAGTGCCCCACCACCCTCGTCGCCACCAGCGGCGAAGACGTCGGCCTCACCGACGAGACCATGGGCAACTCCGAGGTCGGCCACCAGAACATCGGGGCCGGCCGGGTCGTCGACCAGGACGCCGTCCGCATCACCAAGGTCTGCCGCGAGAACCGCCTCGACGAGGTCGACGCCATCGACGACGCCATCCTCGCAGCAAAGGAACGCGGCGCCGCCCTCCACCTCATGGGCATCTGCTCCGACGCCGGCGTCCACGGCCAGCTCGTCCACCTCTACGCCATCCTCAACCACTGCAAAGACCGCGAATTCTTGAACGTCTTCATCCACCTCTTCACCGACGGCCGAGACACCGGCCCCTTCACCGGCAAGGGCTACGCCAAGGAAGTCGAATCGATGTGCGCCAAGATCGGCGTCGGCCAAGTCGCGTCGGTCGTCGGCCGCTACTGGGCCATGGACCGCGACAACCGCTGGGAACGCGTGCAAAAAGCGTACAACCTGCTCGTCGGCACCCACGACGTACCAAGCTTCGACTCGGCAATCGCCGCCATTCAGGACTACTACGACTTGCCCACGCCGGGACTCGTCGGCGACGAGTTCGTCGAGCCGCGCACGGTTGGAAACGCAGCCGAATCGCGCATCAAGAACGGCGACGCCGTCATCTTCTACAACTACCGCGGCGACCGACCCCGCGAGATCTGCTCCGCCTTCCTCATGCCCGACTTCCTGGGCTCCGACGAGCTCAAGCCCTCCCCCGACTCGGGCAAGCTCGGCTTCGATCGAGGAGACAAGCTCGACCTCGACTTCGTCATCATGACGCCGTATTCCGAACGTCTCGCAGAGCTCGCCGAGGTCGCCTTCCCCAAGCCCCCCAAGATGAACGACATCGGCGGCGAGTACCTCTCCAAGCTCGGCCTCACGCAGTTCCGCTGCGCCGAAACCGAGAAGTACCCGCATGTCACGTTCTTCTTCAACGACTACCGCGACGAGCCGTTCGAAGGCGAACGCCGCGAGATCATCCAGAGCCCGAAGGTCGCGACCTACGACCTGCAGCCCGAGATGTCCGCGCGAGGCGTCGCCGATGCCGTGCTGAGGAGGCTCGAAGCCGACGACTGCGAAGATGTCATCGTCGTCAACTTCGCCAACGGCGACATGGTTGGCCACACCGGCTCGCTCGAGGCCGCGATCAAGGCCTGCGAGACCGTTGACGCCCTTACAGGCGAGATCGTCGACAAGACCCTCGCCCGCGGCGGCTCACTCATCGTCACCGCCGACCACGGCAACGCCGAGCAGATGTTCAACCCCGAGACCGAATCGCCGCACACGGCACACACGCTGTACACCGTCCCGCTGATCGTCGTCGGCGACAACTTCAAGTCCGCATCGCTCCGAGAAGGCGGCCGGCTCGCAGACATCTTCCCGACCATGCTCGACATGATGGGCGTCGACAAACCCGCCGACATGACCGGCGAAAGCCTGCTCGGCTAGCGACCCCCCGGCAGCTTCCCCGAGTGCGGAGGCCGCTCGTCCACGATGTCGCGAGGCTCGTCCTCGCCGTCGTCGCCAGAAGTCTCAAGCGCATTCATCCGGCTCTCCAGCCGCTCGAGCCGACCAACGAGCTTCGCCAACCGATCCGCCACATCACGAATCGCCGAATCGAGATCATCCGATCGCTGCTCGGCGAACGACACCGCTTCTTCAACTTTCTGCACACGTTCCGGATCCATCGCACCCTCCCGGCAGCCCGCCGCCCAGCGGTGTACGGTAGAGCCATGCGAGCCCCCGCCGCCATCGCCCTCCTTTTCTCTTCAACGGTCGCCGGGGCATCGCTCGCCGACAACGGCCATCGCGCCTCGCTGCTGACACGCCTCGCACCGATTGCCGACGATGCCGAACCGCGCCCCCCAACCTTTGGCGTGGCCGGCACCACGCGCTTCATCGCCGGCATCCGTGGCGCTCAGGACTTCGAGGAGAACACCGACGTCAGCCTCTTCGCGCAGCAGACCTGGTTCGTCGTCGACGACGTCGAGATCGGCGCCGAGCTCGCCGGCTGGTGGATCTTCCAGGACGACGACACCTGGGGCGTCGCCTCAAGCCTCGTCGTCCGCTACCACTTCTATCAGCAGCCGACGTGGAGCCTCTTCGCCGAGGGCGGCATCGGACTGTTCATCGCCGCCGACAACGTTCCCGACGACGGCACATCGTTCGGCCTCATGCCACGCATCGGCGTCGGCACCTCCATGCGCATCGACGACCGAGACACCCGGCTCATGCTTGGCATCCACTGGCACCACATCTCGAACGCACGACTCAACGGCGAAGCGCGAAACCCGGCGCGCGACGCCGTCGGCCTCTACGCCGCCATCGCCGTACCGATCTGATTCGAGTTGAAGTGAGACGCTCAGCTCGCCGAGCGGAGCTTCTGATCGGCCTTGTCCGCACGCGATGTCATCACGCGGTTCCGGCCGCCGTTCTTCGCGGCGTACAGCATCTCGTCCGTCGCCTGGATCCAGTCCGCCGGCGAGATCGTCGCTGGGCTCGTCGCGCCGAGCACGCCGACCGAGACCGTCACCGCACGCTCCGGGTGCGCAGGCCACTCGATCTTTGCGAGCTCTTCGCGGATGCGGTTGCAGACGTTCGCCGCATCATCGGGCCCCGTCTCGGGCATGATCATGACGAACTCTTCGCCGCCGAACCGGCAGGGCACGTCCGACTGTCGGCACTCGCGCTGGAGCAGACGCCCGAACGTCCGCAACGCCTCATCGCCCGCCGGATGGCCGTACGTGTCGTTGATCGATTTGAAGTGGTCGAGGTCAAAGATCGCCAGAGACAACGGCTTCCCGTGCCGCTGGTTCTCCGCCGTCGACTGCCCCCACCGCTCCTCGAACGCGACGCGGTTGTAAAGCCCCGTCAGCCCATCGATGTGCGCACGCTGCGCGAGCATGGCAACCAGGTCTGCCATCCGCAAAGCCGAACGCACACGAACGCGAAGCTCCATGAGATCGAACGGCTTGGTGACGTAGTCCACAGCACCGAGATCAAACGCGGTCACCTTGTCTGCCGGGCTCTGCAGACCGCTGAGAACGATCACGGGGATGTCGTGCGTCTCATCCGTCGCCTTCAGGTGCCTGAGCACCTCAAAGCCATCCATGCCGGGCATGTCGAGATCGAGCAGCACAAGGCTCGGCTGCTCCGCCCGGGCGAGTTCGAGAGCCGCCTCGCCGTCGAGCGCATTCAAGAACTCAAGCCGCTCCTGCTTGAGCCTCGCGCCCAGCAAGCGGTGCACGTCCTGCGCATCGTCGGTGATGAGGACCCGGTGCCGGGCCGAGTCGACTGCGTTGTTGCCGGTCTCATCCATCCCACAGCATTCCTTGCAGGGAGCCTCGCCTTACACCACGACGCGACCACACAGTGCCACAAGCTCATCGACCTGCTCGCGGACCTCCGCGAGCGTGCCGCTCAAATCCGATTCGTTTAACTCACGCTCGAGCCGACGGGCGTGGTCGCCAATTGACGCGAACCCATAACCGCCGCACGATCCGCTGAGCTGATGCGCGAGCCGGATCAGCCCGTCCCGGTCGCCCGCCTCCAGAGAAGCGGTAAGCTGCGCAGCACGGACCGGCAGCTCGTCCACGAACGTCTGCACGAGCTCCAGCATGTCAGGATCGCCCGCAAACTCGCTTCGGATCGGACCCGTGTCCCCAGATGCGTTCGCCATGACAACCCCCGACCCGAGACTCCTTTGTCTCAGATCGGACTATCGACGTTCGGCAGACGCGTCTTCAGCCGCCGCCCACATTTCGTTTCGGGACCTCGGGTGAGCAACGGCCACGCGAGAGGCCGAACGGGGGTCCTCAACCGCACTTGAGACCCGAGCATCAGTCGGAGAAGCAGTCGCCCTGCGTCCCCATGTAATTCAAAAAGAACGCGTTGAAGTCCGCCGGTGTGACAACGCCGTCCCGGTTTTGGTCAGCCCGCGGATCGCCGGTCGGATACATCGAAACCCAAACCGAGAAGTCGGTGGGCCGGATAACCCCGCTGCCGTCGACGTCCGCGTAACACCACTGAATGCCGAGGATCTCCTGCAGCGCCCGCTGGGCGTTCACACGACCGAAGCCGTACAAGTCGTCACGCCCGAGATCGCCGAGGTCCCTCGCCGTCGCGGCAAGAATCCTGCGGACCTCCTCGAGGCTCACATCCGGATCCGCCGAACGCAGCAGAGCCGCGACACCGGCAACGATCGGTGTCGAAACCGAGGTCCCCGACGAGAACCCGTAGGTATCCGGGTCAAAGACAGTGTGCGTCGTCGAGAAGATGTCAACTCCTGGCGCAACAAACTCAACCTCAGGACCGGCCGTTGAAAAGGGAGCCCACATGTCGTTGTTGTCCGTCGCACCAACCGCGATCACCTCGGGGTAGGCGGCCGGGTACAGAACACCAAGCGCGCCGGTGTTACCTGAGGAAGCCACCACGATCACACCCCGATCGTGCGCATACCGCACAGCGTCGGCGAGCACGTCGCTGTAGTTCGACAGCCCGAACGACATCACCGCGACATCGACGCCGTTGTCCGCCGCCCAGAGCAGGCCCTCCGCGAGCCAGACGTCGGACGTGAACCCGAGCGGGTTTGCCGCCTTGATCGGCACAAGCCGCGATCCCCAGCTCACCCCGACCACGCCCTCTGAGTTATTCGTCGACGCCGCGACGATTCCCGCGATGTGCGTGCCGTGGGTGTTGTACGGCGCATCGGTGTCATCCGTCGCGCCGCCTGTGATGTTGACGCCGTCATCAAGCTTCGATACCAGATCAGGATGCGTCGCCGACACACCCGAGTCGATGACAGCGACCCGTACCTGTGCCGACCCTCGCTGGAGCTCCCACGCCGCAGCAGCACGCACGTCCGCCCCCGAGACCCCTGCCACCCCGGCGACGACCTGGCCCCGGTTCAGAATCGCATACTGCTCGGCAACAAACGGGTCGTTCGGCAGCCCGAGGTCATCGCTTGTTGTCGCCTCACCGGCAACGACCGGCATCATGGACAGCCCGCTGTGCGACGCGATTGCTGCTTCGAGATGGCCGAGATCATCGTGATCATCAACCCGGACCACGTGGTATTCGGCACCGTCCATCATCAAGCCGCCCGCGACCGGCCGAGATTGGGAAACCGACGGGAGACCAGCCACCAAGCCCTGACCGTCGCCATCTGCAACCGCCGCAGACGCAGCCACGCGGATCACAAACGCGCCAGGAACAGCTCCGGCCGCGACAGCATCCTCATCGATTGCCAGAGCAGTCCACGACTGGGACACGGCAGAACCGACAGACATACTCACAGAGGCCACAAAGACAGCCGAGCGTGCTGCGGAAGTGCTCATAGATCTCTCTCCTCCCAAGTGATGCAGGGCACCACCTGTCGAGACAGCTTAATTCATCGGGCCACGCAACGCCAGTGATCGGACCGAAAGACCATCTGTTCGGGTTCTTTCGCAAGCTTTGAACTCAGGTCCGAAGTAGCCGCAATCGGAACCCGGAAACTCCCGCAGCATCCAAAGCGGGTGGATCACAAACCCCACCTTTCGGGGACAGAAGTTATCCGCACCCATTGACACGGCCGGTCCGCCCCGTCACACTCGGGTGGGCCGCCTTCGCGGGCGGTGCAGAGAGACACCCCGCTCCGATGTTCTTCGCAGGTGCACCGCGAGCGCTCAGGGAGAGACGAGACATGCTTCGTACAGCAGCAGCGGCCAGTATTGTCGCGTTCGCGGGCTCCGCGACCGCAGACGTCGTCGATCTGATCATCTTTGAGGTCGTCGCCACCAACGACGTCACCGGTGCGAGCCAGACCCGGACATACACGGTCGATGCAAGCGCCGGTGCCGGCGACACGATCGAGTGGACTCTGCCGGATCAGCTTGACTTCGCAGGCATCGGCGGCGTTGCCTCCGCAAGCGTGCTGGTGACCACCAACGGGGAAAGTCGTGGTGCAATCGGCGGCCAGTCCGTCGTAGCGGACTTCAGCGTGTTCGCCTCAACACAGAACGCGAGCTTCCAGATTAACTCGGCCGCCGTGAGCTTTAGCACCATCCAGGCCGCAGACGCTCTCGGGTTCGCTAGCGCAGCCGTGACCCTCGTCGACGTCTTGAACGACGGCGCCGCACTCACACCTGCCGCCGGCGGCGGCTACCAGGCCCTCGTAAACGGCGGCTCGGTCTTCTCGAGCCTCTTCCCCGCCGGCTCGCCGCTCTCCGTGCCATCGGGCACCGGAACACTCGATTTCAACGCCGACACCGGTGCGTTCCTCCCGGCAGGCGTCGACGTCTCCTCGATCAGCGCGAGCTGGAATTTCTCGCTGTCCGGGTTCGATTCCGCGACCGGCACCAGCACATTCACCGTCATCCCAGCCCCCGCATCGGCGGCAATCCTCGGCTTGGGCGGACTCGCCGCGGCCCGGCGCCGCCGCTGAACGGGCCGTACCAACCGCGGACGGCGACATTCAACAGACCTTGCCGGGAGGCGGCAACCGAGCCGCCCCCAGGAGGCACGTATGAAGACCCAGATTTCTTCCATCGCGGCCTGTGTTCTCGCGGCGGGTGCCGGTGCGCAGTTCAGCGATCCCATCGTCACAATCAACGTCAGCAACGCGCTCGGCACCGGCACCTTCACCGCCGATCTCGCGCAGGCCTTCCCGTTGCCAAACGGCGGTCTCACCTACAGCTCCGCCGCCTTCGGCCCGCTGTTCCCGCAGGACATCACCGACGGCGGCGGCAACGTCATCGCGACCATCAACGCCGTCAACGTCGTCGCTGTCGACGACGACATCACAACATCCAACGGCGACGGGCTCGCCGTCGTCAACTTCGTGATGAGCGCCGGAGAGCTCGACACAACCGTCGAGGTGCTCTCGACGTTCGTCACGCTCCCCTCGGCCTTCGGACCGACCCCAACCGTTCTCGCAAACGCGGCCTACACCGCGTCGGATGACAACGGCGACGGCGTCACCGTCTCGGGCGGGCCAACGCTCACCGATTTCTTCGTCAACGGCGATACCAGCACCGGCACACTCTTCGACAGCCTCGCGACAGGCTTTACCGGCGGAAGCTTCGCCTCGCCGAGCACGTCGGAGAGCTCGGGGGCGGTCATCCTCGGCCAAGCGGTCGATAGCTTCCAGTTCACCTCAAACTTCAGCATCTCCGCCACCGACGAAGTCAGCGGCAACTTCAGCATCTCGGTCAACTCGATCCCATCACCAGCAACCGCGGTCGTGCTCGCGTTCGGCGGATTCGCCGCCGCAGGCCGTCGCCGCTAAACAAGTCGCATCGACCAACTAGGGTCGGAGCAGCACCCCCTCGCCTCTCACAGACCCCCGTGCCGCGCGCGGGGGTCTTTCAATCTTTCGCGTTCAGCCGCAGCACACCATCGAGCGTGCCAGCGCCCGGCTCAATCGAGCCGCTATGCGAGCACACCGCCGCCTCACCCGTGCGCAGCGAAACCGCACAAGGCCCAACACCAGCCGTGAACACCGACGCCGCCAGCGAGATTGTCGGGTTGTGTCCAACCACGATCAGCCTCGGGCTCTCAACCCGCTCGACAACCGCCTCAAACAGCTCCTCGACGCCGCAATGAGTAAAGAGCCGATCTTCGCGAACCGCCTGGCTGCCCAGCACGCCAGCGACGATGCCCGCCGTCGTCCACGTCCGCTCGGCCGGGCTCGAAATGACAACGGCCTCGCCGAAACCATCCGCTAGCAGCGTCTCCCCCATCCACGCCGCCTGCCGGTGCCCCCGGTCCGCGAGCGGCCGATCCGCGTCGAACCCCGAAGGAGACTCCGCCATCGCCTTGCCATGACGCAAAAAAGCAACCCGCTGACCAGCCATCACGCCAGCCTACCCCCATCCGACCGCGCACGGGAACCAATGATCCGCAAAGACGTCTAATACGCTGTGACGGACCGGGTCGCTCGGAACCCGGCCGAGGAGGCCACCCATGCCACGCATCCAAACACGCCGCATGCCCGCGATCGCGCTCAGCACCGCGATCGGCGTCGCCACGCTCGCGGCGCCCGCCGCGCTCCTTGCAACCCCCGCAACCGCGCAGCAGGACGACGCCGACACCATCCGCCTCAAGCGAGAGAACCTCGCCAAGATGCTCCGGCCAATTTCGCTCAGCGTCGACGAGCAGCCGCTGCAAGACGTCATGCGATTCCTCGAAGACTTCACCGGCGCGCAGCTCGATATCCGCTACATCGACGACCGCACCGGCGCGGGCCTCGACCCAGAGTCGCCCATCTCGCTCGATGTCCAGAACATCTCGGCCCTCCGCCTCCTTGAGCTCGTGCTGGACCAGGCCGGCCGAGACAGCTTCGAGGGCGCAACCTGGCAGCTCACCAGCTGGGGCGCGATCGAAGCGGGCCTTAAGAGCACGCTCAACCGCCGCCAGAGAGTCCAGGTCTACGACATCGCCGACCTTCTGCTCGTCCTGCCCGACTACCAGGACGCACCCGAGATCGATCTCCAGTCCGTCCTCCAAAGCCAGCAGGGCGGCGGCGGCGGCCAGAGCCCCTTCGGCGGCGACACCCAGGGCCAAGACGACGAAGAACGCGACCTCGAAGAACGCAAGGACGCCATCATCGATCTCATCACCGCGATCGTCGAGACCGAGCAGTGGCAGCGCAATGGCGGCGATGGCGGCACCATCAGCGTCTATCAGAACACGCTTATCATCCGGGCCGCCGACTACATGCACCGCCAGATCGACGGCTACCGCTTCTGGCCCAGCCGCAACCAGGCCGCCTCAGGCTTCGGAGCATCACGCTACGTCAGCTTCACACTCGACACAGGCATCGGCACCGTCGATGGAGTCGCTCAGCAACCCGTCACCGCGACAACAGGCGGAGGGGGCTGAAAGAAGGCGTCGAGCTGATGCTGCGGATGAGCCCATTGCACAGATGGGCAAATCCAGCGGATCACCGCGACCGCAAACTCAAGCCTCCGCCAGCTCCGACACAGCCGGGCAAGAGCACTGCAGGTTCCGATCGCCGTACGGGTTGTCGACCCGGCCAACACTCGACCAGAACTTGCCATCGCGAAGCCAGGGCGACGGATATGCCGCCCGCTCCCGGCTGTACGGCTTCTCCCACGACTCGGCGGTCACCGCGGCGATCGTGTGCGGCGCGCCCTTGAGCACGTTGTCATCCCGGTCCGCCTCGCCACGCTCGATCTCGGCGATCTCCTCGCGGATCGCGATCATCGCGTCGCAGAACCGATCGAGCTCACCGAGGCTCTCGCTCTCGGTCGGCTCGATCATCAGCGTCCCGGCCACGGGCCACGACATCGTCGGCGCGTGGAACCCGTAGTCGATCAGCCGCTTGGCAACGTCATCAATCTTCACGCCCGCCGTCTTGTCGAACGGCCGGCAATCGATGATGAACTCGTGCGCCACGCGCCCCGACTCGCCGGTGAACAGCACGTCGTAGTGACCCTTCAACCGCTCCGCCATGTAGTTCGCGTTCAGGATCGCAACCTGCGTCGCCTTGCGCAGTCCCGCCGCGCCCATCAGTGCGATGTACACCCAGCTGATCGGCAGGATACTCGCCGAGCCATACGGCGCCGCGCTGATCGCACCGATCGACTGCTCCGTCGCGTTCGCCGGCGCGAGCACGCCGTGCGTCATCAGGAACGGCGTCAAATGCGCCGCCACCCCGATCGGCCCCATGCCGGGCCCGCCGCCCCCGTGCGGGATGCAGAAGGTCTTGTGCAGATTCAGGTGGCACACGTCCGCGCCCATGTCGCCGGGCCTGCACAGCCCAACCTGGGCGTTCATGTTCGCGCCGTCCATGTACACCTGCCCGCCGTGCTCGTGCACAATCTCGCAGACCTCGCGGATGCCTGTCTCGAACACCCCGTGCGTCGACGGGTACGTGACCATGAGCGCAGCGAGGCTGTCCTTGTTGGCCTCGGCCTGCTGCCGCAGATGCTCGATGTCGATATCGCCCGTCTCGGTCGACCGCACCGACACCACCCGCATCCCCGCGATCACCGCGCTCGCCGGGTTCGTCCCGTGCGCGTTCTCGGGGATCAGGCACACATCGCGGTGCGTCTCGCCCCGCGACGCGTGGTACGCCTTGATGACCAAGAGCCCCGCGTACTCACCCTGCGCACCGGCGTTTGGCTGCAAGCTCACAGCATCAAACCCCGTGATCTCGGACAGCCAGTTCTCAAGGTCATCGAACAGCCTGGCATACCCGTTCCACTGCGCCCTCGGCGCGAACGGGTGCAGCGAGCCAAAGGACGGCCACGTCACCGGCAGCATCTCGCTCGTCGAATTCAGCTTCATCGTGCACGACCCCAACGCGATCATGCTGTGCGCCAGGCTCAGGTCACGATTCTCAAGCTGCTTCATGTACCGCAGCAGCTCGGTCTCCGAGTGGTGCGTGTTGAACACCGGGTGCGTCATAAAGTCGCTCGTCCGCACAAATGCGGAAGGCACGTCTCGCATCGGCGACGCCGCGAGCAGCGCGTCCAGATCAGCACCCGGCGCACCACCAAAGATCTCGATCAGGTCGCGCACATCGTCGGCCGACACCGATTCGTCGAGCGTCACGCCCACCGAGCCATCGCCGAAGTCACGCAGGTTCACACTAAGCCGGCTCGCCTCGTTGAGCACGCTCTCGACGCCGCTTGAGGGCCGCACCCGCAGCGTGTCGAAGAACGCGAGCTCCGGATCGCCCTGACCAAGATCATGCCCGAGCTCAACGAGCGACTGCGCGAGCGCCACCGTCAGCCCACGCACCCGCGTCGCGATCCGCCGCAGCCCGTCGGGGCCGTGATACACGCCGTACATCCCCGCCATGACCGCGAGCAGCGCCTGCGCCGTGCAGATGTTACTGGTCGCCCGATCCCGCTTGATGTGCTGCTCGCGCGTCTGGATCGTCAGCCGGTACGCCGGGTTCCCGTGCGCATCCTTCGACACACCAACCAGCCGGCCCGGCATCTTCCGAACATGCTTCTCACCCGTCGCAAGAAACGCCGCGTGAGGCCCGCCGAAGCCCATCGGCACACCAAACCGCTGCGCGCTGCCAACGACGATGTCCGCGCCCATTTCACCCGGCGGCGTCACCAACGTCAACGCCAGCAGGTCCGTCGCAACAACAACCATCGCCCCCGCGTCGTGCGCACGCTCCGCGAGCGGGCGGAAGCACTGCAGCCGCCCGCTCGTGTCGGGAGTCTGCACGAGCACGCCGCACACATCATCGCCGATCTCGGCGTTCCGCACATCCTCAACACGCAGCTCGACACCCATCGACCACGCACGTGTCCCGACAACCTCCAGCGTCTGTGGGTGGCACGACACATCCGCGACGAACACGTTCTTCTTCCCACGCGCGACCGACACGCACATCGCCATCGCTTCCGCCGCCGCCGTCGCCTCATCAAGCAGCGACGCGTTGCTCAGCTCCATTCCCGTGAGGTCCGCGACCATCGTCTGGAAGTTGAGCAGCGCCTCGAGCCGACCCTGCGAGATCTCCGCCTGATACGGCGTGTACTGCGTGTACCACCCCGGGTTCTCAAGGATGTTCCGCTGAATGACCGGCGGCGTGATCGTGCCGTGATACCCGCACCCGATGTAGCTCTTGTACACCTGGTTGTGCGAAGCCATCTCGGCTAGGTGCTGCAGCAGCTCGTGCTCGCCGCGCGGCCGATCCAGATCAGACCCAAGATCTAGCGCCCGATCCAGCTTGATCGACGCCGGCACGACCTGGTCCGTCAGCTCATCGAGCGTCGCAACGCCGAGCCGCTTGAGCATCGCCGCCACTTCGTCATCGCTCGGCCCGATGTGCCGGTTCCAGAACGTATCCGTCGGCTCCAGAACCGAACCCCGCTCCGTCCGAACCGTCTCACCCATGCCGGTGTCCATCGTGGTCATCGCACGCGTTCCTTGCTCTCAAAGCGGACGCCCGCCCGCTGTATACACAAAATCGTAGCTCCCGCGATCAGCCGACCGAGCGGTCCTCCGAGTAGAACCACAGCAAACGCTGATTGCCCCTCTCCATGATCATGTCGAAGCCCTGCCACCGCAGGTCACGCCCCACGCCCCGGAGCAGCCGCACACGCAGAACGCCGGGCTGCAACGGCTCGATCCGAGCGTTCGGCGTGTACTCCCCCATCGGCATCCGCGCGAACAGCTTCTCGATGTCCGGTAACGACTCCCGAAGCATCGCGTACGCATCGTCAGCCGTCTGCCCGTGGGCAGCAAACTCCGCCTTCGTCGCGTCACTCAATACCTGGCTCACGAACACGTCAGACTCTTCGTCGCGGAGCGTCTCGAAGATGTGCCGCATCAGATGCTGACCCGTCAGCGCCCGCAGCGTCACCGTCCCATCATCCGCGACGCTGCGCAGCTCGACCTGCTTCGCGTCCACCTGCTCGAAGCCCGAAGGCGAACTGTCCTCAAGCTCCGGCACCACCGCACCATCGAGCCCGCTAAAGAACGTCCGTCCGCCGACATCCTTCTGGTACGTCTCGCACCCCGCCGCCATCACAGCGAGCGACGCCACCGCCACCGGCCGCATCAAGCCGGCACCTCGGCAACCACAGGCTCAAACTCGCACTCGCCCTCACCCCGTCGCCAGCAGTCGTGCCCGTGAAACGCCTCGGCCGGCTTCGGCGCGTCGTCCCGCGCGTGGCAGCCCCGGCTCTCTTCACGCCACAGCGCCGAACGCGCCGTCAGCCTCGCGACGAGCAGCAGGTTCTGCACCTCCCAGCCCTCGGGATCGTCGAAGATCTTGTCCAGCGTGTACCGCCCCCAGAAGTCGAGCATCTCGCTCGCATCCCGCAGCTTCGACCCCGTCCGCCGGATGCCAACGTTCCGCCACATCGCCGCCCGCAGGCTCGACCGCACATCGCTCAGGTCCAGCTCGCCGTGGTCGCTCGGCCGAATATCACTCACGATGCTCGCCGGCGGCTGCACACCCATCGCCACCGCCGTCTGGCCCGCTTCATCGCCCGCCGCCGCGCCGATCACAAGGCCCTCAAGCAGCGAGTTGCTCGCCAGCCGATTCGCCCCGTGCAGTCCCGAGCACGCCGCCTCGCCGACCGCCCAGAGCCCCGGCACGCCCGTCCGCCCAAGCTCGTCCGTCCGCACGCCGCCCACCGTGTAGTGCGCCGCCGGGCTCACCGGGATCGGCTGCTTCGTCGCATCGATGCCGTACTGCTCAAGCGTCGCCGAGATCCCCGGGAACCGTTGCGCAAAGCCGTCCACGCCCGTCGCATCAAGAAACACGTTCGACCCGCCCGTCCGCGCAACGCGATCCACGATCGCCCGGCTCACGATGTCCCGCGGCGCCAGGTCCGCAAGCTCGTGCACGCCCGACATGAACGCGGCACCCGACCCGTCACGCAGCACCGCCCCCTCGCCCCGCACCGCCTCGCTGATCAGGCTCCGCGGCGCACCCGGCACATACAGCACCGTCGGGTGAAACTGCACGAAGCACATGTCCGCGATCGACGCCCCGACCCGATACGCCATCGCGATACCGTCGGCCGTCGCCACTCTTGGGTTCGTCGTCTCGCGGTACACCCGCCCAGCGCCGCCAGAGGCCAGCACAACCGACCGCGCCCAGATCATCTGAAGCCCAAACCTCGGGTGCCACGTCACCGCGCCCAGCACGCTCGCGCCCGGCTCATCGCTCGCCGTCAGCAGATCCAGCGCAAAGCAGCCGTCAAACAGGCGGATGCGCTCGCTCGCCGAAGCGCGCTCGATCATCACCCGCTGAAGCTCGGCCCCGGTCCCATCGCCGTCCGCATGCAAGATCCGCGACGCCCGGTGCCCGCCCTCGCGTCCGAGCGAGACATCACCCGAAGCATCACGGTCGAACCGCATGCCCCACTCGACCAGCCGGTCCATCTCACCCGGCCCGCCGCGCACGACCGCTTCGACCGCGAGCGGATCGCACAGATCCGCCCCCGCCTCGTGCGTGTCGGCGACGTGACTCTCGAACGTGTCCCCGTCGTCCATCACCGCGGCCACGCCGCCCTGCGCCCACGCCGTGTTCGACTGGTCCAGCTTGCCCTTGCTGAGCACGATCACCTCGCCGTGCTCGGCCGCCGCAATCGCCGCCCGCAGCCCCGCGACACCCGCGCCGATCACCAGCGTCCCCGTAAAGATCTGCGGCAGCAGCCCGCTCCGGAACGGGATGAGGTACCGGCGATCGTCAAACAGCGGGTGCATACCAAACGATACGCAGATGTGCTGTCAGCCGATGCTCAGCCGCCCGCGAGAAGCCGAGCAACCTTCAGGTTGCAGAACCAGGCGTGCCGCTCCAAGTGCCACGTCGTGTAGGCCAGCAGATCTTGCAGCGACATCGGCCCACGCTCGGGATGCAGCCCCCCCCGCGACCACGCCGCCTCCGGAATCGTCCGCAGCCAGGGCCCCGTCCAGCGCCGAAGCGTGTGGATCACCGCCACATCGCCGCCGATCGCGGGAGACGACGGCGAACCACCCTCCGCCATCGCCACCACCCCGTAGTGCCCGGCATCGATGAACGCCTGATCGTCCCACACCCCAAGCTCACAGCCCGGCTCCGCAACCACCCGGCGCATCCTGTGCGTCAAACTGATCTCGGCATCGGCCAGATGCCCCAGCAGCACCCGGATCGGCCACCGCCCCACCCCTGCGTCCGAAAGCCACGCCCGATCCAGATCTTCCGACGGCACCTCGAACACCCGAAGGTCGAGCCGATCCACACCGATCTCAAATCGATCGATCAGCACCTCCGCAGCCATCGCGCGGAAGTCCTCCACGCTGCCCGGATCAGCCAGAGCAATCTGCGATGCGTCATCGACCATCCTTCACCCCGCTTCCAAGGCCGCTCCCAGACACACGAAGTCCGCGCCCGCCGCCAGACTCGCTCCGCTACCCTCGGTCATGACGCCAGAACCGCTCGCCGATGACCAGCACCGCCTCGCCCTCCGCGTCGTCGCGATGCCCAAAGACACCAACCAGTATGGCACCATCTTCGGCGGCGTGATTCTCAGCTACATCGACCAGGCCGGCTTCGTCGAGGCCCGACGCCACGGCTGCCACCGCTGGGTCACCGCATCCATGGACAAGGTCGACTTCAAAGCACCCATCAACGTCGGCGACACCGTCTCCTTCTACACCAGCACCACACGCCTCGGCACCAAGAGCGTCGGCGTCGCCATCGACGTCATCGCCGAGCGATTCGCCAACGGCGAGTCCGTCCACGTCACCCACGCGACCATGGCCCTCGTCTCGGTCAACGAGGCAGGCACCCCCATCCCGTTCGCCAGCCCCCCCACCGTGCACGAGCCCGGCATCCCCGACTGACCCCCCGCCGCGGTACACTGCTCCTGATATGGCAGAATCCAGCTTCGTCAAAGCAGAAGCCGCCGGCAAGGCGGTCAACCTCACCATCCTCTCGCCCCAGATCGGCGACCGAGAGGCCCAGATCATCACGGGCGAGATCGAAGAAGCGGCCGCCCCGGCCAACTGGCGCGTCGCGATCGACATGAGCCAGGTGACCTTTCTCGCCTCCGCTGGCCTGGGCGTCCTCGTCAGCGCCCACAACACCGCCAAAGAGTCCAAGGGCAAGCTCGCCGTCTACAACATCGCCCCAAGCCTCATGGACATGCTCAAGCTCACCCACCTCGACAAGCTCTTCACCATCAAGCCCGACCAAGCCTCGGCCCTCAAAGCAGTCAACTAGTCCCTCACCCGCATCCTCTCGACGAGCCCCTCGCGTGAGCGAGGGGGCAAGCCGATGCCAACCCCCACCGCTCGCCTCGTCTGCATGATCTCGGGCGGAGGCCGAACCGTCCTCAACCTCCAAGACAGTGTCGACCGGGGCGATCTCGACGCCGTCATCCCCCTCGTCATCGCCAGCCGCGACTGCCCAGGCGTCGAACGCTGCCAGGCCCGAGGCATCAACGTCAAAGTCCTCCCCGGCAACCTCGCACCCGACCGACTCGCAGCCGTCCTCACCGAGCACAACGCCGACCTCGCCTGCCTCGCCGGCTACCTCCGCCTCATCCCCGTGCCCGCTGGCTGGCAGGGCCGCATCCTTAACATCCACCCCGCCCTGCTCCCCAAGTTCGGGGGCCCCGGCATGTTCGGCGAACGTGTCCACCAGGCCGTCCTCGACGCCGGCGAAACCGAATCAGGCTGCACCGTCCACCTCTGCGACGACAAATACGACACCGGCCCCATCATCACGCAACGCCGCTGCCCCGTGAAACCCGATGACACAGCCGAAACCCTCGCCGCCCGGGTGTTCGAACAGGAGTGCATCGCCTACCCCGATGCGATCCGTTCCGTGATCGATCGGCTGCGATCGGAGACCGACGCATGAGGCTCCCCGTCCTGCTTCTCGTCAGCCTGCTCGTCTTCGCAACCCACGCCCAGCATCCCCTCAGCGCCCGCGCCCTCGCGGCCTGGAACAACGGCGATCACGACGAAGCCGAGCGCCTCTGGACACAGTGGACCCAGCAGGACGACTCCGCCTTCATCCCCTGGTACAACCTCGCCTGCGCCCGCTCGATGCGCGGCGACACCGCCGGCGCTGCTGACCACCTCCTCACCGCCATCGAACGAGGCTTCAGCAACTTCCACACCATCGAGACCGACGACAACCTCCGGGCCTACCGCCGTACCGACGACTTCAAGCGACTCCGCGAAGCCTGGCCTAGCTTCCTCGACCGCCGCATCGACACCCAGATCGCCGACGCCCGCCGGACCTACGGCCCACGCTACAACTACACCAAAGACGAGAAGCTCCGCCTCGCCTACGCCTCCGCCTTCGACACCATCACAAGCCGCCAGGCCCGCGAAGACATCCGCGACGTCGCCGACTGGGCCCAGCGCAACGTCTTCCGCAGCCGCAACACCTCCAGCGCCACCCCCGACCCCTGGGCCCTCGTCGTCCTGCCCACGCAGCAGCACTTCCAGCGCTGGGCCGTGCAGCACTACGGCGACATCCCTCGCTCCGCCACCAGCCAGCTCGGCGGCGCCTACGACCACGACCGCAAGGAACTCGTCGCCATCGACCTCGGCTCAACGCTCCGCCACGAGTACTTCCACGTCCTCCACTGGCGCTCCGCCGACCGTTTGGGCCAGCGCCACCCCATCTGGATCCAAGAGGGCCTCGCCTCGCTCGTCGAGGACATGGACCAGACCCGCCAAGGCCGATACGAGCCCGTCCCAAGCTGGCGAACCAATTCCATCAAGCGGCTCGCGACGCAAAACAAGCTCCCCGGCATCCGCGACTTCGCGACCATGACCCGCGACCGCTTCACGCGCAACCGCCCGCTCCGCAACTACGCCTACGCCCGCTGCGTCTTTATGTTCCTGCACGAGCGCGGCCAGCTCGACGACTGGTATGCCGCCTACACCGAGTCCTACACCGCCGACCCAACCGGGCTCGAAGCCATCGAGTCCGTCACAAAGCTCCGCCTCGACGAGTTCGACCGCGAGATGCGAACCTGGGCCCTCGCCCTCCCCGAGGTCTACGAGCAGAACCGCCCACCGCTCCTCGGCATCGGCGTCCAGCTCGATCTCGCCCAAGGCGACGGCCCCGTCGTCCGCAAGATTATCCACAACAACGCCCGCCGAGCAGGCCTGCGAGCCGGCGACATCATCACAGGGCTCAACGGCCGATCCGTCCGAGACCTCAACGACTTCTACCGCGTCCTCACCGGACTCCAGCCCGGCCAGCGCGTCGAGCTGACCTACCGCCGACGCATCAACCACAACTCGACCACCATCGAGCTGGTCGAAACCCGCTGAAAAATCCGGAAGTCCCGCCCAGACGGCTCTTGCAGACTTCAATTTATTTGTTTACTATATATTGCATAGTATGTGACACACATACACCCGGAGCACGACCATGAAGCTCGAACGCGAACTGATGCGCGGCGCCGGCCCCACCGCAGTCCTCAAGCTGCTCGAACGGGGCGAGATGTACGGCTACCAGCTCGTCGACGCCCTCGACACACGCTCCGGCGGCATCCTCGCCATGGGCCAGTCCACCCTCTACCCCATGCTCTACAACCTCGAGGCCAAGGGCCTCATCGAGTCCAAGCGCAAGACCGCCGAGTCCGGCCGCGAACGCAAGTACTACCACCTCACCGGCAAGGGCAAGAAGAAGCTCCAGTCCGACACCGAGCAGTGGAACAACCTCGCGGGCGCGCTCACCGCCCTCGGCGTCCTCGGGCCCAGCAAGGTCAGCTTCGCATGAGCTCGATCAAGCACCGCTCACCCGTCGTCCGATCGTTCCGGCTCGTGCTCCGCATGCCCTGCGAGGCCGACGAACGCATCACTGCGGCCGATCTCCCCGAACCCTGCGCCGCCCTGCTCCGCACCGTCGTCAAACGCACCCGCCTCTGGCCCCGCGAGAAGGCCGACGTCGCCCGCGAGCTGATCGACCACGTCCACGACGCCCTCGCCGCCGAGCGATCGCCCGAGCAGATCGTCGCCGACTTCGGCAACCCGACCGCCGCAGCCAAGCTCATCCGTCGCGCCCGTAGACGCCAGCGCCACCCGCTCCTCCGGGCCTGGACCGCCGCTGTCAAGATCACCGTCGTCAGCCCGGTCGTCCTGCTCGGGCTCTACGGCCTGCTCTGGATCTGCTTCCATATCGGTGACCCGACCATCACGACCAACTACGCCGCCATGATCGAAGAGCGCTGGCCCGACGCCGGCCCGGGCCGACCGCCCTATGAGGTCTACGAGCTCTCTCGGATCAAATGGAACGACGTCTCGCTCCCGCTCGACGAGCTGGCGCGCGAGAAACTGCAAGATCAGAGATGGTCGCCATCCCCCGCGGCGGATGTCCCGCACCTCGACCCATCGCACCCGATGTTCGACGACGTCGCCCGCGCGTTCCGCGAGTTCGCGCCGCACCTCGACGCCGTCGCTTCCGCCGCCGAACGCCCGGGCCATGGCACGCCCATCGCGAGCGACCTTCGCTCACCCGAAACCTACCTCGATGCAACGGTCGACCCCGAAGACCGGCTCACCGAGATCGTGCCATTCCCAGAGAACATCGCCAATCAGCCGCCGCTCTGGAGCGTGCTGCTGCCCCACCTCGGCTGGATGCGCACGAACGCGCGGCTGCTCGCGTTTGACGGGAGACTCGCACTCGCCGAGGGCGACGCCGACCGCTTCGTCGCCCGCACGAAATCACAACTCGATCTCGCTCGGCAGGCGTCGAAGGACGGCATCATCATCTGCGACCTCGTAGCCGTCGCGATACACAGCCTCGCCTGCGCTGAGGTCTCCCGAGCCATCCGAGACCGCCCCGAAGTGCTCTCGCCCGAGCACCTCAGCAGCCTCGCGAACACCATCACCGCCTCGCACCACCGCGTGCTCACCGTCCGGTTCGAAATCGAACGATTCATCACCCGCGACGTGCTCCAGCGATCCTTTACCGACAACGGCCGCGGCAACGGGCGGCTCACCAACGAGTCCTACGACATCATCATCGCCGACCTGGGGTTCAACGACTTCGGCTACGTCCCCGATACCTATCAGCCCGGTACGGGCACCAAGCTGCTTGCACCCCTCGTCGCGACGATCGTCGCCGACAGACAGGCCCAGCTCGACGTCATCGATGATCAGATCAGCCAAGCCGAGGCCGCGCTCGCTCGGGGCCCCAGCGCCATGCCAGATGTGATCGCCGCAAACCAGCGCCTCGCACAACGGTTCGGCAGCAATTTCGCAAGGACCCGCTACTTCGTCGCCGCGATCCACTCCCCCTCGACCGACCGGATCCTCGAGACCGTATTCAAATCGAGGGCAATGTCCGATGCGACCCGTGCCGCCCTCGCCGCCGAAACCCATCGACGCCAGCACGGAAACTTCCCAGAGTCCTTGGACAACCTCGTACCGGCTTACCTTCTCGCCGTGCCCGAGGACCCGTTCGCACCCGGCACCCCCCTCCGCATGCTCACGCTCGGCGAAACCCTGATCATTTACAGCGTGGGCCAGGACGCCGACGACGACCAGGGTGCCCCACTCCTCGACGGCACCGGCGGCCGGGCCAACCACTCCTTCAGCGTGCGCTACGCCGCCACCGGATCAGAACGGCAGCGTCGACGACCGTTCTTCGTCCCGATCACACCAAGCTCCGACCCGGGCGACGGCGACTGGGTGCTCTACCCGCCCGCCGACTAGCCATCAACCGACAGCCATCCCCGCCATAAACTCCCCTGATCCACGGAGGGAGCCCATGCACCAATACCACGACCTGCTCCAACACATCCTCGACCAGGGCGTCACCAAAGCCGACCGCACCGGCACCGGCACGCTCTCCGTCTTCGGCCACCAGTCCCGCTACAACCTCGCCAACGGCTTCCCCCTCGTCACCACGAAGAAGCTCCACACGCGCTCGATCATCCACGAACTGCTCTGGTTCTTGTCTGGCTCCACCAACGTCAAGCCCCTCCAAGACAACGGCGTCAGCATCTGGGACGAGTGGGCCGACCCCGACACCGGCGAGCTCGGGCCCGTCTACGGCTACCAGTGGCGCTCCTGGCCAACCCCGACCGGCGAGTCGATCGACCAGATCGCGAACCTTCTCCGCCAGCTGAAGGAAACCCCCGACAGCCGACGCCTCATCGTCTCCGCCTGGAATCCCGCCCAGATCGAAGACATGGCCCTTCCCCCCTGCCACTGCCTCTTCCAGTTCTACGTCGAGCCCACCACCGCAGGCCCCGACCGCCTGAGCTGCCAGCTCTACCAGCGCTCCGCCGACGTGTTCCTGGGCGTCCCCTTCAACATCGCCAGCTACGCCCTGCTCACCCACATGATCGCACAGACCGTCGGCATGACCCCCGGCGACTTCATCCACACCCTGGGCGACGCCCACCTTTACGGCAACCACCTCGACCAAGCCCGAGAGCAGCTCAGCCGCGAACCCCGCGACCTGCCCACCCTCACGCTCAACCCCAGCGTCGCCGACCTCTTCGCCTTCGCCTACGACGACATCACCATACAGAACTACGACCCCCACCCGCACATCAAGGCCCCAGTCGCCGTCTAAATCCGCACCCTCGCTCCAGCGGGGAGAGGGTGGACGAGCGCAGCGAGGCCGGGAGAGGGAAGGCAGGCGTCTTGACCCTACCGTGAGTGATGCCCCTCGCCATCATCAGCGCACTCACACTCAATCGCGTCATCGGCCGCGCCGGCGGCATGCCGTGGAAGCTCCCCGCCGACATGAAGCACTTCAAAGCGACAACCATGGGTTGCCCCATCATCGTCGGGCGAAGTACCTTCGAGACCGACGCCGGCGTCCTGCCCGGTCGCCTCAACATCGTCGTCACCCGCCAGCCCAACTGGTCCGCCGAGGGCGTGGAAGTCGCGGCATCTATCGACGAAGCGCGATCGATCGCCGCGGAACGCGAGCCCGACAAGGACGCCTTTATCATCGGCGGCGGCGCGATCTACACCGCCGCCCTTCCCATCGCCGACCGCCTCGAGCTCACCACCATCCACGCCGTCCTCGAAGGCGACACCCACTTCCCGGACCTGCCCGCCGACACCTTCGACCTCGCCCGATCGCAGCACCACGCCGCCGACGAACGCCACGCGTTCGCCATGACGTTCCAGACGCTCACGCGGCGCTCGACCGCACCGACACAGAATCGCCCCTGAAACGCGACCAACGCGTTTGGTTCGGTGATTCACGCACTTTTTTGTGACATTGCTGGCACCTTTCCCGATCGGGTGTAGCTTCTCGTCGTCCCGGCGGTTACCGGGGCCCGTCCGGAAAGCCGGATGGCTCTCCGTGGGGGCTCGCCAGCCGGCACCACACGGGTCGCACATTGGTGTCGGGTGGTCGGCAAGAAGCCAAAGCCCAGAAGAAACGTCCGTTCCGCAAATCTGCAGGAGATACATGAGATGAAGACCGTTGCACTTCTCGCTTTCGCTGGCGTCGCCTCGACCGCCGCCGCCCAGGACCTGACCATCAACGTCGTCGAGCGTGTCGGCGGCGGCACATGGGACGTCACCGCCGTCCTCAACAACCCGGATCAGCTGAGCACGAACCCGATCGTGCAGGTCTGGGCCGATGCGGAGTTTCAGGTGACCGCCGCTTCGGGCATCACCATCGACATCGACGACAGCTCAGTGAACGCGGCCTACACCACCACGCTTGGCCCATTCGTCATCACCGATGATGGCACCAACAGCGTCGGGTTCGTCGGCAACGCCAACTCGTTCTTTGGAACGCCCGACGCCAGCAACCCGCTCAGCGTGCTCACGTTCACCACAAGCTCGGGCAGCACCCCCGACACCCCTGCCGTTGCAGACTTCCAGCTCGTCGGCCAGAACTCGGCCCTTTTCGATCAGCCGCCGTTCGGTGAGGTCATCCTTTACCAGGACGCCCTCGGCAACCTGACCGATCCGCTCACCGGCGAGCCGTACGCTCCGTTCAACATCAACATCGTCCCGATCCCCGCACCGGCCTCGGCCGCGCTGCTCGGCCTCGGTGGTCTCGCCGCCGCCCGCCGCCGTCGCTAATCGACGAAAGTACGGCAACAGGTTTCACAGCCGCCCAGCCGCCGCGTTGGGCGGCTGTGCTTTTTGCGTTCTATCACCCGCGACGGTCCGAGCTGCGGTCGCATAATTGGAGTTATCGGACGCTACGGTCCCCGCAGAACCAGCGCTGAGCAGCGAAGTTGATTTCTTAATGCACGGTCTTCGGCGCGGCCCGACGTACCCTGTTGCACGCCCCCAATCGCACTCAAGCACGGCAAAGATACCTATCAAATATCTATCAAACTGTGTCAAGATGGAGCATCCTGACGCAATTCTTTTTTCGAGCCGGGTTGCAGACCTCTTGTTTGTCATTTCGGGTTGCTGTACACTCCGCCACGATCGTGTTTCTTCGCGGGACGCAATCGTGGAAATGTTCATCCTTGAGGAGAGAAAGACAATGAAGACTCTTGCTTTGATTGCCGCAGCTGGCGTCGCTTCGACGGCGACCGCTCAGGACCTGACCATCACCGTCGACACGCCGGACAACTCGTTCACCAACTGGGTTGTTACCGCTGAGATCACTGATCCGGCCAGCGTCAGCGCCAACGCCATCGTTCAGGTGTGGGCCGACGCGTCGTTCGTCATCAACGGCTCCAACATCAACATCGACCCCGCCAGCGTGAACCCGGCGTACACGACCACGCTCGGTCCGTTTGTCATTAGCGACAACGGCACCGACTCGGTCGGCTTCGTCGGCAACGCCAACTCGTTCTTCGGCACGCCCGACAGCAGCAACCCGCTCACGGTCCTCGAGTTCACTGCTGACGGCATCCCGACCTCGCTCGACCTCGTCGGCCAGAACTCGGCGATCTTCGATCAGCCGCCGTTCGGTGAGGTCATCCTGTTCCAGGACGCTCTGGGTAATCTGGTCGACCCGAACACCGGCGAGCCCTACGCCAGCTTCGAGGTTATCATTGTTCCGGCACCGGCCTCTGCCGCACTGCTCGGCCTCGGTGGCCTCGCCGCCGTCCGCCGCCGCCGCTAATTCGGCGACTGTCGCCTGCGGGTGACATCAATTCGACTTTCACAGCCGCCCGGTTTACGCCGGGCGGTTGTCGTTACGGGCCGCCGACCCATCCGTCATCGATCCCAAACGCAAGACCACCCAAACCGGCGAATACAACTCTGTTTCGCCTTGATGATATGAATGACAAATGGAAAACGGCGGCTTTCTCCTGCTGCTCAGATCGGTTAGCCTCGACAGGAAGCACCGCGTGCACATAAAGCACGCAGTGGAAAGAGCAACCGGATTGGGTTCGGATTCTGCAATGAGATCTGGTGCGGCACCCGCCGCATGGATCGTCGCCACACGAGCCATACGGAATCGTGTGCGTTCCGCTGGCTCGTCACAGGTGTGAAGCATCACTCTTGTTATTCGAAGTTGACCTGGCCCCGGACCCGCCGCGTTTGACGTAGCTCAAAGCGTGATTGTTGCGGCTCGACGCCGCAGAAAGTGAGACAAGACTATGACACGCACAGCCCTCGTACTCGCGCTTGCCGGGTCCGCCGCCGGTCAGGACCTGATCGTCGACATCTACACGACACCCATCCCAAACACGTTCGTCGTCGGAGCCGAATTCTTCAGCTCGCTTCCCAGCGGTACGACATCGATCACCTCCATCTGGGCCGACGTCGGCGTCGAGATCGAAGGAGCCGGCCCAGACGTCGAGTTCTTCTCGTTCAACCCGGCCTACGCCACATCGCTCGGAGCGCCCGTTCTCACAAACGGGCCAACCGCAACCTTCGTCGGCAACACGAACCGGTTCTTCGGAACGCCCGACGCGTCCAACCCGCTCTTCGTCACTGCGTTCACCTACGACGGCCCCGCGTCCGAGCTGTCCCTCAGCATCGTCGGGCAGAACTCGGCACTCTTCGAAGGCCCAGGAAGCCCCTTCGGGATCGTCGAGCTCTACCAGGACATCGCTGGGAATCCTGGAACACTCTCGATCGGAACCAGCTTCTTCGGCTTCCCCTCGGTCAGCCTCGAGCAGGTCCCCTGGATCCCAACGCCCGCGTCGGGTGCCGTCTTCGCTCTCGCCACTGTGATGCTCGGCAACAGCCGCCGCAGAAAGTGACGCGACGCCATGACACGCACAGCAGCCGTCATCCTCGTCGCCGGCTCGACCACAGCCCAGCCCGACATGCTCGTGACCGTAGAAGACTTCAACGGCGACGACAGCTGAATCATCACAGCAGAGTTCACGAGCACGCCGCCGCTGCTAGAGCCTCAGCACCGCGTGCAACTCGCCGAACCGATCGAGTCCCTCGCGCCCGCCAAGCGCTTCAAGCTCGATCAGCACCGTGATACCAAGGATCTGCGCGCCCACCTTGTCGCGAAGCAGCCCGCCGCACGCGCGGAGCGTCCCGCCCGTTGCGAGCAGGTCATCGACCAGCAGCACCCGCGTCCCCGGCTCGATCGCATCGGTATGAATCTCGAGCCGGTCCTCGCCGTACTCGAGCGCGTAGTCCGCGCCGTGCACCGACCCCGGCAGCTTGCCCGGCTTGCGGATCGGCACGAACCCCGCCGACAGCGACTGCGCGATCGCCGTCCCGAAGATAAACCCCCGGCTCTCGGCCCCAACCACCACCTGCACACCCTTGCCTCGATACGGGTTCGCCATCATCTCCACCGCGAGCGCCAGCCCGCCCGGGTCCGCAAGCAGCGGCATGAAATCCTTGAACAC
>JBCBMF010000002.1:0-51493 GCA_039822905.1 Planctomycetota bacterium
CCCCGCGCCCAATCGGGCAGCCGATCGACCACCGGGTCCAGACCAACGCACACGGGCGCACCCACGTGAGCGATACGGTCCAACACGCGATCGATGAACAGCGGTTCTTGCGAAGCATCGGGCATGGCCGAGCCTACGCTCACGCACGCATGGACAGCCTCCAGCCGGCCAACATCGATCTCAAGAAGGACCGGGGCCTGACCATCGAATGGCAGGACGGCTCGGCGAGCTACTACTCCGTCGCGTATCTCCGCAAAATGTCGCCCTCGGCCGACATGCGGCAGCTCCGTGAGGAGATGGCCAAGAACCCGCTCGCGATCCTGCCCGAAGCGGCCGGCACCGGCTCGGTCGTCGCAACGGGCGCGGAGCTCGTGGGCAACTACGCCATCCGCATCACGTTCTCCGACGGGCACTCGACAGGCATCTACAGCTGGGCCTACCTCCGCGAGATCGACCCAGCGAACCAGCAGCCCGAAGAGCAGCCCGGCGACGGAACCGAGAGCTAGCCTGAACGGATGCCCGACAGCGCGCTCCAGCTGACATCCCCGCTTGTCGACGTGCCGGGCATCGCAGAACGGCTCGCTCGGGATCTCTCGACCATGGGTCTGCGCGCGGTCGGTCAGCTTGTCGCCCATCTGCCCCACCGCCACGAGCGCGAAGAGCCCGAGGCGCCCATCGCCGAGCTCGAGCCCGAGTCGACCGTGTCGGCGCGGGGGGAGATCACGGCCTGCCGGGTCGCGGGCTATGGCAAGTGGTCGCGGTTCGAGGCCGTGCTCCACGACGGCTCTGGCCGGCTCGACCTCGTCTGGTTCAACGCGCCCTATCTCCGCGGCAAGCTTCACCCGGGCGAGCACATCCGCGTGCAGGGCAAGGCCAAGCGATTCAAGAACGGCATCCAGATCGCCAACCCGCGCTTCGAGATCATCGACGCCGACGACGGCGCTTCCGACGAACTGCGCGACGCGAGCGAGACCCGGCTGCGACCCGTGTACCCGGCAAGCGAGCGGGTCTCGAGCCGAGCGATCGAGTTGGCGGTGCAGCGGGTGCTGCCCGTCGCGCTGCCGCTGATCGATGACCATCTGCCCGAGTCGCTGCGCAAGGAACGCAACCTGCCGAGCCTGCGCGAAGCGTACCGCATGCAGCACAACCCCGCCGACGAAGAAGAAGTCGCCGCCAGCCGGCGCAGGCTGGCCTACGACGAGCTGCTGCTCATGCAGCTCGGCGTCGCCATGAAACGGCATCACCTGCGCGACACGCAGCGGGCACCGGCGCTGCGGTCGAGCGACGCCGTGCACCGGCGCATCCGTGACATGCTGCCGTTCGAGCTGACAAAGGCACAGAAACGCGTCGTCGAAGAACTCGCGGGCGACCTGACTCGCGACGTTCCAACCAACCGCATGATCCAGGGCGACGTCGGCAGCGGCAAGACCATGGTCGCGCTCTACGCGATGCTGCTCGCGGTCGAGTCGGGCCAGCAGGCGGCGATGATGGCACCGACCGAGATCCTCGCCGAGCAGCACTACGAGTCGATCACGTGCACGCTCGGGAGTGATGGACCCGCCGTTGAGCTGTTGACAGGCGCGGCGACCGATGCCGACCGCGCATCGATCCTCCGCCGGCTCGCGTCGGGCGAGATCGACATGCTCATCGGCACGCACGCGCTGCTGACCGAGACGGTGGAGTTCAAGAGCCTCGCCGTCGCGATCATCGACGAGCAGCACCGCTTCGGCGTCGAGCAGCGGTCTCGGCTGCGCGCCAAGGGCGAGGGCGAGGACGGCCTCACGCCGCACGTTGTGGTGATGACTGCGACACCCATCCCGCGGACGCTCTCGCTCACGCTTTTTGGCGACCTCGACGTCTCAACGATCGACCAGCTCCCACCTGGGCGTCAGCCGATCGAGACCACGACCGCAACGCCCGACGACCGGGCCGAGGTGTACGACCGCGTGCGATCGGCGATCGACGCGGGCGATCAGGCGTACGTTGTCGTGCCAGCGATCGATGCGAACGACGAGATCGGACTCGTGGGCGTCCGCGAGGTCACGCGCGAGCTCGAAACCAAGCTGCTCGCAAGCGCACGCATCGCAACGGTGCACGGGCGGCTCAAGCGGCAGACCCGCGAGCACATCATGGAGCGCTTCCGGCGGGGCCTGATCGATGTGCTTGTTGCGACAACCGTCATCGAGGTCGGCGTCGACGTGCCCAACGCGACGGTCATGGTCGTCGAGCAGGCCGACCGCTTCGGGCTGGCTCAGCTTCACCAGCTGCGCGGCCGGGTCGGCAGAGGATCGAAACCCTCGTGGTGCTGCCTCGTTTCTGACCCCAAAACGCCCGACGGGGCCGAGCGTTTGCGGGTGTTGACAGAATCTCGCGACGGATTTCGCATCGCCGAGCGAGATTTTGAGATTCGGGGCCCGGGCGAGATCTTCGGTGCTCGGCAGGCGGGCCTGCCTCCGTTCCGCGTCGCCGACCTCACGAGAGACACGGAACTCCTGACCCTCGCCCGCAGAGACGCGCGAGACTGGGTGGACCGCTCGCCAACGCTCGGTCACCCGAACGAGCAGATCCTTCGTCGACGCGTTCTCAAGACCCACGGGGGCTGGATTGGGCTCGGTGATGTAGGGTAATGTCCCTGTCCTGTCAGGCTCATGCCTCTTCATGATGCTTTCATGTGGGATCACTAGTCTCGATGAGGCGTGAGATCGTTCACTTGAAGCGCTGACCCGTTGACGCACAGGAAAGGAGTCTTGCATGTCAAATGAGAACATTGTTGAATTGAAGCCAATGCACCGCCGGCTGGAGGTCGCGCTCGAGGGCAAGACCTACCGCTGGATCTCGCGTGCGACGGGCATCCATCCCGAGACGGTCCGCCGGTACATGCAGGGCCAGTCGCCGAGCGTCGATTTCGTGTCCTCGGTCTGCTCGCAGCTCCAGATCAACCCGCAGTGGCTGCTAACGGGCGACGGGCCCATGCGGCGGGACGAGGTCCGGGCCCATCACCTCGCCGAGGCCGACCCGGCGGAACTGCTGGCCGCGATCGCCGCAACGCTCGATCGGCTCTCCGAGCGGGTCGATCGGCTGGAACTCTTCGTCCAGCAGCTCGAAACGCACCTGAGCGGTGTGGCCGCCGTACCGTCCAGTGATGACGGAGAAGGAACCGATCACGGACTCGCAGACCGAGTCGGCGAAGCTCTCGCCGAGCGATCACGTGAAGATGCTGATCGAGCTGACGAGGCCGGTGGGCCCTGATCTTGCCCGGCGATGGCTGGCAGTGCTGACGCTCGTTCCGGAGCATGATCGAGAGTCGGTCGTCCGTGCGGTCGAACGGCAGATTCACGCCGAATTCTCATCGATCAGCGTCGATGCTTCTGGCGAGGACGGCACGGATCGATCCTGATTCGTAGCATCGCCTATGGCCTTCAACACCGATCTCGCCGAGCGTCTCGAAACCATCGCCCGCCTGCTTGAGCTCACCGGCGCGAACCGGTTCCGCGTGAACGCTTTCGCGAAGGCCGCGCGCGTGATCGAGAAGGAGACGCGGGATGTATCCACGCTCGATACCGACGAACTCGTTGCGATCGATGGCGTGGGCAAAGGAGTCGCCGAGAAGGTCCACGAGCTCAGAGACACCGGCACCGTCGCCGAGCTCGACGAGCTGATCGCGGAAATCCCCACGGGGCTCCTCGACGTGATGGAGATCCAGGGCCTCGGCCCGAAGACCGTTCGGCAGCTCTGGAAGGACCTCGGTGTCACGAGCCGCGATGATCTGAGGCGTGTCATCGATGACGGCAGCATTCTCGAGCTGCCCCGCATGGGCAAGAAGACTGTCGACAACATGACGAAGGCGCTGGAGTTTGCGTCTAAGTCAACAGCACGGCTGCCGCTGGGAGTCGCGTGGCCGATTGCGGAGCGCGTGAAGCAGCACCTCGCAGGCGTCAAGGGCGTCAAACGCATTGAGGCTGCCGGCTCGCTCCGGCGCGGGCGCGACACGATCGGTGACCTCGACATCTTGGTGAGCGCCGACGATTCCGAGGCCGTTCGCGAGGCGTTCTGCACGATGGACGGAGTGACCGACGTCATCGCGCGCGGCGAGACCAAATGCTCGGTCCGAATGAAAGTCTCCACGGATACGGGGCGGTGGAGCATCGCCAAGGACCTCGACGGCAGCACGATCGGCGTCGATCTGCGCACGGTGCCGAGCGAGGTCTTCGGCGCAGCGCTGATGTACTTCACGGGATCGAAAGACCACAACGTGCGGCTCCGCGAGCGAGCCATCAAGATGGGTTTCACGCTCAACGAGTACGGGCTGTTCGAAGACGACGGCGAGGCATCGCCCCAGTCTCGCGGAATCGACCCAATCGCGAGCGAAGAAGAAACCGACGTCTACTCGAAACTTGAGCTGCCGTGGATCGCCCCAGAGCTGCGCGAGGACGCAGGCGAGCTCGAACTCGGTGCTACACCAGATCTGATCGAGGTCGACGACATCAAGGCGGAACTCCACGCGCACACGACGGCGTCCGACGGTCGGATGGAGCTCGATGAGCTCGTGCAGCGTGCGCTCGATCGCGGCTTTCATACGATCACGGTCACTGACCACAGCCGATCGAGCGTGCAAGCCAACGGCCTGACCGTCGAGCGGCTCCGCGACCAGCGTTCACGGATCGAAGAGGCCCGCGAGCGATTCGGGACGAAGATCGCGATCCTGTGCGGCTCCGAGGTCGACATCTTCGCCGACGGCTCGCTCGACTACGACGACGACGTGCTCGCCGAGCTGGACGTCGTCGTCGCGAGCCCGCACGCGGCTCTCACGCAGGACGGGAAGACCGGGACGAAGCGGATGCTCAAGGCGATCGAGCACCCGCTGGTGCATGTGATCGGGCATCCGACCGGGCGGATCGTGAATCGCCGGCCCGGGCTCGATCTGGCGATGGATGAGATCATCGCGGCTGCGAAGGAACACAATGTTGCACTCGAGATCAACAGCCACTGGATGAGGCTCGACCTGCGCGACTCCCACGTGCGCGCGGCCGTCGACGCCGGAGTCAAGATCGCGATCGACTGCGATGTGCACGCGGCAGACGACTACGACAACATCCGTTTCGGCGTCATGACCGGCAGGCGAGGCGGGCTGACGGCCAAGGGCTGCGTCAACACCTGGTCGAAGTCCAAGCTCGCGAAGTGGCTGCGTTCGAAGCGGCGGTAAGGCACGCCTAGGCTCCGGCGCTGCGGTCACAGCCCTGTCTGCAACGACAGGACGGCGGTCACGCCGACAACACATGTTCGAACGACTCTCCGACGGCTTCAGCGGCGTATTCCGCAAGCTCTCCGGCAAGGCCGAGATCACCGAAGCCAACGTCCGCGAGGCGATGGCCGACGTTGAGACGGCGCTGCTCGAGGCCGACGTTCACTACGACGTCGCCAAGTCTTTCTGCGCCCGCGTGCTCGAAGACGCGGTCGGCCAAGAGGTGACCAAGAGCCTCAAGCCGGGCCAGGAAGTCATCGGCATCGTGCACAACAGGCTCGTCGAGCTTCTGGGCGGCGAGGGCCAGCCAGCGGGCATTATGGAGGTCAGCCCGGGGCCGACGGTCGTGATGATGTCGGGCCTCCAGGGTTCGGGAAAGACGACGACCTGCGGCAAGCTGGCCGCGGTGCTCAAGAAGCAGGGCAAGAAAGTGGTGCTCGCGGCGGCGGACCTGCAGCGTCCCGCGGCGGTCGAGCAGTTGCAGACGGTCGGAGCTCAGGTTCAGACCGAGGTGGGCGGCGCCGGCTCGGTCGAGGTCTACGCCGAGCCCGACAAGGTCGCTGCCTACGGCAAGGCCGTGGGCGTCGCCGTCAAAGTCTGCCAAAGCGCGCTCAAGCACGCCAAGAGCATCGACGCCGATATGCTCATCCTCGATACCGCCGGCAGGCTCCACGTCAACGCCGAGCTCATGGACGAGCTCAACCGCGTGAATAAGACGCTCCAGCCGCATCAGGTCTTTCTCGTCGTCGACGCGATGACTGGCCAGGACGCGGTGAACTCCGCGAAGGAGTTCCACGACCAGCTCTCGATCGATGGCGTGATCCTGACCAAGTTCGATTCCGACACGCGGGGCGGCGCAGCGCTCAGCGTCAAGGAAGTCACCGGCCCGCCGATCCGCTACATCGGCACGGGCGAGAAGCTCGACGCGATCGAGCCGTTCCACGCCGAGCGGATGGCCGGGCGGATCTTGGGCATGGGCGATGTTGTCAGCCTCGTCGAGAAGGCGCAAGAAGAGGTCAGCGAGGAAGAGGCCGAGAGCCTGAGGCAGAAAATGGCCCGCGGCGAGATGGGCATGGACGACTTCCTCAAGCAGCTCAAAACGCTGCGTCGCATGGGGCCCATGAAGCAGCTGCTCGGCATGCTGCCGGGCGTCGGATCGGCGCTGAAGGACGTCAACATCGACGACAAGGAACTGGACAAGGTCGAGGCGACGATCAACTCGATGACGTCGGCCGAGCGCCGCAAGCCCGACCTGATCGACAACTCGCGGCGGAAGCGCATCGCATCGGGCTCGGGCAGCGAGACGACGCGGGTAAGCCAGCTCGTCAAGCAGTTCGGCATGGTCAACCGCATGAGCAAGCAGATGGCGAACCTCGGTGGGGCAGGCAAGGCCGAGGCGATCCGGGCGATGGGCGCCGACGGCATGGGCGGGTTGATGCCGGGCCTCGGCGGCATGCCGGGCTTCAACACCAAGGGCTCAACCAAGGCCGCGGCGAGTGGGAAGAGATTCAAGCAGCGGAAGAAGAAGCGTCGGTGAATCTTCAATAAAGGGAGGGGGAGTTATGGGTCGGATCGCAGCTCTTTTCATACTGAGTGCCGCGTCAGTCTTTACGGGTGCAGGGACGCCCGCGCCAGGACGCTCCACGCCGTCAGACGAAGTACGTGATGACATCACGTCGACCATCACCACGTCGGATGAGGCCGAGATTGGCGCTGTGGTCGATGCCATGTACGCGTCGATCTCTGGGCCGATCGGCGTGCCAAGAGACTGGCAGCGGTTCGAGCGTGCATTTACTGATGCAGCGCAGCTGATCGGCTACTTCAGCGCACCGGGGGAAGAGCTGGTCGTGAGGCAGTGGACACCAGATGTCTTCCGCGAGCAGATCGGCCCGTTCCTCGTCGAGACTGGCGTGGTCGAGACGGAGACGAGGCGCTCGATTCAACACTTTGGTCACATCGCGCATGTCTTCAGCACATACCGGGCGGTATTCACGGATGGCGAAGCAACCTCCGTGACGGGCATCAACAGCTTCCAACTCATAAAAACGGAACGTGGGTGGAAAATCCAATCGCTGATCTGGCAGCAGGCCGGCGAAGTTCTGCCGCTTCCGCGTGAGTACGCCGCCGAAACGGACTGAGCATCACTCCTTTGGAATCGGCAGGAAGTCGGGCGTCTCGCCCTTTGACCACTGCTTGAAGCGCGGCCAGAAGATCTCCTGCAGCAGGATCTTGATGCACGCCGCGAGGGGGATGGCGAGTAGCAGGCCGTAGATCCCGAGGAGCGCGCCGCCGGCGAGCGTGGCGAACAGGATCGTCGGCGTGTCCATGCCCGTGCTCTTGCCCTGGATCAGCGGGGTCCAGACGTAGTCGTCGAGGGCCTGGCCGATGAAGTAGACCGCGAGCGGTGCGCCGATGACCCACCAGATCTCGCCACGGAAACCGGTGTGGCCCTCGATCCACAGCAGCACGATCGAGACGGGGATGCCGACGAGCGCCGCGTACGGCACAATCGAGAGCAGCGCCACGCCGACGCCCAGCAGCAGCGGCGCGGGGACGCCGATCACCCAGTACGCGATCGTGAACACGATCGACTGGATGAACGCGATGGTCAGCCTGCCGCGGATAAAGCCCGAGATGACCTTGTCGAACCGCTGGAGCAGGTGGATGGAGAGATCACGGTGGCTGTCGGGGATCAGGCTCTCGCCGAAGGACAGCACGCGGTCGTAGCCCGTGCTTGCGAAGAAGAAGAAAAAGCCGGTGAGGAAGAGCGTGAAGCCGAGCACGCCCAGCGAGGTCAGCAGGCCGACGAGCGACTCGAATGCGCCGGCACCGGTGCGGGCCACCCGTGTCGATATCGCCGACGCGTTGTTCTCGATGAAGCTGGTCGCGAGCGTGACGGTCCGCTCGATGTCGGAGGGCTCGGAGAGTTCTTGGATCCGCCGGGCTCGATCGGCGCGTAGCCTGGCGAGGCGTGCGGCCACGGCGTCGGCTTCATCTTGTTCCGCTTGCTTTTCGGCGTCGGCCGAGGTGTCTTCATCGGCGTCAGCAGGCTGAGCCGCGACTGGCTCGCCTTCGGTGGTTTGCACATCACCATCCAACACCGGCTGCGTCGCACCGCCACTGTCAAATGAAGTCTCTGCATCAACGACAGAGTCAGAATCCACGGAGACCACATCCGCGATCGGCTCATCGACCTCATCGAGATGTGCGCCCGCATCGCTCAATGGCTCGGCCGAGTCACCGTTCGGATCAGCGTCCGCCTCGGTGTCTTCGAGCTGCTGCGCCTTGATCTGTTCCGCCAGCTCGGCCTTCCGCTTGCGCTCGTTCTCGATCGTGCTCAGCAGCCACGTCCAGGGCTGGCCCGAGACCCGGCGTCTCGCGGCCTCAGGGTCCTCACTCTCCTCGTCGATTGCCTGGCGGAAGTTCTGGGCGTCGGTCGCGACCTCGCCGATGAGGTTCGCGCCCTGGAACACCGCAAACGTGCCCCCCACTCCGATCGGCACGACGGTCACGAGCGCCAGCATGACGATGATGAACGCCGCCGCGCCCTGACGCCCGAAGACGCGCTGCTTCGTGAGCCACTGGACCACGGGCTCGAATAGGTAGGCAAGCGTGATCGCTAGCAGCACGGGCACGGTCACAACGCTGAGCTTGTACCCGAGCCAAAGCACAACGAAGATCGCAGCGACGACGCCGATATCACGCAGCGGCTGGATCTGCCACAGGTGCCTGTCCAGCCAGCTCTTGCTTTCGACGGGGTCGCCCTCGGCCATGCCGACAGGATAGTGGGATCCGCAGGCTCAGGCTTCCGGGGGGGGTTACTTCAGATCAGCTCGACGTCGCCGAAGGCTTCTTCGAAGTCGTACACGCCCACGAAGTCGTCGTAGCTGTCCTCGTCGGTCTTGCGGAGGATGCCCGCGTCGATCAGGGCGAACACGAGACGGCCGAAGTCCTCGGTCGAGTGCACGTTCCAGTGCTCAAGAACGGTCCGGGCGAGCGGGCCGTAGCGTTCGATGGCGAGGTCTTTCAGACCCAGGCACAGGTCGGCACCCGAGACGTGCCGCGACTCGTCCTCGGCATCGCCGGTCGCGCCAGGGCCGTGGATCGTGCGGGAAGTGTGCTCGAGCCCCTCGCGGATGAACTCGAAGACCTGCGGGCTGAACCCGCCGGCGTTCGATGCCAGCTCGTGCCAGTTGATGGTCGGGATCTCGCTCATCGCTTGCTCGATCCGGCAGCTCGCCGGGGTACTCCTGAAATCGGCCCGTCGGCCGACGCTCCTTGACAGTCTAGTGCCGGGCCCTACCGGCTCAAGGCCTTTGGCCCGCTGATGGACCGGGAACCTTTCACGAAGTACCGCAATTCCGCCGCGGCCCATTCCTCGGCGTAGTCCACACCGATCCGTACGCTCGTTCCGATATCGGGTTCGCCGCTGTCGCCCGATCGGCTTCGCGGCTCGATCCAGATGTCGTCAGAGGCCGTCAGATCGATTCCGGAGAACCGGCGGTCGATGTCCATCGCCTGGCAGAGCCTCGCAGGCCCCGAGCAGAGCAGGTGATCCGGCAGCTTGCCCGGGTTCGCTGCCTTCGACGTCTTCGCGCGGATGGCACGCATGGTTCTAGAACCTTCTGTCGGTTCGAGCGCCCGGATCAGCACGGCCTGCGGGTCGCCCTCGGTGCTGGCCGCGACGTTGAAGCAGCAGTGCATGCCGTAGATCAGGAAGACGTAGGCCGTGCCGCCGGGGCCGAACATGGGTTCGGTGCGGGGCGTGCGGCGGGCACCCTTGGAGTGGGCGGCCTTGTCGATCGCGCCGAGATAGGCCTCGGTCTCGACGATGACGCCGGCGAGGCGGGTGCCGTCAGAAAGCTTGCGGACAAGCGTGCAGCCGAGGAGGGACTGGGCGAGGGTGTCGGCGTTCTGGCTGAAGTCATATCGCTTATTCATACCCCACCTGTGTGATTGCTCAGTACAATACAGCGAGGTAAAACCTATGGAACCCGCGACTGCTTCCAACACAACCGATTCAGTCTCTTGGCGTTTGCCTGTGTTCTGGTATGTCCACCGTACGGCAAGAAAGTGGATGCGCCGGTTCACCAAGGGCCCAGACTGTCGGGCATTTTGGATACTCCTGCTTTGCTGCGCCATCGCGCCGTGGCTCGCAAACCCGATGTACTACGCATTGAACGATAATCTGTACTTCACAGAGCCGTATCCGTATCTGTCGCTTCGACAGAGAATCGCTTTGTCACTTTTTTTTCCGGCCGCAAGTCTACTTATGTTCGCCGTCTCCGCCACACTTCTGTTGGCATGCGGAATGTTCGGAGAAAAGACGACCATTCGTTGGCGGAGCATTCAGTACGGGACAAAGCATCCGCCGATTCAGCTCGACGAGCACACGCGAGCAGTATTGCGTTGCGTGAGGAATGCTCACGTGCTGCTTGTTTATGATAAACGCGAATGCCCGCGATATCACCGCTACGACATCCCGACGCATGTAGATATCGACGCGGTACGCGCCCTTCTTGCGATGCAGTGACAGTGCGAGAAACCTACACACTCGTCGCCAGACTCAGCGCCACGATCACCGGAAACGCCGAGATCATGATGCCGACCCGCGCGAGGGTCTTGGCTGTGTCAAGCCTCGTTCGGCCGATGATCTCGCACGAGACGATCACGACCAGCAGCGTCGCGATCTTGAGCATGAGCAGGCCCCACACGTCGCAGAGTTCGATGAACCACTGCGCGAGCGGGTTGACCTCGCGGCCTCCGAGCTATCCGATGATCACCGTCGTCAGCATCACATCGAGCATGCCCACGAAGATCAGCCACGTGTAGTGGTTGGGCAGCAGGACGTCGGGCCCGGTGCGGCGTCTGCCGGGCTCGCGGGGCGTGCGAAGCTGGTGGCTCATGCGTACGCGTGCAGGCCCGGCAGCAGCAGGTTCACGCCGAAGTACGTCCACAGCATGATGAAGAAGCCGACGACGCTGAGCCACGCGGTGGTGAGCGCCTTCTTCTTGATTGCCGTGAACCGCAGGTGGATCACGATCAGGTAGATGATCCACGTGACGAGCGCCCAGGTTTCCTTGGGGTCGAAGGCCCACCACCGGCCCCAGCTGTGGTCGGCCCACCAGGCGCCGAGCAAGACGCCCACGCCGAGCGTCCAGAAGGCGAGCTGCAGGACGGTCATGTGGGCCGTGTCGAGGTCGGCGAGGGTGCGGGCGACGCCCTTGGGCTTCGGTTTGTCGAGTGTGTCGTCCGCGCCGTCTTCGGGCAGGTCGCCCAGCGAGGCCGCGGCGAACTGCGTGACTTCTGCCGGGTCGTCTTTGGGGCCCTTGAGCTTGGCCATGTAGTGCGTGCCGAGGTAGAAGAGGCTGATGATGAAGCCCAGCGTGATGAGGCCGTAGGACACGAGCACGGTCGTAACGTGGTACTTGAGCAGCACGGAGGTGTTGAGGATCGCGGCCTCGCGCTCGATCGACTCGCCGGGCATGCCCGTCTGCGTCGCCGTGACGAGCACGAGGAAGCCCGTACCCGCGGTCGCGGCACCGAAGAGCCACTGCCGGGTCTTGAGCATCGCGCCGAGGCCGATGAGCGATGCGAAGAAGCTCAGGCCCGTCATTGACTCGAACTGGTTCTGGATCGCGAACCGCTCGGCGATGAGGCAGCGGAGCGTGAAGCCGATGCCGTGGAGCACGATCGCCGAGAGCAGCAGCGTGATGCCGATGGCGACGAGCCAGCGTCGGCCCGTGCCGAACGCGAGCATGAGCGCGACCAGCGAGAACGCGTAGAGCCAGAAGCCCCACTCGAACGAGTTCGACTTGTTGTACGCGATCTCGAGCTTGCGCTTCTGCTCGGGGTACTGCTCGGCGTTGATCGTCGGCAGCAGGTCGGCGAGACTTGCAACAGCGGCGTTGACACGCGAAGCATCCTCGGCCCGCCATGCCTCGCCCAGCTCGCGCGTCAAGGGCATCAACTCGGGGTGCATCCCCTCCTCGCCCATGTGGTGCCACGTGTCGGTCGGCGAATCGGGCGCAACCAAGAGCCAGTTGGCGATGGAGTTCTCGAACAGCTGCTGCCGCTGGTCGAGGTTGTTCATCGCCTTGCGGTAGGGCTCCTGCGACTCGTACTTGACCCACATCGAATCGCCGATGCGGACTTTCATCAGCGGGGAGATGCGCGTGAGCCTCATCCATGCCTCGACCTCGTCCTGGTCCTCGGGGAACGCGGCCTCGAGAAACGCGCGGCGAAGCGGCAGGTAGCCGATCGTCAGCAGCGGCTTGTCGACGTAGTACGCCGGGTCGATCGCGAGGTCGACGAGTGTGAACAGCGCCTTGTGCTTGAGCTTGGGGCGCCTGCCGTCCTCGAGCTCTTGGCCGAGGTCGAAGTACCGGTCGCGGCCGGTCAGCTGCTGGACGGTCTCGTTCGCGAGCGTGTCGATGATCTTCACGCGGCCGTTGTGGAACACGGCCAGGTCGCGAAGCGGCTCGAGGTTGACCTCTTGTGCGAACGCGTGCTTGCTGGCGACCGTGCTCTGCGAGCGAGAGACCGGCTCGCCGAACGGGTGCACGATCACGCGGTCGTCGGTGACGAGCTTGGTCTCGGGGTGCTCGTTGCCGGCGATCTGTGCCGAGGTCGCCGCGGCGAACAGGCTCAGGATGGCGAACAGGAGTCGGGTCATGGTGCGGCTCCCACCGGTTCCGGGAATCTGACTGGCTCCAGCCGGGGAGAGCGTCTCCGCTGTATCCGCTCCTGCTGGATTCGCTGCTTCTTTCGTTTGACGAGCCACGGCTTCACGTAGAACGCCCACGGGATGCCCAGGCCCATCAGCACGCCGCCGAGGGCGATCACATGGATGCCCGGGTTGTTGCCGACGCCGAGGATCGTGAACCGGACCGTCGGCCGATCGCGGACACCCGCGTCGACCTCGGCCTGGGTTTCCTCCCAGCCCGAGCGGTCCCAGCCGGCCTGGCTGAACTTGAACTGGTACGGGCTGAGGTGGCTCACCAGCTCGCCCGCGACATTTGAGATTATGCCCCGCGCATCGCTCCAGAGGAACGGGGCTTTCAGCGGCGCGTTGAGCTTCGTGATGTGGTCGTACGGCTCGTCGAGCGCGGGCTGCGAGCTGGCGGGCTCGACGCGCACGAGCGACTGGTAGTCGCGCGGTGCGCCGCGGTGGTCGTACGAGATCATCTCGAAATCGATCAGCCTGAGCTGGAAGCCCGGCAGGTTGAACCACTGCCGGCCGAACATGAGCGACACGGGGCGACCGTCGGGCAGCGTGAGCGTCCGCTGCGAGCCGCCGCGCGTGCCGGCGTCGTGGGCGTACCGGGCGAACGGCAGCCAGACTGTCTGCGCAAAGCCCTCGTCGGTCGACACTTCAACCGCGATCATCGCGCGATCATTCGTCCCGATGAAGTCGCCCTCGCGGTCGATCGGCGGCACGGAGTCGGGCCGTTCGAGCTCGCGCGCACGGTCCCACCGGTCGGCAAAGTCGAACGCGATGCGGTCGATGGGCGTCTGGTAGCGTGCGCCGGCTTCGATGCCGGTCTGGACGTCCATGCCGTCGGCGAAGCGGAAGGCGATGTCCATCAGCCCGGTGTCGCTGTGTTCGTTGACGTAGATCTGTATCTTGGACTGATCGATGTACGCGAGCGAGAGCCGCTCGTCCGGGTCGCTGCGATCGGGCCGGCCGTCTTCGAGGTTGTTCTCGCCGATGTCCTGGTTCAAGACCGGGAAACGGTGGTAGACCCAGCGGCGAACCGTCTCGCCCTCGGGCGATGTCACTCGCACGATCGCGAGCGCCGACGTCGCGTCCTGATAGCCGTCGGTCACGATCGGGAAGGGCGGCTCCGGCAGCACCTCTTCGACCGTGAGCTCCCAATCGCCCAGTTCGAACGTGCGACCCGGTCGATCGGCGGGGATCACGAGCGTCTGACCGTTGACCTCTGCAATCACCGCGTGATTCATGCCGGGCGCTTCGGTGGTGAGCACCGACCAGCGTTCTTCGGGCATGTCGACGTGGTACTCGACGCCCACGACGCCCGCGTACTCGACAGCCGCGAACTCTGGATCGTTTGGGAGCATCGCGAAGCCGACGAGTCGGCCGTCGCCGCCCTGGCTCGTCTGCGCCTCCTTATCGACCAGGTAGACCATCCGCAGCGGGTTTCGCACGGTGCCGTCGTTCACCCAGTCCGTCACAGGCTCCGCATAGGTCGCGTAGCCGGTGATGCGCAGGCTCACGTAGTCAGGGATGATACCCACGGCCCGGGCCTTCTCGGTCAGGTCGATGTTGAGCGTGCGTTCCTCGTCGCTGTCTGTCTCGATCGGTGCACCAAAGCCGAGCGATGTCTTGGCGGACTCCTCGACGCCCGCGTCGAGCGCGTAGTCGTTGTACCTGGGCAGCTTGTACGCGAGCGGCAGCTGCCGCCAGCCGCGCCCGTCGAAGACCATCAGCGCCGGGTCCTCGCGGTCGTAGAACATCTGCTGCGCCGGCCCGGTGATCTGCTGCCCGGGCCCCTCGCTGGCGAGGAGGATGGTGTCGCCCTCCTGCTTGAACACCTGGTAATAGATCGACCCGACGGCGATCAAAACGATGCCGGTGTGCACCGTGAGCACGCCGAGGTTGACGAACGTGAACTCGATCCGGCGGATCGTCGCAACGATCATGTTGATGACGAACAAGCCGAGCATCGCCTGCATGGGCCACCACGCGTAGAACTCGAGCTCGGTCATCTCGAACATCGGCAGCCGACGGAGTGTGATGTTCCGGTAGGTCTCGACAAACTCTGGGAACAGCCGCAGCCCGGTTCCATACGCGGGGTCGAAGTGCAGCGCGGGCCACGCGAGGGTCGACCACAGCAGCACGCCGATGGTCGTGCCGCCGATGAGCCCGGTGAGCGTCATCGCAAACCGTAGGAGCCGGGGCTTGACAAGCTTGTGCGTGGGCACGGCGAACAGCGCCGCTGGAACCGCCGCCGCGAGCAGCAGCGAGGCGATGTACACCAGCCACGTCAGCCCAAGCACGAGCAGGCCGATCGGTACGCTCGCAAGCACCGAGTAGATCGCTACGCCAGTCAACAGAACCACGGCCAGAGCGATCGTGCTCAGCGAGTGCAGCAGGAGACGGACCGGCGTCATGACACCCGTCAGATTCTCACGATCCCAAGCCTGAACTCGACGCCACTTGGCGCTCATGCACTCTCCGTGATCACCGCCCGTTGTTTCTTCGGCAGAGACGCGCGGGCGTTCCTGTCAAACTAGAACGATTCTACTCAGGCAACACATCCGCAGACACTTCGAACAGCAACCGCGGCGCCGATTCTGAACGGACAATCGATGCAGCCGGATTCCGGATTTCATGCTCCGCCACCGCCACCGCGACGACGCCAATCGGGCGCGATCCGGGAGCGATCGACACAGCCCCCGGGTCGATTCCGAGAACCGACGCGGCATTGGATGTGATCATCCGGATCAGCGTGCCCGCATCCGTCCCGTCGCGGCTGCTCAACAGGCGGATGTCATCGAGCGGAGAGATGCGGTCGGTGCCCGCCGGGAGATTCACGATCGAGTCGGTCCCGATGGCGACCGTGAGCCCCGCATCAAGCATGTCGCGGTAGCGGTGCGGGCCGAAGTGCTGCTCCGCGCCGAAGTACGCGCTCGCCCGCGGGCAGTAGACGACCGGGAGCTGCGCGGCCACGAGCCGTTCGAGGTCGGCATCGGTGCACTGGTTAACATGCACCGCGGCCGTCCTTGAGCCGGCAAGCACCGGCGCGAGCTGCTCGACGGGCGATGCGCCGTTGCCGAACTCGTCGTCGAGGGACGGCGTCCAGAGGCCGAGGCCTTCGAGGAGTTCTCTTTGCGGACCAGACGCGTGAGCAACGAACTCGCGCTCTTCGGGCGACTCTGCGAGATGCGTCATGACCGGCAGGCCCAAGTCTTTCGCGGCCTCGATTGCCCGGCGGTACGCCGATGCGGAGACCGTGTTGGTCGCGTGCGGCTGGAGCCCGATGCGGTGTCGGCCGGTGAAGGTATGGTGATGCTCACGCACGAGATCGATGGCCGCGGCAACCCGCTCGCGTTCGGTCGTGCCGATCGCGAAAAACTCGATGTAGCTCACGCCGGCCATGCCCGTTCGCCGCAGCGCCGTCGCCGACGCGAGGCTCGCCGCCCCGCCGACGTTCCCCGCGATGTCCCCCACTGCAACGACGCCGCCCGCCCGGCTCATCGCGACGCCCTGCTCAACGGAAGCGGTGATCGCCTCGGGCTCGGAAGGTCGGCCTTCGCGGATCCGGTGCACCCAATTGACGAAGCCGTCGCTCGGCTCATGCGGCAAAGGCCCGATAACCGTGAGGTCCAGGTGCGTGTGGGCGTTGATGATGCCCGGCATGACCACGGCATCCGTGCAATCGATGGTCTGTGCAATCGATGCCGACGCGGGGTGGCTCTCGATGGACTCGGCCGACCCGCAGGCGAGCACGTGCAGGCCCGCTTTCTCCTGCTCGACGAGCATCGCGGCAGGATGCCGAGTGTCGCCCGCGACCGACAGCGTGCCGTCGCAGACGCCGAGGCAGCGGATGAGGATCTGAGAGGAATGATTCACGGCGAATCATGGGCCGCCCGCGGGCCCGAAGCGAGCGAGACGCGGGCGCGGCTGATATGCTGCGGCACGCGCCGACGCGAGCCATGTGGATGGACTCACGCAGCGTGGGGCGACGACGGCCGGGGGACCCGGCAACGCCGACTCAGAGCCGGCGGTCAGAAGCGAAGGAGTGTGTGATGGTCAAGCGTGCGATGAGCGGTGTGGTCGGTGGTGCGGTGGTCCTGATGGCCCTCGGCGGGTGTGTCAACCAGCAGCAGTACGACCAGCTCCAGGACGCCTACGACGCGCAGCGGGACCAGAACACCAACCTCGCACGCGAGAACGAGATGCTCCAGGACACGATCGACCTCATGCGTGGCAGCAACACGCAGACGGAGGGCGCCATCGGCGACCTGCAGCAGCAGAACAACGACCTGCGTGCGCAGCTCGCCAGGTCCAACGAGATGCTCGCATCGATCGACACCGAGATCCGGACTCTCCGGCTCGTTGATGCTGAGTTCGACCAGGCGCTGCGGGACCTCGCTGCACGCTACGCGAACGTCATCGTCTACGACCCTGACCTCGGCATGCTGCGCTTCCGCAGCGACCTGACCTTCAACTCGGGCTCGGATCAGGTTCGTGATAACGCGAGAGACGCGCTATCGGCCCTCGCCGATGTCATCAAGAACAACGCGAATGCGAGCTACACGCTCCAGATCGTCGGGCACACCGACTCGGAGCCGATCAGCTCGGGCACCGCGCAGCGGCACCCCACCAACACGCACCTCTCGGTGCACCGCGCGATCGCGGTGAAGCAGTCGCTGACCTCGCTGGGGGTGCCTGCCGAGCGCGTGATGGTCGCGGGCTGGGGTGAGTTCCGCCCGGCGGTGCCCAACGGCCCCGGCGGCAACACGCCGCAGAACCGCCGCGTCGAGATCTTCTTCCAGCCCGATGAGGGCTCGTTCGAGACCGCCGACGTCGTGCCGGGCGGCAACGACCCCGCGGGCTCGTTTACCGATCCGACCAAGTAAGACACCCCCACTCGCACCGGGACCAACGCCATCGCAACGACCGACGTGAGCCAATCGCTGACCGTCCGAGCGATCGGTCGCATCGGTGATCGCGTCATCACCACGATTGCGGCCCTCGGCCGATTCGTCGAGTTCGGGATCGAAACGATCCGCGGCTTCGGCTCACTCCGCGCGTGGGGACGCTGGGACCGTCTCGGCCGGCAGCTTTTCTTCATCGGCACCATGAGCGTGCCCGTGCTCGCCATCACGGGCGCGTTCATCGGCATGATCCTCGCCATCGAGGGCTACATGCAGTTCGCGCAGATCGGCCAGCAGGCCCGGCTCGGCGGCGTGATCAACATCAGCCTCACCAAGCAGATCGGGCCTGTGCTCGCGGCCGTCATCCTGGCTGGGCGCGTCGGCTGCTCACTGACGGCGGAGCTCGGCTCGATGCGTGTGACCGAGCAGCTCGACGCCATGCGCGCGCTCGGCAGCGACCCGATTCGCGTACTCGTCTGCCCGCGCGTCGCCGCGTGCGTGCTGATGATCCCGCTGCTTGTTACGGTCTCCAACGCCTGCGGCGTCGTCGGAGGCTGGTTCGTCACGACCAAGATCTACGACGCCAACAGCGATCAGTTCTGGCAGTACTCGGCCGCCCTGGTCACCTGGTTCGACCTGTTCAACGGCATCTTCAAGAGCCTGATCTTCGGCTTCGCGATCGGGCTCATCTCGTGCTACAAGGGCTTTACGTGCAAGCCGGGCGCGGAGGGAGTGGGCAAGGCGACGACCGACTCGTTCGTTACGAGCTTCATCGTCATCATCGCTCTGAATCTCGTCCTAGCGAAGTTCCTGAACGACGTCGACCTATGGCGTAACGGCGGCGTTCTGCGAGCTGTCTTCGCCTGATGCGTCGGAATCTTCACGCTCGGGCAGCCGCCGGTCCTCGCGGCGCGGCGCGAAGAGAAACGCGGCCGCGACGGAACCAAGCACGGCAGAGAAACCAACGCCCGCGTGCGTCCAGCCGAAGTCGCGCACAGCATCGTTTGTGAACTGCGGCTTAGGCCCGCGACGCCTCGGCATGGTCTGGAGCGCGGCATCGAACTGCCACGTGCCCTGCTCCAACTCGCCGGGCTTCGCGGCGTGACCCGATCGGCCGGATGGGTACTTCAGATTCTGGTGCTCGATCGTGCCGTCGGTCTTGAGCTCGTAGAAGTCGAACGTCCAGTCCTTGGCCCACACCTCGCCCCAGGTGGACGTGTTCGCACCGGGCGGCGGAACCCGACGCACGACGACGAGACGATCATCGATCGAGTCGTTCTCGATCGCCGCCTCGACTTCTTCAACAGACTTGCCTTTCGCGAGGGCGAAGCGGAAGACACGCAGCCACTCCTCGTGGCGGGCGAGCGACTGCACGTCGTCGACGCCCCCCGGCACGGTCTCGTCGAGCACAACCCGCTCGTCGCCGAACCGAATCTCGACCCGGTCGAGCCCGCTCGCGAGCGGGTCATCGTCGAGCGTGCGGATCTGGACAGGGATGCCGGCGAACGAAAAGGAAGTCTGCTTTACCGGCTGAAAGAACGCCTGCGGTCGCAGCTCGGTCTCGTTAAACCTCGCGATCCTCTGGGCCATGAAGTAGGCGCTCACGAGAAATGCCGCGAGGGACACCATCAGCAGCGCGAGGGCGATCGGGCGTTGTATCAGTGACATAACGTGGCCCCGGAAGACACCTCAACCGAGCACCGAACCCGCCGCGTGCACGGTGGCGCCCGCAATGCGATCCGTTCACGCACGCCCACCAGATTCGGGCTAGTGGTCCGCTTCGTCCTTTGCTTCCGACTTGGCGGTCTCGGTCCACGGGCCATCGTCGAAGAGCCCGGGCGTCAGGCCCGTCCGCACACGCGACTGGTCCTTGGAGTTCGGGTTGTCGTGGTAGCCGTGCTTCTCGTGCTTGGCAGCGAGCTTCTTGTCGTACTCGTCCTGCGTCAGGCCCTTCTCGGCGATGTAGTTCTCGCGGACCGTCACGAAGATCGGTGCCCCGCCGAAGCCCTCGCGGTTGACCCCCACGCCTGAGCCGCCCTCGACGATCTCGCCGCCGCGCCACTGCGTGATCGTGCTCCTGCCGTTGAGGTCGATCATGGTGAACATCAGGAACAGCCAGACCGCGAAGATGGTAAACAGGAACAGCATCGCGTTCACACCCTTGTCGTACCGCAATTGCATGAAGTAGAGCGCCACGAGCGATCCCTTGATCGTCGCGATGAACATGGCGAGAACGATGTTGACCCATGTCGGGATCTGCCAGCCCCAGACCTCGGCGGCGTAGATCTCGAACTGCGACTGCGCGACCGTGAGGCCCGTCAGAAAGAGCAGCACGAGCAGCACGCCAAGCAGGATGTACCACGGGACGATGACATGACCGTGCGCGTGGTCATGGTCGTGGGCGTCCTCGTGCGCTGCCGCAGCGGAGTGTGCTGGGTTGGCGTGGGCCATCGGGGCTCCTCGGGCTGCGGCCTCAGTGGACCAGATACAGAAGCGGGAACAGGAAGATCCACACGAGATCGACGATGTGCCAATAGAGGCCGACGCCTTCCATCATCGTGTAGTGCGTTGGGCCGTAGGCACCCTTGCGCTGGCGGTAGATGAGCCACGCGATCAGCCCCATGCCGATGATGACATGGGTCGCGTGGATACCGGTCGACATGTAGTAGATGCTCCACCACACGTGCTCGTGGTCGGTGGTTGCGTACGGGTAGTTGAAGAGGTTGCCGAGCCGCTTGCCTTCGGACCACTTCGGGATGTACTCGAACGCGAACTTGATCGCCAGGAAGCCGGTCGCGCACACGAGCGTGATCACAAGGTTGATCGTCGCCCAGCCCTGCTTGTTGAGCTGGACATCGCGGATCGCCATGGCCATCGTGAAGCTCGAGATCAGCAGGACGACCGTGTTGATAAACCCGAACCGCCAGTCGAGATACTGCGATCCCTGCGCGATGGACTCCGGATAGAGCATGCGGAAGACCGCGTACGCGCAGAACAGGCCCGAGAAAAGCAGGATCTCGGTGGCCAGGAATAGCCAGATGCCGATCTTCGCACCGTCGAACTCGTCGTCTTGGTTCCTCCAGTGATGACCCGGCGCGTACCGCTTCCAGAGCGGATCCTGCTTGGCCACGCCAGAGGCTTTCGAATCGATGGTCGCCATCAGCTCTTTCCATCCAACGGACCGGGGGGCGTCCGCTCGGTGTCAAACGGGGAAGTGGATCCCGTTATCCTAGTGGATCGTCCGCACCTCGTCCTTCGGCGGCAGCGGGAATTCCTTCTCGTCGCAGCCGGGCGGGACCACGGACTCGAAGTCGTACGGCCCGTGCCTTACGACCGGCTCGTGGCGGAAGTTATGCTCGAGCGGCACGGGGTCCGTTTCCCACTCCAGCGTCAGGCCGCCCCACGGGTTCTGGCCCGCCCGCTCGCCGACGACGAGCGAGTGGATGAACACGAACAGGTGCACGAAGAAGCCGGCGGCGAGAATGAACGAGCCCACCGTCGAGATCTGGTGCAGCAGCTGGAAGTCGTCGACATAGCTCGCGTAGCGACGCGGCATGCCCTGAGTGCCCAGGAAGAACTGCGTGAAGAACGTCAGGTTGAAGCCGACAAAGACGATCAGCGACGCGATCTTCGCCCAGAACTCGTTGTACATCCGGCCGAACATCTTGGGCCACCAGTGGTGGATGCCCGCGAGGAACGCGATCACGGTGCCGCCGAACATCACGTAATGGAAGTGGGCGACAACGAAGTAGCTGTCGTGCAGGTGCAGGTCCGTCGACAGTGCACCGAGCGGAAGGCCCGTGAGCCCGCCGATCGAGAACAGGAACAAGAACTGCATCGCGTACAGCATGGGCGTCGTCAGCGCGATCGAACCCTTGTACAGCGTTGCGATCCAGTTGAACACCTTCACCGCAGTCGGGATCGCGACGAGGAACGTCAGCGCACTGAAGATGGTGGCCGCCAGCTCGCCCTGGCTGGTGAACATGTGGTGACCCCACACGAGGAAGCTCACGGCGGCGATCGCGAGCGAACTAAACGCGATGGCCCTGTAGCCGAACAGCCGCTTCCGGCTGTGCACAGCGAGAACCTCGCTGATGATGCCCATCGCCGGCAGGATCATCACGTACACGACCGGGTGGCTGTAGAACCAGAAGAAGTGCTGGAACAGGACCGGATCGCCGCCGAGGCCCGGGTCAAAGATGCCGATCTGGAACAGCCGCTCGAACAGCAGCAGCAAGAACGTCACGCCGATGACCGGGGTCGCCAGGACCTGGATGATGCTCGTCGCGTACAGCGCCCAGATAAAGAGCGGCATGTCGAACCAGCCCATGCCCGGTGCACGCAGCTTGTGCACCGTCACGATGAAGTTCAGGCCGGTGAAGATCGAGCTGAAGCCGAGCACAAACACCGCGAGAATCATCGCGATGACCTGGGGCTGACCCGTCGTTGACGTCGAGTACGGCGTGTAGAACGTCCAGCCGGTGTCGACGCCGCCGGTCAGGATGACATAGACGCCGAAGAACGAGCCGAAGACGTAGATGTACCACGACGCGAGGTTCATCCGCGGGAACGCGACGTCCTTCGCGCCGAGCTGCAACGGCAGAAAGAAGTTGCCCAGGCTCGCGGGGATGCCGGGCACGATGAACATGAAGACCATGATCGCGCCGTGCATTGTCATGACGGTGTTGTAAAACTTGCCGACGGCGCCGACACTGCTGCCCTCGCCACCCGCGAACGCCGCGCCGGTCAGGCCTGCCGCCGTCTGCCGCGTCGGCTCAAAGAGCTCGATGCGGAGCATGAGCGCCGCAACGCCGCCCAGGAAGAACATGAACAGCACAGAGAACAGATACATCACGCCGATTTTCTTGTGATCGACGGTGGTCATCCAGTCCCAGACCGTCGCGATCGGGCCGCCCTTGGCGGTCAGATACGGGACGTCGTGGTGCTCGTCGTGGCCGCCCTGGAGATGGTCTAGGCCTCGGTCAACAGTGGTCATCGCTCAGGACTCCCCGTTCGTCTGGGCATCGATGCTTGCCTGCGGGGATTCGGCTGCTTCATCCAGCTGCTCGAACCCCGGAATGTTCTCGGTCTCAACGTCCAGCCCCGAGAGGCTGCGGATGTACGCGATCAGGCCCCGCAGCTCGACATCGCTCAGGCGGCCGTCGTAGGAAGGCATCTGATTCGCGTACCCGGCATGAATCTTCGCAGCCGGGTACAAGATTGATTCGCGGATGTAGTTGTCCCATGCCAGCGGGTCGGCGTCGATCTCGGCCTGTGACAGCTCGCTGCCGTCGGCGAACGGCACGGGGCGGTTGTACACCTGGTACCACGTGGGACCCGTGCCCGCCGAGCCGTCAACGCTGTGGCACGTCGCGCAGCCGCTCGCGATGTACACCTTCTCGCCCACCTCGACCGGGTTGGTGCTCGCCCCGTACCGCGGCACGCTCTTCCACCACTCGAAGTCTTCTTTCGAGACGACACGCATGATGGCGCCCATCTCGGAGTGGAGATCGCCGCAGTACTCGGCGCAGAAGATCCAATGATCCCGATACCGAACGTTCTCACGGACGCTGTCCGCGATTTGAACCGTTCGTGTCTGCACGCGGTTGTCGCTGTCCTCAAGTGGCAGTGTGCGGAAGGAGTATGGCGTGAACCGGTTCGGTATAACATCGAGCTTCGTCCGGAAGTCCGGCACCCAGAAGCTGTGGATCACGTCCTGGCTCGACATCTTGAGCAGGACCGGCGTGTCCTCCGGCATGTAGAACACCGGCACCTCGCTCGACCCGAGCGGCACGGTCTCGTCCGCGCCAAGCCCGGTGTCGTAGGTCATGCCCCAGCCCCACTTGTACGCCGTGAGGTCAATCTGCTCGGCGTTGCCCTCGGGCATCTGTGCGCGGAGGTAGCCGTTGTAGCCCCAGAAGAAGATTACCACGAGGATCAGCGTTGGAATGACCGTCCACGTGATCTCGAGCGCCGTGTTGTGGCTCGGGCTCGGCTCCGCGGCCTTGCCCGGGATGCGGCGATACTTCCAAGCCCACCAGCCCATCAGCGCCATCAGCAGGACGAAGAAGAACACGCCCACCCACCAGATGAAGATGAACAGGCCGTCCGTGCCCCAGCCAACGCCCACATCAGAATCCGCGGGACGGCGGAAGAACAGGTCGATCAGAAAGTCATGGATCGCAAGGGTTGGCATTCGTGTCATCGTCATCATGGCTGCATGGCTCCCGCTGCGGAACCAGTGATGGTGGAATTTGTTCGACCCGTCTCGGCCGAAGCGAGCCGCGTCGAATCGGGGCGTGCCGCGCGGCGGCGGACGATCTCAACAACCCGAAGACCGGCAATCAGCCCGCCCACGCCGATAATGCTCAGCACGCCGGCGATCTGCATCACGCGGAAGGCCTGGAGCGTGAACGCCCCCGCCGTCGGATCAAAGCTGAAACACAGGTGCAAGAAGAAGTCGGCGATGGACCGAGCGATCTTGCTGTCGGCGGCGTCGATCAGCGCGAGCCTGAGCTGCTTGGGCTCGTAGTCGAGACCCGAGAGATAGCTCGAGAGCGTGCCGTCGGGCGTAAGGATGTACATGACCGACGGGTGCGCGAACTCGCCCGATTTCGGCTGGAACCTATAGTCGAAGCCCACCGAGTCTGCGAGCCGGCGAGCCTCCGCCGCCGTCGCCGTGTGGAAGAGGTAGCTTTCCTGACCGAGCTCATCGAGGCCGCGATCGTACGCCCGATGCCACCGCGCCTGCATCTGGCGAGCCATCTCGGTGGTGTTGGTGTGATCGAAGCTGACGACCAGGATGCGGTAGTCCTCACCAACGGTCTGCTCGACGCCGTTGATGACCTCGTTCATCTTGTCGAGCATCAGCCCGCAGAGCATCGGGCAGTCGTAGTACACGAGCAGCAGCACGGTCGGCCTGCGATCGTTCAGGTATGAACCGATCTCGACCGTCGTCCCGGTGCTATCGAACACCTGAACATCCAGCGGGATGCGGAACCCGAGTTTATCGCTCACCTCGAGGCCACGGATCGCCTCGGGCGGTTCGCTGCTAAGCACCTGCGCACGCGCGGCACCCCAGCCGCCGAAAGCGGAGAGCGCGATGATCAGGATGGTGCGGGTAAAACGCGTCATGGGTGCTTGCTGGGTCGAGCTATTCTCCGCCGTATGCGTTGATGACCTTCTCGTACGCGACCTCAACGGGGATACGCACCGTGCCGGCCTCCGGATCGTCGGCGTGGAACCCGTTGACCTGCTCCTTCGCCGCCGTGCGGTACGGGATGTACTCGTCGGTCCAGCCCGTGACGTTCTCGAGCCGCTCGGCAGACAACTGTGCCGAGGTGCTTCGGTAGAACAGCGTGATCGCGATCACCAGCACCCCCACCGTGACCACCATCAGGACGAACGAGATCATCAAGATGCGGATATTGATCTGCTGGGTGTGGGCATCATGCGGCCGGGCCTCGGCCGGACCGTGCGTGTGCCACTCGTCGGTGTGCTGCTCGGGATGAGGCGTTTCCTTGTGCGTCACTGACTACTCCGCTACCGATGGGTTCGGCATTGCTGTGTCACAGGATTCTTCCCGCTGAACAGTATCCTTGATGGTCGTCGTTGGTTTGCCACAAGTGCTTGAAGTTCTTTCTCAAATAGGACTTAGACGTAATTCTTGTGGTGCAGGCACTCGCCGAGCCTCGGGTCGTTTACCGGGACGAGGTTCGAGCTGAACACATTTCGGATAACAACGGCCGCAAAGATGCTGAGCACGCCGACGATCGCGGCCAGATCGACCCAGGCGGCCTCGATGCCCTTGGGATAGGCGACCTCGCCGTCAAGAGCCGCGGCCTTCATCTTCGCCGCGTCGGCCATGGGCCGGATCACCCACCACATATCGAGGAGGTGCAGCGCCAGGGCGCAGCCGGCGAAGAAGGCAACGTACCCCTGAATCCTCTTGAGCGGCCGGGGCAGCAGGAAAATGAACGGCAGCACGAAGTGCCCGATCACGAGTGTCATGGTCGCGATGGGGAACGACTCCTGCCGGAAATCGAAGTACCGCGTCTCCTCGGGGATGTTCGAGTACCAGATCAGGAAGTACTGGCTGAACGCGATGTACGCCCAGAAGCAGGTGAAGCCGAACAGCAGCTTGCCCTGGTCGTGCAGGTGCTCCTCGGTCACGACGCCTTCGAGCTTGCCCGCGGCCTTGAGCAGGCTGGTCATGAGGATGTTCAGCGCCATCGCGCTGTACGCCGCGCCGGCGAAGAAGTAGACGCCCCACATCGTGCTGAAGAAGTGGAAATCCAGCGTCATCAGCCAGTCGAAGCCCGCGAACGCGACCGAGAGCGCGTAGAAGATCAGCCCGGGAGCGCTCATGAACCGCGCGTTCGACGAGATCCAGCGATCGCCCGTCGCGTCCTGCTCGCGCTGCCACGCCCAGAACCGGCTGATCAGGAACAGCCAGATGCCGAAGTACATCACGGCACGGATCACAAAGAACGGAACGTTCAGGTACGCGGCCTTGTGCTCGTAGATCGCGTCACCGGCCGTGACCTCGGGGTTCATCCACTTAAAGAGCAGACCCCCTGCAAGAATCTCAATGATCAGCAGCGGCAGGAACAGGATCATCACGACCCACATCGCCCGCATCACGTGCTCCATCTGGCGACGGATCGTGATAGGCCATTTCGCGTTCAGGATGTGAAAGAGCATCACCCAGAACAGCGAGCCGAGACAGATACCGAGCACCGCCATCACGGCGGTGTGATACGCCGCGAGCGCGTGCTTCACGCTCACAACTGACGCACCGACGCCGGTGACCGCGAGCCCGACGATGCCCACGGCGACAAGCCCCAGCACGAGCTTGCTCGGCGCTGGGCCGCTGAGCGCGATGTTGCTCGCACTCAGCCTGCGGTCCTTGAGCACGAGGCTCAGAATCCCGTCCGATCGTGCGGCCTGGCTCAACGCGCACCCCCTTCGGCGGTCCGGCTCACCGGCTCGTCGCTGGCCGCGGGCTCCACCAGTTGCGGGTAGGCCTGCACCAGCCGGTTTCGCTCGGCGTCCGGCACGAACTCGCTGTCAACCGGCACGCCACGCGACTTCTGCAACGCGCGGATGTACGCCACAACGCCCCACATCTCACGCTCGTCGAGCGCTTGCTTGAACGGCGGCATGCGGAGCACGCCGTTCGCGTCGTAAAGACCCTGGCGGCCCACGTAGAAGAAGTAGCCGTCGCGCCCCGTGAAGAGCGTCGGGTCCTTGTACTTCTCTTCGTGGTAGTTCGCGACGATCTGGCCCGCCCACCGCTGGCCGACCGTGCCCATGCCGTCGCCCTCGTAGCCGTGGCACGTCGCGCAGTAGATGTTGAAGTTCTTTCGGCCGAGCTCGAGCAGCTCGCGGTCGACCTCGATCGGGATGCGCTCAACCCAACGGTTAGGGTCGATCTCTTCGCCGCCGAGCCCCGTCTCGCCCTTGTAGATAGCTTCGTCTTCGGCGAGCAGTCTCGCGCGCTCCACGCGGAACTCCTCGGCCCACGAGGTATCGGCGATCTTCGGGTTCTCGGCATCGATGGGTGTGCGGCCCCACGCGACCGTACCCTCGACGATCGGCCGCATCGTTCGCCCGTCCTCAAAGAACTCGGTCTGCCTCTGGACCTTGAAGCGAGGCTGATCGTCCATGTCGGGGAAAAGCTGGCGCGGCGGCTTGTCGCTGCGCTCGCCCCGGCAGCCGGCGAGACCGCCGACAAGGCCGATGGCCGTCGCCGCCGCGAGGATGCCGGTGATGGCTCGTGTCGTGATCGCCATCAGCCTTCCTCCACCAGCTCGATGTGCGTCGCGCCCGCGTCTTCGAGCATCTTCCGTGTCGACTCGGGGTCGAACTTTTCGTCCTTGGCCTCGACGGAGATGAAGAACGCGTCGTCGGAGGTGCTCAGGAACCGCTCGCTGGTGAACAGCGGGTGGTGGTGCCTGGGCAGACCGTTGAACGCAAGCATGCCGAAGATCGCCGCGAACGCGGTGAGCAGGATGCCGAGCTCGAAGGTCACGGGGATGAACGACTCCCACGCCGCGTCGGTCGGCTTGCCCTGCACGACGATGAAGTAGTCCTTGTTGATCCACCACTGCATAAGATAGCCGCCGACGGCTCCGGTCAGTGCTCCCATGCCCATCGCGTAGGCCAGCGGGCGAACCGCCGTGCCCGCGATGCCCATCGAGTGCTCCATCTCGTGCACCGGGAAGGGCGAGTGGGTGTCCCACTTCTTGAACCCCGCGTCTCGCACGGCCTTTGCCGCGTTGGACAGCGTCAGCGTGTTCTCGAACTGCGCAAGGATGCCGAAGACCCTCGCGCCGGACTCGGTCTGATAGATCGGACGGGCCATCAGTGGGCTCCCTGCTTGGTGGGCTCGCCGTGCGAGTCGTCTCCGTGATCACCGTGGGGATCATCGTGTTCGTCGTCGTGGTGATGCGCGTGGTCGTGCGGGCTGGCACCCGGCATGACCGCCTTGAGCTCGGCCATCGGGAAGATGGGCATGAAGCGGATGAAGAGCAGGAACAGCGTGAAGAAGATGCCGAACGAGCCGACAAACGTCAGGATGTCGACGGGCGTCGGGTAGAACATGTGCCACTCGCCCGGAAGGAATGCGCGGTGCAGGCTGGTCACGATGATCACGAACCGCTCGAACCACATGCCGATCGTGACGCACAGCGCGACGATCCAGATGATGATCGGGTTCTGCCTGAACTTCTTGACCCAGAAGAGCTGGGGCGTGACGACGTTGCAGAAGATCATCGTGTAGTACGCCCACCAGTACGGCGCAGTCTCGGGGTTGGCCCGGTTGCCGATGAAGGCGTACCACTCGAACTGGTTCGCGCCGTACCAGGCGATGAAGAACTCCATGCCGTACGCGAAGCCCACCATCATGCCCGTGACGAGCAGGATCTTGGCCATGAGCTCGAGGTGCCGCAGCGTGAGCAGGTCCTTCATGTTGGGCAAGAGCTCACGCAGCGGGATCAGCAGCAGCAGCACCATGGCGAAGCCGCCGAAGACCGCACCCGCGACGAAGTACGGCGGGAAGATCGTGGTGTGCCAGCCGGGCAGGATCGATGTCGCGAAGTCGAACGACACGATCGAGTGCACGCTGAGCACGAGCGGTGTCGAGATGCCGGCGAGGATCAGATAGGCCTTCTCGTAGCGGTACCAGTGCCGACCGCTGAACCGCCAGCCGAGCGCGAGGAACCCGAAGATGTACGCCCGCAGGATGTCGCCCTTGATCGGCAGCGTGATGACCGGGATCGGCACGGGCAGAGGCACGCGGAGCTTCATGTTCTGGCTCTCGCCGAGCCGCAGACGCCGGTGCGCCCGGTCGCGAAGCGTCGCGAAGTCAGGGATCAGCCCCATGTACCAGAACAGCGTCGATACGGTCGCGTAGGTCGACACGGCGAAGACGTCCCACAAGAGCGGCGACCGGAAGTTGGGCCAGATCCAGTTGTAGTTCGGGATCGGGAACAGCATCCACGCGAACCACACCCGGCCGACATGGATGCCCGGGAAGATGCCCGCGCAGGTCACGGCGAAAATCGTCATCGCCTCGGCCGAGCGGTTCACCGCCGTGCGCCACTCTTGCTTGAGCAGGCAGAGGATCGCCGAGATCAGCGTGCCCGCGTGACCGATGCCGATCCAGAACACGAAGTTCGTGATGTCCCACGCCCAGTCGACCTGGTTGTTCAGGCCCCAGACGCCGACACCCGTGATGATCAGATACAGGATCATGATCTGGGCGAGGCCCGCGACGGTCGCCGCGGCGCCGAGCGCGTGGAACCACCACCACGGCGGCGCCTTTTCCGAATAGCCGCAGACGATCTCGGTCACGTCGTGAAAGTCGCGTCCGTTGAGAACGAGCGGCGGCCGGAGGGCCGGGTCGTCCACGAGGCTGCCGTCACCGAGGGCGGGGTCAATGTCCCCGCGGTCGGCGGCCGGCCGCATGCCGGCGAGCCGCTGAGCGTCGATCTGGTCAGGGTTAATCACGCTCATGCGTGCACTCCGGTGGCCGCGCCGAGGACGCGAAGGCTCACGGCATAGCCGTCGTCTGAGTTCTTTTTGAAGGGATCGAGGAACGAAGCGCCGGCTGCTTCGGCCGACCCGGAATCGCCGCCGTGGGAGTCACCCCCGTGGGAGTCACCCCCGTGGGAGTCGTGGTGATGGAACGGGTCGACCACCGGCTCGCGTAGCTTCGGGTTCGGGTTGCCGATGGCGACCTTGTACGTCGTGCGGGGCCTGGTGTTGAGATAGCCGAGCAGCGCGTAGTCCCGGCCGTCCTTCTTGGCCTTCGCCACGCGGCTCGACTCGTCGAGGATGTCGCCGAAAACGATCGCCCCCGTCGCGCACGCCGAGTGGCACGCGCTCTGGAAGAACCCGTCGGGAATGTTCTCGAGGTCCTGCAGCTTCGCCTCGTACCGCGCGGCGTTGATCCGCTGGATGCAGTACGTGCACTTTTCCATGACGCCGCGGCTCCGCACCGTCACGTCCGGGTTCATCTTCATCTTCTGGATCTCCGCGAGCTTCTCGCGGAGCCGCGGCGGGATCAGGTTGATGTTGTTGGGCTTGGGCGTGCCCTCCGGGATCTCATCGCGATAGCCGCCGTTGATCCGCTTGACGCCGTAGTCGAAGAAGTTGAACCGCCTGACCTTGTAGGGACAGTTGTTCGCGCAGTACCGCGTACCGATGCACCGGTTGTAGACCATGTAGTTCAGGCCGGTCGGCCCGTGCACGGTCGCGTTCACTGGGCAGACCGTCTCGCACGGCGCGTTCTCGCAGTGGACGCACGCGACGGGCTGGTGGTACAGCTGGCCGGGCCCCTCACTCCCAGAAGAGTACGGGTCGCCCGTGAAGTAGCGATCGACGCGGAGCCAGGTCATCTCCCGGCCCTTGCGGACCTCGGTCTTGCCCACGCTGGGGATGTTGTTCTCGCTCTGGCACGCGACGGTGCACGCCCCGCAGCCCATGCACAGGCTCAAGTCGATGCTCACGCCCCACTGCGGCCGCTCGCTGTACCACGATCCCTCGGCGGCGTCCGCCTGCGACTCGTTGTACGGGTTCTCGTAGATCGAGATGTTCGGCGGCGTGTGCGCAAGCTCGCCGAGCATCTCGCCGAAGCCGATCTTCCACGACTCGCCGTAGGAGTCTTTCTTCTTGACCTTCTCGTCGCCGTGCTTCTGGTAGGCCGGAAGGTCAGCCGTCCGCACGATCGAGGTCCGGCTCTCCATCGACCAGTGGTTCTGCGTGCTGCTGATCGGGTACTTGCCCTGGGCCGGCGAAACCGTGGCGTTGGTGTAAACCCTGGTTCCCGATGTATCGCGGATCGGCTGCACATCAAAGCCGACGCCCGTGCCAACAACGCCGCACACACGCCGGCCGTACCCCTGCGTGAGCACGACGGTGTTCTCCGCCATGCCCGGCATGATCCACACCGGCATATCGACGCTGCGACCATCGACCGTGATCGTCGCCATCTGGGCCTTCGGGATCTTGACCTCGTACGGATCGGGCGTGAGCCCGAACCGCTCGGCCGTGCGCGGGCTCATCAGCGCCGGGTTGTCCCAGCACACCATCGTGCCGAACTGCGGCAGCTCCTGGAGCCAGGGCAGGTTCGCGTACCGGCCGTCGTACATGTTGTTGATCGTGACGACAACGTCGAGCGCACCGTCGGTCGGCTCGGCACCGGGGCGCAGGTTGCCAAGAAGCTCGGCCGTGTTCCGGTACAGCACCGACGCGTTCGAGATACCCTCCGTGCCCGACGAGCCCGTGCCGGCCGCGAAACCGTTCTGCAGCGTCCGCTTCCAGTTCGTCTCGAAGTCGCTCCAGTCGAACCGGCCCGCCCACACATCACGCACAAGGTCGTAGCCGGCGGGCTGCACATCAAACTCCGCCGGGTCGCGCTCGGCGGCGATCAGTGCAAGAAGCTCGATCTCGCTGAGCGCGCCGTCGTACAGCGGCGCGATCAGCGGCTGGATCGTCGACACGCCTCCGTCCGCCGCGGCCACATCGCCCCACGACTCGAGATACGTCGCCGCGTTGAGCTGCCACGTCGCGTGCGCCGCGGTCTCGCTCGGACCCTCGCTGAGCACGATGCGGTTGCTGACCGCCTTGAACGCCTCTTCGAAGCCGAGCTCGGTCGGCAGGTCGTAGCACGGGTTGCAGTTGAGCACGACGCAGGTCTTGACCCGGCCGCGACGCATGCCGCCGACCAGCTCGGCGATCTCGCCGACGCCGTCCTTGGCCGCCTCGGGATCGAGCGGGACGTACGAGACCGTCGTGTCGACCGCGCCGAGGGCCCGGTTCACCGCAGCGACGAGCGCGTGCGCCTCGGCGGGCAGCGTCTGCCCGGCGATCAGCACGCCTCGACCGCCGGCTTCGACCAGGTCCTCGGCGACCGCGTCGAGCCACTCGACGGAAACGGGCGATCCGCCCCGGGCGTCCCACGCGTTGAGCCTGCGGAGCAGATCCACATCGGCGCCCGTCGCCGCGAGCACACGCTTTGCGATCTCGACGACCACCACGGGCAGCCTCGACGGCGCGACAACTTCGCGGTGATCCGCCATCCCGCCGAGCGGTGTGTAGTTGCACTCGGCCGCGTAGATCCGGCACATCGTGTCGCTGGTCGAGTCCAGCCGCCGCGCCGCGCCGAACCCGCGCGAGTTCTTCAGGCTGGCCGACTCGTACCGCGTCGGGTCCGCGTCGACCGACACAATGACGTCGGCGTTTTCGAGGCTCAGCAGCTCGCCGTGCGGCTGACCGAACGCCAGCCGCAGGCCGTTGACCTTGTTGTCGCGTCCGGTGGGGTCATAAGCGATGAACTGCGCGAGCGGCCAGCGAGCGCGGAGGCGGTCGCGCACGGCGTCGCGCGTCGGGCTTGTCATCTGATCGGCGAGGATCACCAGGCCCTGGCCGTTGGTCGCGTCGAACTCGGCGAAGTGACCCGCCGACCACGCGCGGAAGTCGTCCCACGTGGCGTCCCGCTCCTGCTCCGCGGTGCGGAAGACCGGCTGCTTGAGACGGTCCGGGTCGTACAGCGACAGGATCGACGCGATCGACCACGACGAGCTCGAGCCCTGGCTCACCGAGTGCCGCGGGTTGCCCTCGACAAACGTCGGACGCCCGACGTTGGACCGCACGAGCACGCCCTCGGCGCCGCCGCCTGGCAGGGGCATCGCGCTGGCGTAGAACAGCGGCTTGCCCGGGATGACCTCTTCGGGCACCTCCCGGCTGTACGTCATGATCTTGTGGTCGGGCCGGCGGCAGCCGGGCAGCGTCGCCGCGCCCGCGAGCGCGACCGCACCGCCCATGATCTGCATGAACGTCCGACGGCTCGACTTGAGCAACTCGCTCGCGCCGCTCGGGAACTCGCGCTCGAGAAACGGCTGGAACTCGCCCGAGCCCGCGAACTCGTCGAGGCTGCGCCACATCGCCTTGCCCTGCGGGCTGTTGCCGTTGACCGACGACGCGGGATCCGCCTTGGGATCCTTCTTTCCTTTCGTCGAGGGGCATTGGTCGAGTGAACTCATTCGTCGCTTTCCGTATCTGTCGTGCGTGCTTCGCGGGGAAACAACAGTCCGTCGGTGCTCGTGGGTCGCATCAGTGGTGGCACGCCCCGCAGTTCTGTGGGCCGCCCTCGGCCTTGCTCGCGTGCAGCGCGTCGATGATCGCCTGCGCCTCGGGCGTCGCGTTCCCGGGGTTCCGCTCACGCTCGGCCAGGTGCTCCTCGACCCACACAAGGTCCGTCACGCGGCTCGGGCCCACGATGTGCTCCTCGGGGTTGCGGTGGCAGTCGAGGCACCAGCCCATCGAGAGGCTCTCGGCCTGGTACACAACAGGCATGCCCACGATCTGGCCGTGGCACGAGTAGCAGCTGACACCCGCGCGTACGTGCATGTGATGCGGGAAGTGGCCGACGTAGCCCGGCAGGTGGTGGACCTTCCGCCACGGGATCGACTCGTCCTCCGCGTACGCCTCGCGGATAAAGCCGACGAGCTCGACGCCCGGGTCATACTCCGGCGCGAGCTTGCCTTCGGTGTGGCAGCCCATGCACGTCGAAACCGTCGGGACGTTGGAGTGGTACGAGTCCTCGACGTTGGTGTGACAGTACCGGCAGTCCATGCCGAGCTTGCCGGAGTGGAGCTGGTGGTTGAAACCGCCGCCCGGCTGGGTGGGCATGTAGCCGACTTCCCAGAAGTCAGGCGTCGCCCAGTACCACGTGCCGACCACCGCGGACACCAGCCCGCCCGCGGCGATTCCCGCCGACACCGTCGGAAACGCGTTCATCCACCTTGGGAAGAGCACCGACATGGAATGCTGACCCTCCTAGCTGATCGCGAGGTCGCTTGAGACGCGCCTCCGAGGTCCGATGCGGGAACCGCAACCACTCGTGCTGCTGCGACCGAACAGACTTCGGTTCATGGTCACGTTCGCCGATCGAATTCTTGTCAGACCGAAATTTGTACCGTGACAGGATACACTTCCGCAACGCGATCTGCCGGCTCGCAGGGTTGAGATCGAATCTCATTTCCGATCGGGGGAGGTCTATTTCCATGAGTAACTCGACTGTGCCGAACGAGAAACTTCCAGATCGTGCCTCTCCTGTCGGGCAGGAATCCACATCACACCAGATCATCTGGCCCGGCGTCGTCATCGGGTTCGGCACAGCGGTCACAATGTGGATCTTGTGGTATGTTATGCATCTACCATCGATCCGGGTCGCCGCCCCGATATCGGCATCTGTGCTGCTTCTGGCCCTCATCGGCGCGGTCTGCCTCGGAACGCGTGGCCTCGGGCGATCCGCCCCGCACGCAGGGCTCATCGCGGGCCTCGCGGCCGGCCTGATCAATCTGATGCTGCTCGGCTCCAAGATCACAGACGCCGGGGCCACGCCCGGCGACGCCACCGCGACCTTCATCCCGAGCGCCCCGCTGATCGTGGCCGGCTTTCTGAGCGTCTGCGTTGGCGCCGGGCTGATCGGCGGCCTCATGGGCAGGCTGCTGGCCCCGACCCGTCGGCGCGACCAGGGGTTCTGGCTCGGCCGATTCGCGTGCATCGCGATCGCGACGCTGGTGCCGCTGATCGTCGTCGGCGGCGCGGTCACCAGTGCGGGAGCGGGCATGGCCGTCCCGGATTGGCCCGGGACCTACGGCTCGAACATGTTCCTCTACCCGATCGGTCTCATGGCCGACCCGTACATCTTCCTCGAGCACACACACCGCCTCTTCGGCACGCTCGTCGGGCTCACCGCGATCGTGCTGACGGTCGCCGTGCTCCGAGCGCACGGCGGCTGGCGTTCGCTGCTGATCACGCTCCCGCTCGCCGGCGGTGCGTTCGCGGCGACGATCGCCAACAACGCCGGCGCGATCGGCCCAGGCATCAGCTTGCCGCTTTTGGGGCTCATCGCCGTGTCGCTGCTCGCGTGGACGCTCTACGCCATCGTCTGCCGCTCGACAGGCGGGCACGCGACGGGCATCTTCGCGCTGGTCTGCACGCAGGGCATGCTCGGTGCACTCCGCGTCACCGAGATCAACCCGATCTTCGGCGTTTTCCACGGCGTGCTCGCCCAGCTCATCTTCGGCGCGATGGTCATGCTCGCCGTCTCGCTCACCATCGGCTGGCGTTCGACGGTCTCGCTGCCGATCGATACGACACGCGCCGCGACCGCCTCGCGAGGCGTTGCCGTCGCAACGTCCGCCTGCTTGCTGCTGCAGCTCACGCTCGCCGCGCTCTATCGGCACACGGGCTCGCAGCACGCGCTGTGGGCGCACGTCGCGTTCGCGATCTTCGTCGCGATCCTTGTGGGCGTCCTCGCGTTCTTGCTCCAGCGGGCCGACGACTACTCTGGGCCCGGCCGCAGCATGCGGCGCGTCGGCAGGATCCTCATCGTGGCGATCATCTTTCAGTTTCTGATGGGCTTCGCGGCCTGGGGCGTCGCGGGCGAGGGGGGGCCGGATCGCGTCGTCGCGACCGAGGACATCGGCGCGGTCGCGGGCCCGGCGATTGATCGGACCATCATCGCCACCGTTCATCAGGCCAACGGGGCCTTCATCCTTGCGATGACCGCCCTGGGCCTGGGCTGGGCGTTCCGGTTCGGCCGGCCGGCAACAGCCGCGAAACCGACGGACGCGGGCAATGTCCGGGCCGCCCCTGCGTTAGGCTGAGCGGAACCCGCCCCGGCGTTTGCCGAAGAGCTATGCGGGTGCTCGTTGGAGGTCCGCAGGGATGGGGCATATCAGCGACATCGACTTTGGGTATGCCGAGGCCCGCCACCTGCTCTGGCGCGCCGGCTTCGGCGGCACACCGAAGCAGATCCAGACGCTCGCGAGCTGGGGGCCCGAGAAGTCGGTCGACTACCTGCTCACGTACGACCAGGTGACGGACCCGAAGCCGCCCACGCCGACAACGTTCGATCCCAACATCATGCGGCCGCCGACGCGTGAGGAGCGCCAGCAGTATCGCCGGGCGCAGCAGCTCCGCGACGAGAACACGCTCGCGCGGTTCCGTTTGCGTAGGCAAGATTCGCAGCGCCGCGACCGCCAACAGATGCGCGAGATCCAGAAGTGGTGGCTCGCCCGCATGATCGAAACGCCGCGGCCGTTGCAGGAGAAGCTCACGCTCTTCTGGCACGGCCACTTCGCGACCAGCTATCGCACCATCGAGAACAGCTACCACATCTACCAGCAGAACCAGCTCTTCCGGACACGAGCAGCCGGCAACTTCGCAGACATGATGTTCCAGATCATCCGCGACCCCGCGATGCTCGCCTACCTCGACAACGACAACAGCAAGAAGGGCAGCCCCAATGAGAATCTCGCCCGCGAGCTCATGGAACTCTTCGGCCTCGGCGTCGGCAACTACAGCGAGCGCGACATCAAAGAGGGCGCTCGCGCGCTCACCGGCTACACGTTCGATGACGATCGGTTTGTCTTTCGAGCCGAGGACCACGACGGCGGCAACAAGCGCATCCTGGGCCAGTCGGGTCCGATGGACGGCGACGACTTCGTCAAAGCCATCCTCGCGCAACGCAACTGCTCGACGTTCATCTGCCGGAAGCTCTACCGCTTCTTTGCAGAAGACATCGACATCGAAGCAAGCACTCGCGACCTGCCCGACGGCGCGTACAAGACCATCCGCGCCATGCAGCGAGCGATGCTTGCGACCAAGTACGAGATCAAGCCGACACTCCGCGAGCTGTTCCTCAGCGAACACTTTTACTCGCCACAGGTCATGGCGGGCCAGATCAAGAGCCCGGTGATGCTGGGCGTCGGCGCGGTGCGTTCGCTCAATACGCCGGTGCGCGATCTCAGCATCATGCTCGATGCGTTCGATCTGATGGGCCAGAGCCTGTTCTTCCCGCCGAGCGTTGCCGGCTGGGACGGCGGCAGGTCGTGGATCAACACATCGACGCTGTTTGTGCGCCAGAACCTGCTCGCCTACCTGCTCACCGGCAAGAAGCCCCACGGCTACGACGCGCTCGCCGATCAGGAGACGTTCGACCCGACCGGCCTCGTCGACGAGCTCGGCAAGGCGCTCTCGGGCGCAGCGACCGACCCCGTGTCCGTGTCGTCATACCTGCTGCAGTTCACGCTCGGGCGCGCGTCGAACACAAACGTCGAAACGATCGCCGCGTTCCTGAACCAGCACGGCGGGCGCGTCACCCGCGAAACCCTCACTGGTGCACTGCTGCTGATCAGCGCGATGCCCGAGTACCAGCTCTGCTGAGGCCGACCCAGAGGACCGACCTATGAGCCTGCACAACAAGCCGTCCGATGCGCGAGCGTTCACACGCCGATCGTTCCTGGGCCAGAGCCTGACCATGGCCTCGGCCGCGGTCACGGTCCCCCACTTCCTGCAGGCGTCGGCTTATGGCCTGCCCATACCCGAGGTCGGGCTGAGCTCGATCCCCGGCGTGCCCGAGGACCACGTGCTCGTCGTCGTCCAGCTCGGCGGAGGCAACGACGGGCTCAACACCGTCGTCCCCTTCGAGCACGACGACTACTACAAGGCCCGCCCGACCATCGCCATCCCCAAGGACCGCGCACTGCGGCTCGGCCGGGGCATCGACGTCGGACTGCATCCGAACATGACCGGCATCAAAGAGCTCTACGACGACGGACTCTGCGGCATCATCCAGGGCGTGGGCTACCCCAACCCCAACCGCTCGCACTTCAAGTCCATGGACATCTGGCACACCGCCGACACCAGCGCCACCGGCAACGGCTGGCTCGGCCGGTACCTCGACAGCCAGTGCTGCGGCTACGGCAAGGGTGAATCGGGACAGGCCGAGGACGACAACAACGACGCAAGCGACGCGCTCCCGGCCGTTGCGATCGGCCGAACAGCGCCGCTCGCGATGCAGGGCGGCCAGATCAAGCCCGTGGCGTTCGAGACCGCCGACCTCTTCCGCTGGACCGGCGAGGACATCCACGACTCGCTCGTCGAGCCCTACCGCACCGTCACCATGCGCGGGCCACAGGCGGTGCACGACGACGACCATCCGAACGCGCGCTTCCTGATGCGCACCGCGCTCGATGCGCAGGTCTCAAGCGAGATGATCCGCAAGGCCGTCAGCGTGCCGCCGCTGGTGCGATACCCGCAGTCGAACTTGGGCAGGCAGTTGCAGATGGTCGGCTCGATGATCCGGGCCGGGCTCAAGACCCGCGTGTACTACGTCACGCTTGGCGGCTTCGACACCCACGCGGGACAGGGCAACGTCAACGGCAGCCACGCCAACCTGCTGGGCCAATTCTCGGCCGCCGTCAAGGCGTTCTACGACGACATGACGCTGCAGGAGAACGACGGGCGTGTCATGACCATGTGCTTCAGCGAGTTCGGCCGGCGCGTCAGCCAGAACGCCAGCGGCGGCACCGATCACGGCACCGCGGCACCCATGTTCCTGTTCGGCTCACGCGTCCGCCAGGGCGTCATCGGCGACCAGCCCTCGCTCCGCGACCTCGACTCGGGCGACCTGAAGTTCCGCATCGACTTCCGCAGCGTCTACGCCGGCGTGCTCGACCAGTGGCTCAAGGCCGACGATCGGGAGATTCTGGAGGGGCGGTATCGGGCGCTGCCGGTGGTCCGAAACGCGTAGCGCGACCGCATTCGGGGCAGGTCACATCCACTCCGATGCGCGAACCGACCAACGAGTATCCGCATCCACGGCAATTCAGTGATGCCGTCTGACTCAACGCCCCCGCAACGTAGGCGATGAAGGATCGATCTCGCTGCCAGACGAGCGAGTAGACAGCGAATCCAACGGGCACAACAAGTGCAATCAACACATCCGCGATGGCTTCAATTGTCATTACCAGATTCAGCGAAACGCCAATACCCGCCAAGACAATCAGTGCATTAACGAGTTCGATGAGGTTGCAATCGCTGGGGCGTTTGACACCGCGAAACCTGCACGCCTCATCAAGGATTGCAACTCGCTCCTCATCGGACAGATTTGCGAACGCCGGAACCGACTTCGCGATACGACGAGAGGTCCACATTGCGGTGTTGACTTTTTAGTACGTCCCGTACAGGTGCTTCAGCGCCATCGGGAAGCGCTCGGCCCAGGCCGTCTCGTTGTGGACGTGCCCGGTGCCGATGACGGTCTCGATGTCAGCCCCCGCGATCTCGGCGGCCTCGGTCATGCGGTTCGTCGCCAGGACGTACCGTTTGTTCAGGCCCTGGGCCGAGTCATCGGTGCCGGCTTCCTGATCGCCCATGCCGAGGAACACGGTGTCGGGCCAGTTGTAGCCCTCGGCGGTAAACTCGGCGAGCATCGCCTCGCCGCCGCTGAGCACGCTCGGGCTCTCGACGATCGCTGCGCCGAACAGGTCGGGCCGTGAGCTGGCCGCGTGCATGGCGAACACGCCGCCAAAGCTCGCGCCGCCGATGGCGGTGTTGTCGGCACCGGTCTTCACGCGGAACGCCCGCTCGACGCGGGGCATCACGGTGAACTCGAGGAAGCCGATGAAGTCGTCGGCCCGCGGGTCGATGCCAGTCATCAGAGCCTGCGGCAGGTACTCGTCCGCCCGCCCCTCGCCCGAGTGCGGCACACCCACGATGATCACGGGCTCGATGGTGCCAGCCTCGATCAGCTCGGTCGCGGTCTCGTCGGCCATCCACTCGCCGGGCGTGCCGGGCTGCTCAACGAACACGTTCTGCCCGTCCATCATGTACAGCACGGGGTACGAGTCGTCGGAGTCTTCGTAGCCCGGCGGGAGCCAGACGATCGCGTCGCGCACGATGCCCGCGCCGCGTCCAACGCCTCCAGGGATCTGGAGACGCACCGCGGTGCCCGTGACCTCGATCGGTGTGGACGGATCCTCGATGCCGGCGCGGACGATCGCGCCCGGGATCTCGTCGGCCCACTTGGGCACAACGAACTCGAAGACGGGCTTTGAACCGTCGGCATACTCCGCGGGGTCGACCTTGGGAAGCACGCGGTTGTCGATCTGCTGGCTGTTGTTGGCGAGCTCGACCGTCTCCCACGAGCCGCGGGTGAACTTGAACTGCATCCGGCCCGGCTGATCGGGCTTGGGCAGGATCAGCTGCCATCGGCCGTCGGACCGCGGCGTCATGACCCACTCGGGGTGACCCGGGTTCCAGTTGCCGTGGTTCGCGCCGATCGTGATCGGGTTGCTGGCCGAGGCCTTCTTGCCCGGGTCCTCGACGACGATGATGAAGCCCTGCGGGAGCTCTTCGGGCTGGATCAGGCCGTCGTCTTCTTCGGGTTGGTTGTGTGTCGGGGCAACGTAGCTCATGGGCTCCGCCTCTCCGGGTGCGCTGCGTGTCGATTCGCCCTGCTTCGCAAGCGAGCCCGCGATGAACCACATCAGCAGGGCGACGATCAGCAGCGGAAGGGCGAGAAAGATCATCAGCGCGAAGCGCGTGCGCATCGAGTTCTCCTTACGGGGAGGACGGGCCGGCCGAGCTTGAGCGGCCGGCGGGGCAGATTCACCGGGTCCGGTCGTCACGATCGGTCAGGCCATCGCCGCTTCGTAGCGCTCGCTGACGGCGGACCAGTTCACAACATCCCACCAGGCTGAGATGTAATCCGGCCGCCGGTTCTGGTAGTGCAGGTAGTACGCGTGCTCCCAGACGTCGAGGCCCAGGATCGGCGTGCCGGCAAAGCCCGCGATGTCCTCGCCCATGAGCGGGCTGTCCTGGTTCGCGGTTGAACCCACCACAAGCTTGCCCTCGTCGACGACGAGCCACGCCCAACCGGAGCCGAAACGCGTGGCACCGGCGTCGGCGAACTTGCTCTTGAAGTCGTCGAACGAGTTGAAGGTCTGCTCGATGGCCTTGCCGAGATCGCCGCCGGGCGCGCCTCCCCCACCGCTGCCGGCCGGAGCCATGATCGACCAGAACAGGCTGTGGTTGGCGTGGCCGCCCGCGTTGTTGCGGACAGCGCCGCGGACGGTGTCAGGAACCGACGGCAGGCGCGTGATAATCGCGTCGGGGTCGGTCTCGTCCTCGAACGGTGTTCCTTTGAGGGCCGCGTTTGCTTTATCGACGTAGGCCTGGTGGTGCTTGCCGTGGTGGATCTGCATGGTCTGGGTGTCGATCGTCGGCTCGAGGCCATCGAACGCGTACGGCAGCGAGGGAAGCGAGAGTGCCATCAATGGCTCCTTCTTGCACGGGTTCTGTTCAGAGCAGCCCAACGCTCAGGTGCAACGCTGGTTGGTCGGTCATGCGGGGACGGGTCGGCGGCACCAATCGCCGCGCCAGAGCAGGATAGACCCTCAGAGATACCCCGAGTTGACAGTGTCGCCCCGATTCGGTAGTGTTGTGATCGCACGAAGACATAACTAAGGCGAAGAACCGTCTTGACTTGCGACCGATAACGATAGGAATCTGGGTTGAATGGGTCAAGATCTGCTTGGCGATCTGCCACGGACTCGACAAAACATTGCACGAAATCCAGATGATGACATCTCGTGGGCGGCGAATCACAGAGGATCTGTGACCACCGCGACATCTCGGCTTCAGGTGGTTGGCTCGGCGTTCTTGCCCGATTTCGGCCCCCAAACCGCCCCGCGTGCCACGGAATCGGCGCGTGATCCGTATTCGATCGAATGGATTCGTCGTCTGACAGAACCGTCAGGCGAGTCAGGCGTAGATAAAGAGGCTCCGAGGTATCTCGGCGAAACCAAATCGCTGCGACCACGGAGGGTCACGGGCTGTCAACCTGCCCCCGCGCGAACTGTACCAGTTTGCGTACGCAGTGAGTCCGACCTGTCGGTTCCAGCGAACCGCGACGATGGCCAACCTCTTGTAGAAGTTTGAAATCCGCCGACGCGGACCCGCGAGGTCGCCTCGGCATCAGAATGCAGGGAACGCAGATGAACCGCATCCAGCACAGAAGCCCCAGCCCGCTTGAGCAGGTCCGACGCCGACACCGCGTCCGCGTTGCCACCTCGCCCACCGGCACCGGCCCGAAACGCACCGTCCGCAAACTCAGCCCGGCCGACGAGCGGCTGCTCCAGCGGCTCCTCCAGGGCGAGCAGGACTTCATCGACTCGCCCGTCTTTTACGAAGAAGACGCCGAGACCAAGATCTACCAGGAAGTCCCCGACGTTCAGAAGCCCGACACCACGTGGTACCACCCGGTGATGGACGATCTGTCGTCGTCGACCCGGACCCGCACCATGAAGTCGGCCCAGCAGGTGATCCTGACCGGTGCCGAGGAGCGGATCCTCTTCCACCAGTTCAATTACGCCCGCTACCGCGTGCGTGAGGTCCAGCGTGCCGTGGCGTCTGCCGCCGAGAAGCTGCCGACGCCCGATCAGGCCGAGGAGGTCCTTCGCTGGCATCGTCTGGCGGAGATGATCCGCGAGCAGATCGCGGAGACCAACCTTGCGCTGGTTCTCGCGATGGCGAAGCGCACGCGGATGTCGGAAGTCGACTTCGCCGACCTGGTCAGCGAGGGCAACATGGCGCTGCTGCGAGCGGTCGACAAGTTCGACGCCGGCCGGGGCTACAAGTTCTCGACCTACGCCTGCCGGGCGATCCTCAAGGCGTTCAGCCGTCAGGGCATGAAGCTCAGCAAGTACCGCCAGCGGTTCCCGACGGACTTCGACCCCAAGCTCGAGAAGTCGAACTTCCTCGAGACCAAGCGGGCCGACTTCGAGAAGGACGCCGCGAGTGAGGTACGGGACATCGTCGCCAGCAACCGCGCCGACCTGACCGAGGTCGAGCGGACGGTAATCGAGCACCGCTTCGGGCTCGAGGCCGGCGAGAACGAGAAGCCCATGACGCTCGAGCAGGTGGGCCAGATCATCGGGGTGACCAAGGAGCGTGTCCGCCAGATCCAGAACAAGGCGATGGAGAAGATCCGCAAGGAGCTCGAGTCGAACTTCCTGGGCACCCAGGAAGCCGAGGCCGAGGCGGAGGCGGAAGCAACCAACGCTTAACCCGCGATCGAGCGGGCCGCACAATCCGATTCAGACTCGGCCCGGCTCGTCCGGGCCGATTTTTTGCCCGCGCCTGCACGACCGATCCCATCGATCAGCATGCAGCGTGTATCGTTTCAGTCGGAACCGACTGACCTGCCGCAGCGGACCGTCTGACCAACCGACCATTGCCTCGAACCTGCTCGGCAACCGGCCGAGCGCCCCTGGGGGAGCCCCGAATGAGCGTTGAAGCCGAAGTCCACTCCGACGCGACAGCCGTCGGCCATGTTGCGTTGCCCAGCCAGGCCAAGAAAGACCCGCACGCGACGCGATGGGGCGACTTTCTCAAGGCCACGATCAAGATGGAGTCGTCGGACCTCATCATGAAGTCTGGCACGGTGCCGAAGCTCCGGATCAAGGGCAAGCTCAAGCCGCTCGACACGACGCCGGTCTCGGCCGAGGAATTCATGCAGATCGCCAAGGCGATCCTGACCCCCGAGCAGTTCGAGGACCTGCACAAGTTCGGCTCGGTCGACTTCGCCTACGACTACACCGAGCGGAACCGCTTCCGCGTGAACCTCTTCATGGCGCGCGGCAAGCTGTCGGTCGCAGCACGGAACATCACGAGCAACATCCTCCCATTTGAGGGCCTGCACCTGCCGCCGATCATGAGCGAGATCGCGATGCAGCCCCAGGGGATCGTGCTGCTCTGCGGCGTGACGGGCTCGGGCAAGTCCACGACCATCGCCTCGATGCTCGACTACGTGAACGCCCGCAAGCCCGTGCACATCGTGACGATCGAGGACCCGATCGAGTACGTCTTCGAGGACCGCAAGGCGACGATCAACCAGCGTGAGATCGGCATCGACTGCCTCGACTTCAAGACCGCGCTCCGTGCGCTTGTCCGCGAGAACCCGGACATCGTGCTTGTAGGCGAGATGCGTGACCAGGAGACGTTCGAGGCGGCGCTGCACGCGGCCGAGACGGGTCACCTGGTCTACGGAACGATCCACGCCAGCTCGACCACGCAGACATTCAGCCGGATCTACGGCCTGTTCGAGCAGGAAGAAATCGAAGGCGTCCGCAAGATCCTCGCGTATCAGATGCGCGCGTTCGTGTACCAGAAGCTCCTACCCACGCTCCATGAGAACATCCACCGCATCCCGGCGCTCGAGATCCTGATCAACAATGCGGTCGTGCGGACGCACATCCTCGAGGGTCGCGAGGGCGAGCTGCGCGAGTACATCAAGGCGATCGAGGCCCAGCAGTCGGGCATGATCGACTTCAACGGCTCGCTCGTGAAGCTGGTCGAAGACGAGTACATCCACATGCGGGTGGCTCAGGAGTCGTCGCCCAACCTCGACGAGCTGATGATGCGTCTGAAGAAGCTGGGCTGATCGGCCCGTGGTCGCGTTGTGCAGTGCCCGTTTGGCGTGCTCATCTGCGGATGAGGGCCGGGGCATCCGCTACCATCGCCGACCCGCGGCCGGGGCGTCAGCCGCCGGCCCGATGGAGATCGACGGACCATGCTCAGCCTCGACGTGATCGATGCCGCGACGCTCGCCCAGCAGGGCCCGCTCACGCTGGTGTCCTGGTGGAAGCCGATCCTTCTGTTCCCGCCGATCCTCGGCTGGGCGTGGTTCGTAGGCCGCGTGCTCGACAAGCACGCCGCCCGGTTCAGCCTACCCCGGAAGCAGTGGAACCTCGTTCATCTGAGCGTCGCAACCATCGCGGTGCTGGCCGCGTTTCTCTTGCCGGTGCCGGGCATCGCCGGCATCTTCGCCGCGCTCGGCTTGCTCGTGTTGGTGCTCGCCGCGGACATCCTCATCTTCGTGCAGCTGCACAACAAGGACGAGCGGACGCAGGAGGGTCACGAGCTCAAGCTCGACTTCTCGTCGATCGCCGAGGCGAAGGCCAAGAAGGCCGAGGCGAAGCAGGCCGGGCTCGTCCAGCTCCAGATCGTCGGCCCGGGCAAGCAGAAGCTGGCCGTGCCTGACAAGGAGACGCCGGAGTACGAGATCCGCGCAAAGGCCGAGGAGCAGTTCATTCCTGCCGCCGAAGGCCGAGCGAGGCTGTTCGAGTTCGCACCGATCGACAAGGACTCGAACTACGCGATCACGATGACCATCGACGGCGTCAAGCAGCCCATCGAGAAGCTGCCGGGCGCTCAGGCGATCAAGCTGATCGACTTCTGGAAAGCTGCCGCGGGCATGGACGTTTCGGACCGCCGCCGCAAGCAGCAAGCCGCGATCTCGGTCGGCCGGGGCGAGGTCTGGAACAAGCCGGTGCGCGTCAGCACGATCGGCGGCAAAGCCGGCCCCAAGCTCACGCTCCTGATCGAGCCCGCCAAGCAGGTGCAGCGCAAGATCGAGGACATGGGCTTCCTCGACTCACAGCTCGATGCGTTGCACCAGATCCGAGACGAACAGTGCGGCCTTGTGCTTGTCGCCGCCGGCCCGTCGCAGGGGCTCACGACCTCGCTCTACGGCGTGACGTCGATGCACGACCCGTACACCACGATCGTGCAGACGGTCGAGACCGACATCCAGGGCGCGCTCGAGGGCGCGAACCAGAACCCGTATGACCCGCAGGGCGACGGCGAGTACTCGACGCTCGTGCGTTCGATCCTCCGGCGCGACCCGGACTTCGTGACCGTTGCCGACCTGCCCGACAAGGACACGGCGCTCGAGGTCGTCCGCGCCGATCTCAAGCGGACGCGTGTGTACCTGGGCCTGCGTGCCGAGAGCGCGCTCCAGGCAATCCAGGGCTTTGTCAAGCTTCACGGCAATGCCGAGGAGGTCGCGGCATCACTCCGCGGCGTCGTCGCACAGAAGCTCTGCCGGCAGCTCTGCCAGAACTGCCGGGTCGCCTACCAGCCCAAGCCCGAGATGCTCCAGAAGCTGGGGCTGCCCGCCGACAAGGTCAAGCAGCTCTACAAGAAGGGCGGGCAGGTGCTGATCAAGAACAAGCCCGAGCCGTGCCCGGTGTGCAACGGCAGCGGGTACTTCGGCCAGATGGCGATGTTCGAGGTCTACCCGCTCGGCGAGTCCGAGCGAGAGATGATCGCCGAGCAGGACTGGAACGGCCTGCGTGCCGAGCTCCGCAAGCGGCAGCTGCCCTCGATCCAGCAGGTGGGGCTTCGCCGGGCCGTCGAGGGTCTGACCAGCCTCGAAGAGGTCACGCGGGTGACCTCAACCGCCAAAAAGCCCGCCGCCCGTCCTGCCGCCAAGTCCGCCAGCTAGCCGGTACCGAACCACCGCGCACACGTCCCAAGGCACAAGCCGTCCACCAAGGAACGCGAGAGCAGAACCATGGTCCTCAGCCTCATCGCCATCGCACTCACCGCCGGCATCGCCTACGCCTGGGTTACACGCGGGTTCTTCAGCGCGCTGCTGCACATGGTGTGCGTCATCGCCGCCGGCGCCGTCGCCTTCGGACTCTGGGAGACCGCCGCGCTCGCGATCCTCAACAACGCGCCGGGCGGCTTCTTCGCCTTCGCAAAGGACGCAGCGTGGGGCCTCGGCCTGATCGCGCCGTTCATCGTCAGCCTCGCGGTGTTTCGTTTCGTCTCAGACGCACTCGTCAAGGTCAACGCACAAGTCGAGGACGCGTTTAACTACGTCGGCGGCGGCGTGTGCGGCCTGGTGTCGGGGGTCATCTCGGCGGGAATCTTCGTCAACGCCATCAGCTTTATGCGCATGCCGGTCGCCCTTTTCGGCCATCAGCCCGTGACATTCGCAACCGCGGGCAACTTCCAGGCGACGTCAAACCTGCTCGTGCCGGTCGATCGGCTCACCGCAACCTTCTACAACCACCTCTCTCAGAACGTTCTCAGCACCTCGACGCCGCTCGCGTTGTACTACCCCGACCTGCCGACGGCAGCGGGCGCGCAGCGCATGAGCGACGGCGACGGATCCAACACCAACTCTGTCGCGCCGGATGCCGTTGTGCTCGCGGGTGCCTTCACCGTCGGCAAGCAGAGCGGCGGGCCCGCCGACGTACTCGATGACTTCAACAGCCCCAACGGGCCCCAGCAGGTCGCCGGGCTCGACGGCAACCCGGTGCAGGAACCCTACGTTGTCGGCTACGTCGTCAACTTCCAGTCCGGCGCACGGGAAACCTTCGGCCAGATCGTGCTGAGCAAGGGCCAGGCGAGGCTTGTCTCACAGAACGCCGCGGGCGAAACGCTGACCAGCTTCCCGATCGCCGTTTCGTCGCAGGCCCGCGCCGGAGAGGACACCTTCGGTCGGTACCGCTTCGACACCGAGGGCACACACATCGCCTCCGTCGGCGGCGCGGCGGAAGCGCCGATGGCGATCGAGTTCGCGATCCCGCGCGGCCACGAGCCGGTCGCGCTCTACGTCAAGAACGTCAGGCTCGACATCGACGGCGTCTCACCAACCAGCTACGCCGACGCGGCCGCGCGAGACATCGATATCCAGACCGGCAACCTGCTCGGCGGCACGCGGGCCGAGAACCTCGACCTGACCAACGCCACGATCGCGGAAGCACCCCGCACCGGACCCCCGGCGGGCCTCATCGTCGGCACGCGGCTGCCCCGTTCCTACACGCTTCAGGAGGGCGCGACCCGCGGCATCGGCATCAACGACGAGAACCAGATCATCTCGGGCACGCAGGCGTTCGCCCCCAACGAGGCGAAGAACCGCGTGACCCGAGAGCTCGCCGTCAACGAGTTCTTCGTCACCAACGACACCGCCATCGTTCAGATCACGGTGACCGGCAGCCCGAATGAGATCCCAAGCTCGGTGTTCGGTGCCGCAGCCGTCGCGATCGACAACTCGCAGACACCCCAGCTCGTCGACACCACAGGCCGGGTGTACCCCGCCGTCGGCTACGTCTACGAAGACCGCGACAAGGTCGAGATGCGCTACTCGCCGTCGCAGCCGCTGGCGGCGATGAACGAGGCCCCGGGCCTCAGCGGCACGCGGGACGACCAGAGCATGATCATGCTCTTCCGCGTCAGCATCGGTGTCGAGATCCAGCACTTCGCCATCGGCGACACGGTCGTTACGACCTACGACGGGCCGGTGGAAGTCAGGCGGTTCTGAGCGGAGCGGTCGCTGGACGCCGAGGTCTGTATCCGCATTCGATGCGTAAAGAAAGCCGCCCCGAGCAGTTGGGACGGCCTGAGCCACGGTTCGAACTTTAACGCCTGCTGCTCGACTAGCTCTCTGCGGGGGCGGCAGCCTCGTCGGTCGCCGGGGCATCGCTCGCGGCAGTCGCGGCCTTGGGCTTCTCGATCAGGTTGCCCTCGTTGTCGAACTCCATCTCCTCACGCTCGTCCATGTCCAGCTCGCGGTCGGGCGTGACATGGATCTTGATGTGCTCCTCGAGGTCGCTCGCGAGCTTCACGGTCACGTCGAACTCGCCGAGCCGCTTGATGACCTGAGGCAGCCGAACCTCGCGGGGCTTGACATCGAAGTCGAGCGACTTGAGCGCGGCCGCGATGTCCTGCTGCGTGACCGAGCCGTAGAGCAGGCCCTGGTCGTTACACGACCGCTCCATCGTGATCTCGACGCCCTCGAGCTTCTTGACAAGCGCTTCGCGGACGATCCGCAGCTTCCGCTGGTCTTCCTCGGCGGCCTTCCGCTTGTCGGCAAGGTCCTTGATCAGGTCGTCGCTGGGCTCGGTGGCGTAGCCGAACGGCAGGAGGTAGTTCCGGGCAAAGCCGGTCTTCACGCGGACGACATCGCCCACGATGCCGAGGTTGTCGACGTTCTCAACGAGCAAAAGCTGCACAGTGCGGGCCATGGCCCACCTCCTCGCTGTCTCCCGGCGGTCAGAGGCCGGGGTTCAGGAGCCGAGCCGTGCACGATCGCAGGTCGGCCCCAACGGGGTCCGAAGCCGACGCCAGTCGCCGGCTTTCGCGAACGGGTTGTCACGGCTGGTTCACCGCGGTCACGATCGTAGGCCCATGCCTTGTCGTGGGTTAGAACGGGATGTCGTCCGAGCTGACAGGCTCGCCGTAGTTGTCGGCAGGGGCCTGCTGGCGAGGGGCACGCGAGCCGCCTCCCCCACCACCGCCGCCGCCCGAGCCGCCGCCACCATCGCGCCCGCCGACGAACTCGAAGTTGTCAACGACGACCTTGAGCTTCGAGCGGTTGTTGCCGTCACGGTCCTGCCACTGATCGAAGCGGAGCTTGCCCTCGATGAACACAGGGCTGCCCTTGCTGAGGTAGCGTGACATCGCATCGGCCCGGTTGCCGAAGATCTCGCAGTCGACGAAGTTGGCCTTGTCGACCCAGTTGCCGTCCTTGTCCTTGTAGCGGTCGTTGACGGCGAGGCCGAACGAGCCCACATTCATGCCGCTGGGCAGCGAACGCATCTCGACATCGCGCGTCAGGTTGCCCATCAGGATGACCTTGTTGAAGCTGCCCATGTGTGGACTCCTTTTGTTCTCGGACCGGCCCATCTCCGCCAGACAAGTCTAGCGTTCGGATTCTAGAAGGGCGACGAACTCACTCGGTCGGCGTCTCGGCAGTCGCCTCGGCGGGCTGCTCGGCACCCTCGGCGGGGGCGTCGCCCTCGGCGGGAGCGGGGGCTTCCTCGGCCGGGGCCTGCTCGCGGACCGGGGCGCCCAGCGAAACGCTGCCGCCCGCGCCGGCGCGGTCGCGCTCGGCCGCACGCTCGGCACGCAGCTTCGCCTCTACGGCCAGCTCCTCGCGGCCGTTGCGCGAGGAGATCTCCTCGTCGGTCATATGATCGGCCTTGGTCACCATCACGCGGAGCAGGTGCTCGCTGAGGTTGCAGTCGCGTTCGAAGCCCTGGAGCGCGTTCGTCGGGCAGCGGAAGTAGCCGAGCAGATACACACCACGCTTCTGCTTGTCGATCTCGTAGGCGAGACGACGCTCGTCCCACTTGGCCAGCGCCAGCGATTCGGCCCCGGCACGCTCGTAGAGCGAATCGATGTGCTCGATCACGGTCGCCAGATCAGCGGCCTCGGCCTGGCTGATCAGATACATCACCTCGTACGTCCCCACGCGGGTCGGCTGCTCACTCATGGTCGTTGCTACCTTTCTCGCCCCGCCACCGACGGGGCCGTTCGTTTGTCTACTTGCCCTCGGCCGAGCCCTCGGAAGGGTTTGCATCCGGCCTCGGGGCCCACGCGTCGAAACCTTCGGTGCCCTCCGGTTTGTCGCGCATGTTGTGCTGGTTCATCGCGGCGTCGATCCCGTCGGCCGCGAACGTCTCGACGGCATCAGCCGCCTTGTCAATCGCCGACGCGAGCGCCGACTGCTCCTCGTCTCGGAAGCGTCCGAGCACGAAATCGTGAAGCACCATGACCGTCGGCTTGGGCCCGACACCGACGCGCAGCCGCGGGTACTGCTGGCCGCCCAGCTTCTGCTGGATGTCCTTCAGCCCGTTGTGCCCGTTGGCACCGCCCTCGGATCGAAGGCGGATGGTCCCCGTGTTGAGCGCGGCCTCGTCGACGATCACGAGCACGTCCTCGGCCGGCGCGAGCTTGTAGAAACGCGCAGCCTCGGCAACCGCCATCCCCGACCTGTTCATGTAGGTCGTGGGCTTCATGAGCACGCACTTGGTGCCCTTGATGTTGGCTTCGAGGATCATCGCGTGGAACTTGCTCTTTGGGACTTGATCCATGCCGTGGCGCTCGGCGAGCCGGTCAAGGACCATGAACCCGGCGTTGTGCCGAGTCTTGGTGTACTCGGGACCGGGGTTGCCGAGGCCGACGATCAGCTTCACTTACTCGTCGTCCTTCTTCTCGCCGATCACCTCGGGGGCCGCGTCGCCGCCGCCGACCTCGGACTCTTCCGCCGTCGGGGCGGCCTTCATCGAGCCGGTGAACGTCGCGAGCACAGCATCGGGATCCGTCAGCAGCGTCACGCCGCTGGGCAGGTCAACGTCGCCGGCGGTGATCGATTGATCTGACCCGAGATCGGACATGTCGACCTCGATCGCGTCGGGCAGATCACGCAGCTTGCACTCGATCGACAGCTCGTCCGTCGGATGCACGAGCGCCGTCCCGGCTTCCTTGAGGCCCTTGGCATCGCCGATGAACTTGATGCGGACGTTGGCCTTGGTCACCTCATCGAGCGAGACGCGCGACAGGTCGGCGTGGATGATCTCGTCGCCCAGGTAATTGAACTGCACGTCGCGCAGCAGCACGATGTCGGTCTTGCCGTCGAGGTCGAGCTTGAACACCCGGTCGCCCTCGTGGATGGCCTTGATGGTCTCCTTG
>JBCBMF010000003.1:0-49560 GCA_039822905.1 Planctomycetota bacterium
CGCGGGCATGGCGATGATCGACACGATGAAGTACATCAAGCCCGACGTGTGCACGTACATCATCGGCATGCCCGCGGTCACGCTGCCGCCCGGAGAGTTGATGTACATGTGCACGTCGTTCTCGGGCGACTCGTTCTGCAGGAACAGCAGCTGCGCGACGACGAGGTTGGCCATCTCGTCGGAGACGCCGCCGCCGACGAAGATGATGCGGTCCTTGAGCAGGCGGGAGTAGATGTCGTACGACCGCTCGCCCTTGCCGGACTGCTCGATGACGATGGGAACCAGGTAGGACATGGGGTGTGTCTCGTGTGTGTTCATTGGTGTGTTCGGAACCGTTGGTCTCGCGTGGTGTGTTGACCTGGCGTCGTGTTAGCTAAATCCCTTGTTGGCCTCGGGCGGTGCTTCCTGCAGGACCTCGTCGACGAGGCCGTACGCGGCCGCTTCCTCGGCGCTGAAGAACTTGTCCCGCTCGCCGTCTTTGGCGACCTGGTCGTAGCTCTGGCCCGTGCAGTCCGCGAGGATCTGGTTGAGCGTGCTCTTCATCTTGATGATCTGCTCGGCCTGGATCTTGATGTCCGCGGCCTGGCCGGTCACGCCGCCGTAGGGCTGGTGGATCATGACCTTGGCGTGCGGCAGGATGTACCGCTTGCCCTTGGTGCCCGCCGCGAGCAGGACCGCTGCGCCCGAGTACGCCCGGCCGATGCAGTACGTGCTCACCGGGCTCGAGAGGAACCGCATGGTGTCGTACAGCGCGAGCGTGTCGTCTACGACGCCGCCGGGGCTGTTGATGTAGAAGTTGATCTCCTGGCCCCGCTTCTGGTTCTCGAGGTAGAGCATCTGCATCATGACCCGGGCGGCCGAGGCATGGTTGATGTCGCCGATGAGAAAGACGATCCGGTTTTCGAGCAACAGCTCGTCGATGGTCATCTCGCGGGTGCGCTGGTAGCTGACGCCGGCTGCGGGCATGGGAAGCTTCTCCTCCGTCCGTGATCTCTGCACGGGCGGCAGTTCGATCGGGTCTCGTCCGGGCGGCGTGCCGCCCGTCGCCGTTCAGACAGTGTCGGCTGATCGGCCTGCGCAGCTTAGATCCCGTTCCGAGTCAGGTCTGCACAGGCCACGTGGGGCAATCCTGCCCTGTCGGTTAGCTGCGGATGCTGAGGTGGCGTGCCGAAGGGCCTTGTCCTACTATCGCGGTCCCGGGCGATCGATTGCCGCACGGATACCCAATGAAGCGTGCCGAGATCGGCGTCCGCGTCCCCTTTCCCGCCAAAGAGCCACACGACGTGCCCACCGCGATTATCAGCGACATCCACGGCAACGCTGACGCCCTCAAGGCCGTGCTGGCCGATATCGACGCCAAATCGATCGACCGCGTCATCTGCCTGGGCGACATCATCGGGTACGGGCCCGAGCCGCTCGAATGCGTCGACATGGTCCGCCAGCGCTGCGCGTGGTCGCTCATGGGCAACCACGACTTCGGCGTGCTCTACGAGCCCACCAACTTCAACCCCGGCGCTCAGGCCGCCGCCTACTGGACCCGCGAGCAGTTCGACGCCGAGCCCGACGACGACCTGCGGGCCTCGCGCTACGACTTTCTCGGCCGGCTCCGCGTGCGGGTGGTCGAGGCCGCCCCCGACAGCGAGTTGGCGCTGCTGTACGTTCACGGCTCCCCCCGCCGGCCCATCAACGAGTACATCTTCCCGGATGATGTGATCGGCGACCCCGACAAGCTCGCCTCGATCTTCCGCCGCATCGACGGCGTAGCGGCCGTGGGCCACACCCACGTGCCGGGCGTGTTCACCGACGAGCCCGACTTCTACCCGCCCGGCGAGCTCAGCGACGCGAGCTTCGAGTTCACATCGGGCGAAAAGGCCGTGATCAACGTCGGGTCGGTCGGCCAGCCGCGCGACGGCGACCCGCGGGCGAGCTACGCCGTGCTGCACCCCGACCGCGTCGACTTCTGCCGGGTCGAATACGACGTGGAATCGGCGGCGAAGAAGATCATCGCGATCGGCGAGCTGAGCAACTGGCTCGGCGAGCGGTTGTACGAGGGCCGTTGACCACCGATGCCGCCCCAGAAACCCAACACCGCTCTGCGACTCGTCGTGCCGCTGGTGCTGCTGCTGGTCGCGATCGGCGCAGCGTGGGCGGTGCTCACGAACAGCTCCGCCCCGACCAACCCTCCAACTGCGACGACGCCGTCGACCGCCGCCGAGGCAGATGACCCGGCCGCGATCGAGCCGTCGGCCCTAACCGACGGATCAGCCACCGACGGATCAGCCACTGACGAAACGGCGACCGATGTCGCCGCGGAAGATCCTCAGCCCGACGCGCTGCCCGAACCTGAGCCGCAAGCCGAATCTGTCGCCGAAATCGAGAACGAAACGCAAGTCGCCGAGTCCGAGCACCCGCCGGCCGATGCCGGACCGGTCACCGGTCTCCGTGCCCGCACGCTCGAGACCACAGCCGCCTTCACGCCCGTCGGCGGCATCGACCCCGACGGCTCGGCCGCCCTCCGCCTCGAGTTCAGCCGCATCGGCGCCGGCGTTGCCAGCCTCCGGCTTGCCAGCGAGTTCCAGAACGTCGAGCAGCGAACCCAGTGGAAAGCCACGGGCATCGTCAAGCTTGAGGACCACGTCGAGCTCCAGGCCGAGCAGATGCAGGCCGGCAGCGTGGTCACGCCCTTCGCCGCCTTATGGGCAGAGGTTGATGGGCTGATCGTGGGGCTCACCGGCAACGTCTGGCGCGAGACCGCGCCGGGCTCGTTCGAGGCGGTCATCGAAGACGCCGACGGCATCGAGCAGCTGCGCATCACCCGGTCGTACGTCGTCCCCGACGGCTCGCTCGATGTGCTCGTGTCCCAGCGGATCCAGAACCTGACCGACACGCCTCGGCGCGTTCGCCTCGTCACCTTCGGCCCGATCGACCTGCCCAAGGGCGAGGTGACCTACGGCGGCGACCGCCGCCGCATCCGCTTCGGCTACCTCAAGAGCCCGCAGCTCGACCCGGCACGCAACGTCGTGCTCGCCGAAAAGTTCCTGAGCCCGCGGACCAACTTCCTCGGCCCGCGCGACGAGTCGGGCTGGTACGTCCCCGCCCGCGAGGTCTGGCCCAACGAGGACAGCGTCAGCGCCCAGCTCTCGCTCGTCTGGGCCGGAATGACCAACCGGTACTACTCCGTCGTCGTCCACGGCCAGACGCCCGACGCCACGGCCGACCGCACGTTCACAGCCGTCGAACGCGTCGAACGGGTCGTGCTTCAGAACCGGGTCGCCGAGAAAGACAGCACGCTGATCCTGCGTCTCGCCTCACCGGTGATCGAGCTGGCGGGCAACGCCGCGACGACCGACGCGAGCTACCGCTTCTACGCGGGCCCGAAGCACGAGCCGACCATTGCCGAGCAGCCCGACGCCGAGAAGGCGGGCATCGAAAGCGTGGTCGCGTACAACTTCGGCGGCCCCTGCGCCGCGTGCACCTTTACGTGGCTCACCGGTCCGCTGCTCGGCGCGCTCCGCTTCTTCCATGGCATCGTGCCGGACTGGTCCATCGCGATCGTCATGCTCGTGCTGCTCGTCCGCGGCATCCTGCACCCGGTCAACCGCTGGAGCCAGATCCGCGTCCAGCGCTTCGGCAAGCAGATGCAGGACCTCGCGCCCAAGCAGAAGAAGATCCAGGAGAAGTACAGGGACGACCGCCAGCGCATGCAGCAGGAGATGGCCAAGCTCTGGCGCGAAGAGGGCGTGAACCCCTCGGGCATGCTGGGCTGCCTGCCGATGCTCTTGCAATCGCCGATCTGGATCGCGCTCTACGCGAGCCTCTTCTATTTCTACGACCTGCGGCACGAGCCCGCGTTCTTCGGCGCAATCCAGTCCGTTACCGGCGGCAACTGGCTCTTCCTCGCTGACCTCGCCGAGCCCGACCACTTCATCCTGCTGCCGCAGGCGATGCGCTTCAGCATCCCGCTCATGGGCGAGATCCAGGGCTTCAACATCCTGCCGATCGTGCTGGGCGTGGTGTACTTCATCCACATGAAGTTCATGACCCCGCCGACGAGCACGACGCTCAGCCCCGAGCAGGAGCAGACGCAAAAGATCGCCAAGTACATGACGGTGATCCTCTTCCCGGTCATCATGTACAACGCGCCCAGCGGCCTCGCCCTCTACTTCATCAGCAACTCCACGCTCGCCATCCTTGAGAACACTTGGATCCGCGCCCACGTCAAGAAGCACGACCTGCTCGAGGTCAAGAAGAAGCCCAAGAAGCCCCGCAAGAAGGGCGGCTTCATGGACCGCCTCCAGCAGATCGCCGAGCAGCAGCAGGCCCTGCGCGAGCAGCAGAAGCAGGCCCGCTCCGGCGGCGTGCCGGTCAGCAAGGGCGGCAAGGGCGAGTCGGCTGCGCAGCGGGCCATCCGCAAAAGCCGCGACAAGAACGGCTGATGAACGCGGCATGAACAGTGACACGATCGCGGCCCGTGCATCGTCCGTCGGCACCGGCGACCGCGCGGTTGTCCGAGTCTCCGGCTCGCTCGACACCACCTCGCACCTGTTCGACCCCATGCCCGCATCACGCGGCGTGGTGCGCACAATGCTCGACCTCGGCGGCGTCCGGCTGCCCTGCGTCGCGCTCCGATTCGTCCCCCCAAAGTCGTACACAGGCGAAGACGGCCTCGAACTGCTGATCCCAGGCGGCGCGGCGATCATCGACCGTGTCACGCAAACCCTGCTCGCGTGCGAGGGCGTCCGCCCCGCGGAGCCCGGCGAGTTCTCGGCGCGCGCCTACCTCGCCGGCAAGCTCACGCTCGACGAGGCCCGGGGCGTCGAGGCCACCATCGCCGCGTCAAACCAGGCCCAGCTCGCCGCCGCCGACCGACTGCTCTCCGGCGAAATGGGCAGAGCCGCCCGCGGGTGGGCCGAGCGCATCACGCACCTGCTCGCGCTCGTCGAGGCCGGCATCGACTTCACGGATCAGGAAGACGTGACCGCGATCGAGCCCGAGGTGCTCGCCGTTGAGCTTGAAGCCTTGCAAAATGAGATCGCATCAGAACTGGGCGCGGACCGCGGCAGCGAGCGACGCGCCGGCGTCCCAACCGTCGTGCTCGTCGGTCCCGCGAGCGCCGGCAAGAGCACGCTCTTCAACGCGCTGCTCAGCAGACGGCGCTCCATCACCGACGCCGAGCCCGGCACGACCCGCGACGCGATCGCCGAGCCGCTAACACTGCCTGGCGGCATCGAGATCGAACTCGTCGACCTGCCGGGCCTCGACGGCTCGGCCGGCGCTCGGCTCGCGTTGGAACGCATCGCTGCCGCCGATATCGTCCTGGCGTGCGACGAGTTCGGCGCATTCGACTCGCACAGTGACGATCGCACCATCCACGTGCGCACAAAGGCGGACCGCGCCTCCACAGCCGACACGACCAAAGCGCTGCCCGTCTGCGGTTTGTCCGGCGAAGGTCTCGCTGAGCTCAAGCGAGCCACCGCTTCAGCCTGCCGATCGCTCGCCGGCGACGACGGCTCCTTGCCGACGTCCGTTGCCGCCCGCCTGCGTGGGTGCATGGACGCCATTGCCGATGCACACTGCATGGCCCACGGCGACGCCGAGTTGATCGCCGATCGGCTGCGTCTCGCCTTGGATGAACTGGGCGCGATCACGGGCCGGGTCGACCCCGACGCGGTTCTCGGGCGTGTCTTCGCGTCGTTCTGCGTCGGGAAGTAGAAAGTCGCACACGCTGCCGCAGTGTTCCCCCAGCGGGCACACCCCGCACAGCCGGTCCTGTCTGGAGCCTCGCTCCGCATCTGTGTGACAAGCGTCGCTCAACCGGCGTCGATAATGGCCACGGAGGGAGAGACCAACGATGCCGCTACGTTTCGGGGATGTGCTGGTGAATTCGGGCGTGCTGACTGCCGAGCAGCGCGATCAGGTCGTTGAGGAGCAGCGTCTGGTGGCGAGGCCGCTGGGCGAGCTCGCCGAGCGGATGTTCGGCGTCGACCCGGGCACCATCGAGCAGGCCTGGGCGACGCAGTACGAATCGCTCGCGGGCGTTGTCGATCCGACCGAGATGGACATCGATCCGGACGCGGCAAACTGCGTCACAGCGCGGCAGGCGTGGCAGTTCAAGGTCCTGCCGCTGCGGTTCGAGGACGGCGAACTGATGCTCTGCACGCCGCGCGAGAACCTGCCCCGGGCCCTGCGGTTCGCCGCGACCCAGCTCGCCGAGTCGTGCTTCCTCGTCGTGGCGGAGACCGGGCCGATGGCCGAGGTGCTCCAGCGGCTGTACCAGATGCCCGGGCTCGGTCCGGAGACGCTGCTCCAGCCCGCCCCGAAGCTGACGCCCAGGGCCGCATAACGCCCGCGGCGAGGGGCCTTCGGCTGCTCGGCCCGTCGATGTAAACTGACCTGCCGGCACGATTTGGGTCTGGGCCTATCATTGGGGCCGATGCCGCCGACGCAGACAACAACCAAGAAGGCCGCGCGATCGCAGCCAGCACAGGCGGGCGTCCCGGCGCCCGCTGCGCCGGTCGAGGTGCCGACGGTCGGCGTCGAGCGCGACGCGAGCGTCCGCACCGTGAGCTTCGTGAGCCTGGGCTGCCCGAAGAACCTGGTTGACTCTGAGAAGATGCTCGGTCTGCTCGCCGAGGACGGCCTGATGCCGGTCAGCTACAACCCGAGCACCGACGAGCGCTGGGACGACTCGGGCCATACCGAGAACAAGTCGGTCACCGGCTCCGCCGTCGCGGTCGACGAGGGCGTTGACCCCGCCGACGCGGTGGTCGTGAACACCTGCGGCTTTCTCGAAGCCTCTAAAGACGAATCGATGAGCGTCATCAAGGACGCCGTCCGCGCGAAAGAAGCTGGTCGCGTGAAGCGCGTCATCGTCGCCGGCTGCCTCGTGCAGCGGCACCGCGCGAAGATGCTCGAGTGGGAGCCCGGCATCGACGCGATGATCGGCGTCTTCGACCGAGACAAGGTTGTCGAGGCGGTGCGGGGCGTCCGGCCCACGCGGGCGTCGCTCGCGGAGGCCAGCGACAAGCCCAAGTACTGGATCGCCGGGAACGCGCTGCAGGCCGCCGAGGTGCGCGGCATGCAGACCGCGGGCCTGACCATCCGCGGCAAGGGCGGCAACGGCATCGGGTATTTCGAGGACGACTCGGCCCGGCTCAGGCTCACGCCGAGGCACTACGCCTACCTCCGGATGAGCGAGGGCTGCAACCAGCGGTGCGCGTTCTGCACCATCCCGTCGATCCGCGGCAAAATGCGCTCGAAGCCCGTCGACCGCGTCGCCGCCGAGGCCCGCGAGCTGCTCGCCGACGGCGTCTTTGAGCTCAATCTCATCGGTCAGGACACGACCAGCTATGGCGACGACATCGGCCGGGGCTGGGACGAATCGTCACGCTCCGGCGGCCTGCCCGATCTGCTGCGGAGCCTGAGCGACACGGTCCGCGATACGACCGCGTCGGGCTGGGTGCGGCTCATGTACGCCTACCCCAGCAACTTCCGCGACGAGTTCATCGAGGCGTTCGCGGATCTCACACAGAACGGCCATCTGCTGCCGTACATCGACATCCCGCTGCAGCACGGCTCGGACCGCATGCTCGAGCTGATGCGGCGGAACGTCCGCGCGACCCAGCAGACCGAGCTGATGCACAAGCTTCGTGAGCAGATCCCGGGCCTCACGATCCGGACCACGTTTATCTCGGGCTTCCCGGGAGAGACCGAGGCCGATCACGAGCAGCTCATGGAGTTCATCGACGAGGTCGGCTTCGATGCCGTCGGCGTGTTCGAGTACTCCGCCGAGCCCGGCACTCCTGCCGGCCGGATGGAAGAGGATCCGTCGCTCGCGGTGCCCGCGGAGACCAAGGCCCGCCGCAAGGCCGAGATCATGGAGCTCCAGCAGTCGATCGCGTTCGAGCAGAATGAGTTTCTCGCAGAGCAGTGGGACAGATCCCAGCCGACGGACTCGGGCGTGCAGCTCGACATCCTCATCGACAAGGACACCGGGCAGGAGGTCGAGCCGACGCCCGGCGTGTCCTCGGGCGGGCGGCTCTACCAGGGCCGGGCGTATCACCAGGCCCCGCAGGTCGATAGCGTGACCTACGTCCAGACGCGGGATCGGCTCGCTCCGGGCGAGCTGGTCCGGTGCACGGTCGTCGCGGCCGACGGGTACGACCTGATCGTCCGGCCCGTCGCCGAGCTCGAGCGGAAGACCAGCCTGACCGTGCTCAAGTAGCCGCCGCGTACTGACCGCAAAGCCCGTTGTGCACTGAGCTTCGCCGGCTCGCCGATAGCTCTTGCATGCCCTCGGTGCGCCAAGGCATCTTGCTCTGTGCGCTCGCCCTGCTCACGCTGGGGGTGGTCATGGTGCACTCGGCGGGCATGGCGATCGAGCCGGCGACGGTCGAGAGCCCGGTCGCTTCGACCGACGGGCTGACCATCACCGGGATCCTCGGCGGGCGGGACGGGCTGTTCGCGACGCTCGCCATCGCGGCGATGGCCGCCGGCTGGCTCGTTCCGACGCGGTGGACCGACCGGCTGGCGACGCCCCGGCCGGAGTGGGCTGTCCGCACGGCTGTCGCGGGCGTGGTCGTGCTCGTCGGCGTGCTGCTGCTGGTGTACCTGCCGGGCCTGAGCCGCGAGATCAATGCGTCGTACCGCTGGCTCAACGTGCCGGTGCCGGGCCTGGGCACGGTGAGTGTGCAGCCCAGCGAGATCGTGAAGTGGTCGATGATCGGGCTGACGGCGTGGTGCGCGGCATCGGCGGGCGCGCGGCTCGAGCGGTTCTGGACCGGGCTTGTGCCGGCGCTCGCGTGCGTCGCCGCGGTGACGGTTGTTGTGATGAAGGAAGACCTCGGCACGGCCGCCCTGATCGCCGCGGTCGCGTGTGTGGTGCTGCTGGCCGCCGGTGCTCGGGCGTGGCAGTTCGCGGCGATGGCCCCGCTCGGGCTCGCCGTCGTCGGCGCAGGACTGTTCACGCAGGACTACCGCGTGAGGCGCGTCACGGCGTTCCTCGATCCCTATGCGGATCCCGCGGGTGATGGGTACCACATGCTCCAGTCGCTCGGCGCGGTCGCGGGCGGCGAGGGCGCGGGCCGCGGGCTGGGCCACGGGCTCCAGAAGTTCGGCTACTTGCCCGAGGACACCACCGACTTCATCTTCGCGATCATCTGCGAGGAACTGGGCATCATGGGCGCGGCGGTCGTCATTGCGTTGTACGCCGCCCTCATCGGGCTGCTGTTCTGCATTGTCCGCGGCGCGCACAACCCGGTGTACAGGCTGTTTGTGCTTGGAGTGATGGCAACGATCGGGCTGCAGGCGTCGATCAACCTGCTCGTGGTCACTGGCCTCGCGCCGACCAAGGGCATCGCGCTGCCGCTGATCTCCAAGGGCGGCACAGGCTGGATCCTGACGTGCTTTGCTCTGGGGCTGGTGTGCGCGATCGACCGTGCCCGCGAGCGCGAGCCGGCGGCCGCCGCGGAAGACGACGACGACCTCGGGTTCACATCAGAGACGCTGTTCGCGTGAGTGGGCGAGAGACGATCGGCGTTGTGCTCGCGGGAGGCGGCACCGGCGGGCACATCCACCCGAACCTGGCTGTGGCAAACGAGCTGGCTCGGCTACGCCCCGGCGTGTGCAGATTTGTCTTCGTCGTCTCAGACCGCGGGATCGACCGGCGCGTGCTCGACGGCGCGACCATCGCCGGGGAGCCGGTGCGGTGCGAGGTCTCGCCGGCCAAGCCGCTCGCGCTCAAGCCTCTGACGGCCCTGCGGTTTGCGTTGCGGTGGGGCGGCGGGGTTCGGGTGGGCCGCGATGCGATCCGCACGCTACGGGCAGAGTGCGATCGGGTGGTCATGCTCGCGACGGGCGGCTTTGTGTCGGCACCGGCGATCATGGGTGCGCGGGCGGAGGGCGTGGAACGCGTTGTGGTCAACCTCGACGCTGTACCCGGCAAGGCGAACCGCATGGCCGCCCGGTTCGCGACCGAGACGCTCAGCGTGGGCCGCGAGCTCCGGCCGATCGTGGGGGATGCCTGGCGCACGCTGCTGTCGGCGAGCGATGCCCGCGCGTCGTTCGATCTCGACCCGGCGATGCGAACGCTGCTGGTCACCGGCGGCAGCCAGGGGGCGCGGTCGGTCAACCGCTTCATGCTCGCCTTCTGGCAGAAGATGGAAGACCGTGAAGGCTGGCAGGTGATCCACCAGACCGGCGAGGGCGAGGAGGCCGAGTGCGCCGCCGCGTGGTCGGACCTCGGCGTTCTTGCGCACGTCGCGCCGTACATCGACGGGATGGAGCGGGCGTTCGCGGCGGCCGACGCCGTGGTCTGCCGGGGCGGCGCGGGCACGATCGCCGATCTCTGGGCGTCGGGTCGGCCGGCTCTCGTTTTGCCGTACCCGTACCACCGCGACCGGCATCAGGCGCTGAACGCCGAGCCGCTGGTCGCCGCGGGCGGCGCGATCGTGGCCGATGACCTGATCAACCCGGCACGGAACGCCGCGGCGCACGGCGAGGTCTTTGGGCGGCTGCTCGACGACGACGCGCGGGGCAGGATGGCGTCGGCGATGGCCGCCCTCGGCCCGGCGGACGGCGCGACCCAGCTCGCCGAGCGGCTGCTAAGCGACTAACTGTCAGGTCGGCGGCTGCAAACCCGGAGCGTGCCCGCGCCGTCCGATATGATCGGGCCATGGATCGCGAGGGAAAGCCGAGCAAAGCCGGGTCGTCGAAGCCGAGGTGCGTGGTGTGGGCCCGCAGCACGCCGCCCGCGGCGCTGATGGGGGCGATGCGGCGCAAGGGCGTCGAGCCCCGCGTGACGCCCGACGCGTTTCGGGCGATGGCCGAGGTCGTGCGCGGCGGGTCTCTCGCCAAGACCAAGGCGATCCTCGTGCTCGTTGAGCCATCAGAGCTCCGCGGCAAGCGTGCGATGCTCACCAGCTGCCGGCGGTACGCCCCCAAGCTCCGCGTGTGGGTGTACCAGGCCAAGGCATCGATGCAGCTCCGCCCGCTCGAGCTCGCGAGTCTGGTGCCGGAGCCCAAGTCGGCCGAGCCCCAGCACACCTTCGGCGGCGATCCTTCGGAGAGCTCGGCCGAGCGCCGGCCGACGCTTCGGCTGGTCGAGTCGCAGACGCCGCCCAAGCCCAAGCGGCGCACGGGGATCAGGGCCGCTCATCTGTCGGGCGAGTCGCAGAACGGCGAATCGCGCGTGCAGGCGTGGCGCAACCAGGACTCGCTGCCCGGCGCCAGCGCCGCGGCTCGCGCTACCGATAACCCGTCCGGCTACCGCCCTTCCGGCCTCTTGACGGACGAAGAACTCGCGATGCTTCTCGCCGACGACCCCGAAGACCGCAAGAAGCGGTAGAACACACGTCTGAACGCGGCCTGATCTGCGTCGCTCGCAGCACCTCGTAGGGATGATTCGTACGACCATGCCCGACCACCGACCCGGCCAGCACGATCGACCCATTCGACTGGGAGGGGGCGCCTTCGACGCTCGCGTCGTGCTCGTGGGCCGAACGGGGCAGGACGCGACGCTCCGGCTCGATCCCTCCGTCGAGCTCATCCGCGTGCGGACCGGCTTCGACGCCGTCGGCGAGCTCGCGAACCCCGTTGGCGATGTTCCCGGACGCACAGTCGTGATCGTCGGCTCGGGGTCTGACATCGACAAACGCAACGGTGGTGACGATGCGTTCGTTTCGGCGGCCAGGATGGTCGCGCCCGATGCCGTTGTGCTCCGCACGAGCGAATCCGGTGCGAACTCCGCCGAGTCGGGTGCGTATGACGGTGTTGTGCCCCCTTCCGCATCCGCTGATGAAGTGCGCGAGCTCGTGCACGGCCGGCCTCGGCCGGAGCCCGAGTCCGTTCCCAAGGCGCCTGATGAGACCGATGCCGCGCCGAAGGATCAGCCTGAGCCCGTACCCGAAGTGGTTGTCAAGCCCAACGTGAACGGCCTCGTAGGACTCGCGCCGGAAGAAGATGCCAGCGACGACACCGATGCGCCGCTTGTGGTATCGACGCCGGGCGTGACACCGCCGCCGGCGTCGACCAACGGCACGCTGATCCACGACGACGACAGCAGCACCGACGAGCCGCCCACGACGCCTGAGCGGGTTACTGAGCCGAAGCCGGCGGCTTCGATGACGCACGACGGACTCGACGAGGAAGAACTCGCCCTGCTCCGCGAGCCCGAGCCGACACAGTCTCCGCTGGACACGGACGGCATCGGTGCCGAGCCCGTCGCGCCGATCTCGTCGGCCGATGACGCAGTATCAACGAACGAAGCGGCTCGCTACGGCGGCGACGGCGACGACGTGCTGGTGGCTGCCGCCCTGGGCGGTCGGGACATCCTCGAGCCGGCGATGGGGCTGATCCGTGCGCGGATCGGTCGGAGCGACGTCGAGTTTGCACCGGCGACCGATGCCGCAGTGTCCGGGGCGGCCGACGGCGTCGAGGTCGCGTGGTCGGGCCGCCGGTACGGTCGCCTGCGTGTCGGCGGCATGGAGTCCGGGCTCATGGGCGCGTCGAGCGATGCGCCTTCGGACGACATCGCCGGTCGGCTCGCGCACCAGGCGAGGTGGCTTGGCACCTGGCTCGCGCTTGCGGAGCAGCACCGCCGGCTCCGGCTCGAGGCCTATACCGACTCGGTCAGCGGCGCGTGGAACCGCCGATACTTCGACCGGTTCCTGGAAGCGGCGCTCCCGCACGCCCGGCAGCGGCGGCACAAGCTCACCGTGCTCGTGTTCGACCTCGACAACTTCAAGAGCTTCAACGACCGGTTCGGTCATCACGCAGGCGACATGATCCTGTCGGAAACCGTCAGGCTGCTCCGCTCGATGACCCGGCCGACGGACCGGATCTGCCGGATCGGCGGCGACGAATTCGCGGTAGTGTTCTACGAGCCCGATGGCCCGCGGGATCTGCACTCGGATCACCCGCACCAGTTCGAGATGGTCTCCGAGCGGTTCCAGAAGGCCGTGCAGGAGCAGCGGTTCCCCAAGCTGGGGATCGAGGCGCCGGGTGAGCTCTCGATCTCGGGCGGGCTGGCGACGTTCCCGTGGGACGGGCAGACGCCGGCCGAGCTCTTGCGTCGAGCCGACGAGCTCGCGCTCGCCAGCAAGGCGGCGGGCAAGAACCAGATCACGCTGGGCCGGCGAGACGACTCGGACGAGTAGCGCCGGTTTCGTGCGCGTACGCTCCGGGCGTGACACTGAACTACGACCTGCTTGCGGTGGATATCGACGGGACGCTCGCGGACTCGTCGGGCCGGGTGCCGCGCGAGAACGCCGACGCGATCAAGCGCGCGAAAGCCGCGGGCATCGAGGTCGTGCTGTGCACGGGCCGCAGCCGCGCCGAGAGCGGGTTCGCGATCGACGCGATCGGCCCGACGCGGGCGATGGTCTCCGCCGGCGGCTCGATGGTCGTCGACCCGGCATCGGGCGAGACGCTGCACCGTTTCCCGATGCACGAGCCGGTTGTTCGGGGCGTCGTTGATCTGCTCACGGCCGAGGGCCACGCGGCGCTCGTGCTCAAGGACGGCACGGTGAGCGATGTCGACTATCTCGTCGTCACACAGAACGGCGCGACGATCGACCCCGTGACCACGTGGTGGTTCGAGACGCTCGGCGTGTTGTACACAGAGATCGGGTCGCTCGATCAGGACGAGCACCCGGAGTGGACCGTCCGCGTCGGCGCGTGCGCGCCGAGCACCCGGACCATCCCGATCCGCGATGACCTGCTGGGCAGGTACGGCGAGCAGGTGCTGTTCCAGTCGTTCCCCGCCGTGGTTGCGCCCGAACACGTGAAAGACGACGGCAGCGGGGGCATGTACCACGTCGTCGAGGCGTTCGATCGCGATGCGCACAAGTGGTCCGGCATCGATTGGCTATGCGATCGATTCGGGATCGATCGGCGGCGCACGGCGGTTATTGGTGACCAGATCAACGATACCACCATGATTGAGCACGCGGGCCTCGGCATCGCGATGGGCAACGCCGTGGACGAGATCAAGCGCATCGCGGATGTACACACGTCGACCAATGATGAGTGCGGCGTCGCCGCGGCTGTTGATCGATTGCTCGCGGGCGAGTGGTGATCGGTGCAGACGCTCGCCGAGATCCGAGAGCTGCTCGATGCTCGCGGCATGGCGCCGCGCAAGAAGCTGGGGCAGAACTTCCTTCTTGATCACAACCTGATCCGCAAGCTCGTCGACGCGGCGGGTGTCGGTGAGAATGACCTGGTCTTGGAGGTTGGCCCCGGGACCGGCGCACTGACAGACGAACTCCTTGCGCGCGGGTGCGAGGTCGTGGCGTGCGAACTCGACGTGGGCCTGGCTGCGCTGCAGCGCGAGCGACAGGCATCGGCGATCGAACAGGGCAGGTTCTCGATGATCGAGGGCGACTGCCTCGCCGGCAAGCGCGGGCTCAACCCGGCGATCATCGATGCACTTGGCGGCCGGCCGTTCTCGCTGGTGGCGAACCTGCCCTACGGCGCGGCGACACCGCTGATGCTCGCGCTGCTGTGCAATGCCGGCTGCCGGGGCCAGTTCGTGACGATCCAGCGCGAGGTCGCGCAGCGCATGCTGGCTGGGCCCGGCTCGAAGGCGTACGGGTCGATCTCGGTCGTCGCGCAGACACTTGCCGCGGTGGAGCGGGTGGCGGTGCTGCCGCCCGAGTGCTTCTGGCCTCGGCCCGAGGTGACCAGCGCGATGGTGGCGCTCCGGCCGATCGAGGGCCACGGGATCGCCGACCGGGCGGCGTTCACGGCGTTCTGTCAGCGTGTATTCGCGAACCGTCGCAAGCAGCTGGGCAAGGTCCTGCCGGGTGTGGCGATGCCCGAAGGGGTGCCGCCGACCGAGCGTGCCGAGCGGCTCGATGTTGCCACGATCGCAGGCCTGTACCGGTCGATCGAGTCGGTGTAGGCTGCTCGCGGTGGTGCAGCAGGGACGGCAGAACCCGGAAGAGCACGACGACCCCGCGGCGCTCGCGCGCGCTCTCGAGTCCGCGCTGCGTTCGGCGTGCGGCGGCCGGCTCGAAGGCGAGATCGAGTGGTTCACCGCGACCTGGCAGCGTGGCGGCGCGGCGACCGGCAACGCGGTCTGGCGCGTCGAAGGCGAGCCGGCGCTGCCGGTGATCATCAAGCTGCCGGTCGGCGCGGCCGAGCTGTCATGGACGCGGCTGCTGGGCGATCACGGGAGCGACCGGGATGTCCGCGCGGGCGAGGTGCCGCACCCGACGCCGCGCGTGCTCGGCGCAGGCAGCGAGTTGGGCGGCTACGACCTCGGCTGGATCGTGATCGAGCGGCTGGAGGGCCGAACGGTGGGCACGGATCTGTCCGAGACGTCGATCATGGGCCTGATCCGGGCGGCGGTTGAGTTTCAGGTGCGCATCGACGCGTCGGCATCGGAAGCGGGCGTCCACGCGCGAACGGATGACCGCGACTGGGCGTCGCTGATCGCGGCCTCCCGGCAGGCCGTGCGTGACAACGGGCTGACCAACGAGCAGCGGTGGAACGAGGCGATCAAGCACACTCAGCGGGTGCTGCCCGACCTGCTCGAGCAATGGGCGCTCCGGCCGACCTCGGGCTGGTGCCACGGGGATCTGCACCCGGGCAACGCGCTGCACATGCCGGGCGATGGTGCGCACCCGGATCGCTGCGTGTTGATCGACCTGGGCCTTGTGCATCGTGGGCACTGGGTCGAGGACGCGGTGTATCTCGAGCGGGTGTTCTGGGGTCACGAGTCGAAGCTGGCGGGCGTGGAGCCGGTGAAGGCGATGCGCGCCGAGCGGAAGCGGCGGGGCCTGCGTGTCCGCGAGCGCGACGGCCGGCTCGCGAACATCAAGCGGGTGCTGACCGCGGCGTGCGTGCCCGCCCGGCTCGCCGGCGAGGGCGGCGACGCGGCCTACCTGGACGCATCGCTGGAGAAGCTGGAGCGGCTGGTTTCGGCCATCTGAGCCGTTAGATAAATGATCGATAATTGTTTGTATTGTCTGAGATTCGGCGTTCTGCGCTTGCCTGAGCCGGGGTATCTGGGATGATGATGCGTGGTGGGTCGCGGGTGCGATCCGATGGTTTCTACGAGCACCGATCCAGGAGCGACTGCCATGGAGTCGTACGAGCGTCTGAAGGCGATTATCAACGAAGCGGAAGACGACATCGCCAAGGCTGAGGGCGGCAACAAGGCCGCCGGGACCCGCGCCCGCAAGTCGCTCCAGGACGTGCGGAACCTCGCCCAGGACATCCGCAAGGAGATCCTGGAGCTCCGAGACAAGGAAGGCTAACCATCCCGGAGAGCCGGGCTAGCGTGCCACACACCGAAAGCAGACGCGATGAGCGAGGTCGTCGAGCCACAACCCGCCGAGGAGCTGATCGGTCGCGGTCAAGCACTGTTCGATCCGACCGGTATCGATCCGGACGCGAGGATCATGGATAAGGCGGCCGTCGAAGAGTGGATCCCGCACCGCGGTGCGATGTCGCTCTTGGACGGGGTGGTCTGGCTGAGCGACGACAAGAGCCAGATCGTCGGGATCAAGCACAACCGGGCCGACGAGTTCTGGGTACCGGGGCACTTTCCGCACAAGCCGCTGCTTCCCGGCGTGCTGATGATCGAGGCCGCGGCCCAGCTGATGTCGACCCAGTACAACATCAAGGGCGGCAAGCAGATCACCGGGATCTTCACCCGCATCGAGAACTGCGCGTTCCGCCAGAGCGTGACGGTCGGCGATGATCTGTACATCCTCGTTAACGAGCGGAAGTTCGGCGGCCGGCGCTTCCAGGGCGACGTGCAGGGCTGGGTCAACGGCAAGGTCGCGTTCGATGCACAGCTCTCAGGCATCGTCATGATGGACAAAATGGCCGGCGGCTGATACGCGTGCTGGCCGAGCCGGACATCGCGATCGATGTGCCCCCGGCCGGTCTCGACGACGACCAGTGCTCAACGCTGCACCGCTCCCACGGCGTGCTGTGCATGTCCCACGCGGATGCATGCGTCACGTTGGTCGCCTCGGCTGACGTTCGCGGGCATGTTCTTGATCGCATAGGGCCGGATGCATCTCCGGAGCACGATCTCAGAGGCGGCTGCGACCGTGTTCGCTGCTGGAGTACGGGATCGTCGTTTGAGGCAGACCTGGTCTTTCTTGACGTCGCGGCCGCGCTCGCACCTGAACTGGCAAGGCAGGCCGCCGCGCGGCTGACCGTGTGGTGGCTCTCGGTGGATCACAGCGCACCGGGCGTCGGCTGGGTGATTTCCGATGAGCCGGTGACGGGCGAGGGGGTCTCGGTCGTTGGCCCGTTCCTCGATCGGACCCCGGCCCGGCGGTGGGCGGACACGCTCGACGATCTGTTCGAGCTGTGCCGGTTCCCGGCGGAGGTGCGGAAGGCCCCGGCGGGCACGGCCTGCGCGTACCACGAGATGGGCCGGTGCCCCGCCGCGTGCGACGGGAGCGAGCCGATGGCGGCGTATGGCGAGCGACTCCGTCAGGCGGTGATGCTCGACTCGGCTCGGCTTGCTGAGATCAAGCGGAGGATCGAACAGCAGATGAAAGAGGCGGCCGCATCGGCGGACTTCGAACGGGCGGCGTCCTTGCGCGATCGGCTCTCGTCGCTGCCCGACGCCGATGATCGTGCAGCCTCGGCTGTCGGCCCGATGGATGACCTCGAGTGCGTCGCGGTGGTCCCCCCACGCCGTGGCACACGGGTCGGGCTGCTCCGCGTCGCACGGACGGCGTGGTGCCGGCTCGGCGAGCTCAATGTCACCAAATCAGACAGCACGGATGCCGTCCGAGAGATGCTCGCGCGACCGATGCCAGATGGGCAGAGCCCGGCGATCGGCGGCGTGCTCGCGCGCGAGATTATCCGCCCGAGGCGGGGCGGGCCAACGCTTGTCCGCAGAGCGGGCGAACAATCTCGCGAGCGGGGGCAGCCTGAGGACGCCTGGGCCGAACGCGTGTGGGCCTCCGCGCGGTCGCTCGCAACAACGAAGCCGACGGTTCGCACAGGAACGCCCGATGCCCAGCCCTGAACCCAGCCCTGAACCCAGCCGTGAACCCAGCCGTGAACCCAGCTCTGGACCCAGCTCTGGACTGAACCCAGAACCCTACCCGCTGCTGCTCGAACCCATCTTGCTGGAGAAAGTCTGGGGCGGTCGGCGGCTGGAGCGGTTCGGCAAAGCACTGCCGGCAGGTGTGATGATCGGCGAGAGCTGGGAGCTCGCTGATCTCGCGGCAACCTCCCTGTCAGGCGCAGGCGGCGGAGCCCGGCGGTCGATCGTCGCCAACGGTCCGCTGGCCGGCGAAGCAGTCGGTGATGCGCTGCGAACGCTCGGCGATCCGACGGCTGGCGGCGAGGGCGGCTTCCCGCTGCTGGTCAAGCTGCTCGATGCGCGCGAGAACCTGAGCGTGCAGGTTCACCCCTCGCCCGGCTACGCCGCGTCCCATCCCGAGGCACACCTCAAGACCGAGTGCTGGTACGTGCTCGACGCGGAGGAGGGGAGCCTGATCTACAAGGGCGTCAAGCCGGGTGTTTGCGCGGCCGAGTTCCGCGCGGCGATCGAGAACGGGACCGTCGCCGACCTGCTCGAGAGCGTGCCCGCGATTGTCGGTGAGATGCACGAGCTGCCCAGCGGCACCGTGCACGCGCTCGGCGCGGGCGTGCTGGTGGCGGAGGTGCAGACGCCGAGCGACACGACGTTCCGGGTCTTCGACTGGGGCCGAACCGAGCGCGAGCTGCACATCGAGCAGGCGATGGCGTGCATCGATTTTGGCCTCGCTCCGGCTGCCCGCACGGCAGCGGACGGTGTGCTCTGCGCGAATGAGTTCTTCAAGATCACCGAGTCGCGCGCCGCGACGGGATCGAGCCGACGGTGCTTCGAGCGGGCCGCGGTCGTGATGGCGATTGCGGGGACAGAGATCGCCGTTTCATCAAAGTCCGGCCGCTTCGACACGCTCCGACTGGTGACCGGCTCGACGGCTGTCATTCCGGCTACGTGCGCCGCAGACGCCGATCTCGAGCTCCGACCCGGGTCGGCGTGTCTTGTCGCGGAGGTTCCTTAGCCGAACGCCGCCGCGACCTTCGCCACAGCCTCCGCGACGCCCCGAACTTGCTCGTCGGTCAGCTCGTGGTGCATCGGGATGCTCAGCACGCGGTCCGCGAGCCAGCGGGCCACCGGCGGGTGATCCGTCACGTGGTCGGCGAACGCCGGCTGGTCGGTCAGGCTCTTGGGGTAGTGCACGGCGCTGGGCACGCCCTCGTGCTTCAGCGCCTCGCTGAACTCGTCGCGCGAGCAGCTCAGGCGATCGATGTCGATCTTGATCGAGTACAGGTGCCACGCGGGCTCGGCCCCCTTGGTGACGGTGGGTGGCGTCACGCCCGGCACATCGGCCAGCAGTTCGTGGTAGAGCTTGGCGACCTCGCGGCGGCGGTCGGTCTCGGCCTGCAGGCGCTGCAGCCGTGAGAGGCCGATCGCGCCAGTGATGTCGTTCATCCGGTAGTTGTAGCCGATGCGGGTGTGCAGGTACTTCTCGGGCTCGCCGTGGCTGCGGATCAGGCCGATCTCGGTCGCGAGCGGCCCGTCGTTGACGGTGATGATGCCGCCCTCGCCGGTGCCGAGGTTCTTGGTGGCGTAGAACGAGTAGGTGCAGGCGTCGCCGTACGCACCGATGCCCTTGCCGTTGTATGTGGCGAGGTGCGCCTGCGCGCAGTCGTAGATGACCTTTAGGTTGTGCTCGTCGGCGATGGCCTGGATGGTGTCGATGTCGACGGGGATGCCGTAGATGTGCGTGACGGCGAGCGCCTTGGTGTTGGGCGTGATGCGCTTGCGGACGTCGTCGGGGTCGACCTGCATGGTGTCTTCGAGGCTGTCGCAGAAGACGATCTTGCAGCCGCGCGCAACGAGCATGGATGCCGTGGCGACGTAGGTCCACGCGGGGACGATGACCTCGTCGCCCGGTTCGAGAAGGGCTTCGTAGGCGAGCTGGAGGGCGCAGGTGCCGTTGGCGCAGGTGAGTCCGTGCTTGGCGTCGGATTTCTGTGCGAACTGGGTTTCGAGCTCGGCGCACTGGCCGGCGGCCCGGAGCATGCCGGATTCGAGCACGGCGGTGGCCGCGTCGATGTCTTCGCGGTGCAGCTTGGGGGCCATGAAGGGGACGTTGGCGTCGAAGACGGGCGTGCCGCCGTTGGCGGCGAGCTGCTGCGTGGTGGTCGACATGGCTCTGGATCCTCCGTGCGTGTCGCTCGAGGTGAACGGTCGGCCTCGTGCCGCCGTATCGTGGATGCTAGGAGCGGTCGAGACCGTGCTCCGGAGGACAGCAATGAGCGTTGCGACGGTGTGCATCGGGCTGGTGATGGCGACAGTGGTGGCGGTGCAGCCTGAGCGGTACGCATCGGCGGTCGATCGGCTTGCACGCGATGACGACTGGGGTGTGAAAGCCGTTACCAGGCCCAGCCGGGACGCGACGATGGGCTTCCCGTTTCCGACCTCAGTCGCCGAGGTGCTCGCCCGCGACGGCATGGTCGTGAAGCAGAACCAGATGCTGGTCCGGGCCGACGACACCGAGGCGGTCGCCGCGTTTGCCATCGCCCAGATCCGTGCCGAGAGCACGCTGGACATCGAGATCCAGGAGCTGACACTCGAACTCGCCGAGGCGGAGCTGAAGGCGACGCAGACGGCGTTCGAGGGCGGCGGCGGCTCGACCATCGAGCTCGACCGGGCCAGGCTGACACGCGATCAGACCCGCGTTCAGCTCGAGGCCGCCCGGCAGCGGGATATCGAGGCCGATAACTCGCTGATGCAGATCGAGGCTCGCGTGAACGACCACCACATCACGGCGCCGTTCGACGGCGTCGTCGACATCGTGTTCGTCGACGTGGGGGACTCTGTGCGGGACACCGACCCGGCCGTGCGTGTGGTTGCCGTCGATCCGCTCTGGGTGGACGTCGCGACGCCGACCGAGCAGACGCTCGATCTGGAGCCCGGGGACCCGGCGTGGGTCCGCGTGCGTATCGGCGAGGAGCCGCGGGTGCTGTCGGCTACGATTGTGGGCATCAGCCCGGTGGCCGACTCGGTTACGGGCGCGAGGCGGGTTCGCGTGGAGGCGTCGAACCCGGAGGGTCTGCCCGCGGGGCTGACCGCGTTCGTCCGGTTCGACGAGCCGCCGGCCGAGGAGCCGGCGGGCGGCGACGCGGGCGGATGACCCCACCCACGCACGGACGCACACGATTGGCTTGAGCGAGGGCGCGACCGCGTGATCGATTCGAAGACGGTGAAGTCGGCCGGGTGGCAGCGTGTCGTGGCGGAGCTCGCGAGGGCGGCCGACGACGAGCGGGCGTTCCTGCCCACGCTCGTCGCGTCGCTGGGGCACGTCTCGGGCGCGAAGCAGTCGGTGCTGTTCACCCTTCCCGCGGGCGACGACCAGGACCCGCGGGCCGAGGTCGCCTGGCCGACGGTGCAGGGCGCGGTGGACGACGCACTGCAAGAACCTGACGTGATGCGCGGCTGCGCGTGTGCAACGATCGAAGCCGGTGCGACGCAGATCTTCGGGCTCCGCGCGAGCGAGGGCCTCTACTCGGGCGAGGCCGACGCGGGCTACGTCATGTGCACGCCCGTCGGCGGGGCCGCCGAGGGCGAGTCGCCCCGTGCGATCGCGATGCTGCTCGATGGCCGCAGCAAGGAAGCCCTGCAGACGACGCTCGCCGTCGTCGAGCTGCTCGCGGGCTACGCGCACCTGTCGACTGCACGCCAGCAGCTCGGGCGTACACGCTCGGCGAGCGCCGCGCTCGATCTCGCGACACGACTGATCGCATCGATCAACTCGTCGTCCAGCTTCAAGGGCGCAGCAATCCAGTTCGTCAACGATCTCTCGCGGCATCTCAAGGCCGACCGCGTCGCGCTCGGCTGGCGCAGCGGCAGAGCAGGTGCTGTGCGGGGTTCGGACGACGGCATCGTCGCCGACCGAGACAGCTCGCCCGTGCAGGTCGTTGCGCTGAGCGACACCGAGCACGTCGACCGCCGCATGGCGATGGTCCGCGGCCTCGCGGCAGCGATGGACGAGTGCGTCGATCAGGAACAGCCCGTGGTCTACCCGGTGCCCGAGCCCGCGCCGGGGCGCGAAGCGGACGAAGTGCTAAGCCGCGCCGTGACGCGGGCGCACCGCGAACTGGCCGCCAGCGACGCAAACCTGAAGCTCACGTCGCTGCCGATCCGCGACGGTGGCGAGACGCTGGGCGTGGTCACGATCGAGTCGGCTTCGCCGGGCCAGACGATCGACCTTGGCACGGTCGAGCTGCTGCAAGCCACGCTCGATCTCGTCGGCCCGGTGCTCCGGCTGCGGCGGAGCGACGACCGCACGATCCCGCAGCGCGCGGTCGATCTTGTCCGCGAGTCGGCCGCGTGGGCGGTGGGGCCGAGGCACACGCTGTGGAAGGTCGCGGGAATCGCTGTGCTTGTCGTGATGCTGGCGAGTGTGCTGGTGACCGTACCGTACCGCATCGAGGCGTCGGTGTCGCTTCGGCCGATCGAGAAGCGCGTGATCGCGGTGCCGTTCGATGGCACGGTGCGCGAGGTGATGCCATCGGCGCAAGCCGGCGAGCGGGTGTTGCAGGGCGACGTGCTCGCGGTGCTTGACACGAGCGAGCTTGAGCTGAGCGCGATCGAGGCGCGTGGCGCAGTCCGCCAGGCCGAGGCCCAGGCGAACGAGGCGATCCGTCGGGGCCAGGGCGCGGAGCGTCAGCAGGCCGAGGCGCAGGCCGAGCAGGCGCGAGCGCGGCTGGATCTGTTCGAGAAGCGCATCAAGGACGCCGTGATCCGCGCGCCGATGGACGGCACGATCATCGCGGGCGACCTGAGCGACCGCGTCGGCGCGCGGCTCGGTCAGGGCGAGGCGCTCTTCGAGATCGCGCCGCTCGACTCGATGCGCGTCATCGCCAAGGTCGACGACCGCGACATCGGTCTGGTGAACGAGGCCATCCGCGACGATGGCATGGTCGGCAGCGTTGCGACGCGCGCCTACCCCGATCGCCGATTCCCGCTGACGGTCGAGCGCGTCGTGCCGCTCGCGATGGCGGGCGAGGGCCGCAACACGTACGACGTCTACGCGACGCTCGAAGAGTCCGCGCCGTGGATGCGGCCCGGCATGGAGGGCCTCGCCAAGCTCGAGGTCGGCGACCGCAAGCTGATCTGGATCGCCACGCGGCGCATCAGCGACACGCTCCGCATGTGGCTGTGGTGGTAAACGCACGATGAGCGAACGCCCGACCTTCAGCCCGCACTGGCACCGTGTCCGCGTAACGCGCCCGCGCCTGCGCCCGCACGTGCAGGTCACTCGGCAACGCTACCGCGGCCGACGCTGGCACGTCGCGCACGACCCGGCGTCGAACAAGTTCTACCGCATGAGCCCGGTCGCCAACGAACTCGTCGGCCTGCTCGACGGCAAGCGCACAGTCGAGGACGCCTGGACCATTGTCGCCGAGAAGCACGGCGCTGATGCACCCACGCAGCCCGAGGTCATCGAGCTGATCTCGCAGCTCTACCAGTCGAATCTGCTCAGCGTCGACGCGAGCCCCGAGACCGAGCAGCTGCTCAAGCGCGGCCGAGATCGCCTGAAAAAGAAGGTCCAAAGCCAAGCCATCGGCATCATGTATTTCCGCATGAAGCTGTTCAACCCCGACGGCATCCTCAGCGCCGTCGAGCCCGTGCTGCGGCCGATCCTGAACCGCTGGGGCTTCTTCGTGTGGCTCGCGTTCGTCGCGTTCGCGCTGTACAAGCTGATCCCCGAGCTCGGCACGTTCGCCGAGGGCTTCCGCGACGCGATCGCGCCGAGCAACTGGCTCTGGATCATCGCGGTCTTCGTCGTCGCCAAGGCGCTGCACGAGCTGGGCCACGGCGTGATCTGCAAGCGCTTCGGCGGCCAGGTCCCCGAGTTCGGCGCGCTGCTGCTTGTGCTCGTGCCGAGCCCCTACGTCGACGCGTCGGCATCGTGGGCGTTCGCCAGCAAGTGGCAGCGGATGGCCGTCGGCACCGGCGGGATGATCTTTGAGCTGTTTCTCGCGGCGATCGCCGTGCACGTCTGGCTCGCGACCTCGCCCGGCGAGCTGCCGCACCAGCTGGCGTACAACGCGATGCTGACCGCCGGCATCTCGACGCTGATCTTTAACGCCAACCCGCTCATGCGCTTCGACGGCTACTACATCCTCAGCGACCTGCTCGAGATCCCGAATCTCATGAACCGGTCGTTCAAGATGCTCCAGTTCCAGTTCCAGAAGTTCGTCTACCGGCTCGACGACGCCAAGGCGCCGACGTCCGACCCGGGCGAGGGCCTGACGCTCACGATCTATGGCATCGCGGCGACCGTCTACCGAGTGTTCCTGTTCATCTCGATCACGCTGTTTGTCATGGGCCAGCTGTTCGCAATCGGCCTGCTGCTCGCGATCTGGACCGCGGCGGCGTGGTTCCTGATGCCTGTCGGCAAGTTCCTGCGTTGGCTGAGCTCGAGCCCGAAGCTGGCCGAGCATCGTGTCCGCGCCGTCGGTATCAGCCTCGCGATGCTCGCGATCGGTGTCGTTCTGCTCGGGCTGATCCCGGTGCAGGACTCGCGCCGCGGCGTTGGCGTCGTCGAGAGCTCCGCACGCACGGGCGTGTTCGCGTTGCAAGGCGGCTTCCTCGACGAGGTGATCGTCCAGCCTGGCTCGCGGGTGCGCGAAGGCGACCCGATCATCGTGCTCCGCAACGACGAACTGGAGCACCGGCTGCGCATGGCCCGGGCGATGCTCGCTGAGTTCGAGAGCGTCGAGCGCGAGATGACCGCGACGAGCCCAAGCTCGGTCGTCATCGCGCGCGATCGTGTCGCGGCGCAGCGGGACGCCGTGGCGTTTCTCAAGTCGCAGGTCGAACGGCTCACCGTCCGCGCGCCGCACGAGGGGGTGCTGGTCGGACCCGAGCTCGGCGGCATGATCGGCGGGCTCGTGAGCGAGGGCGACTCGCTCGGCGAGATCGTAAACATCGACGACATCCGCGTCGCGGCGAGCCTCCCTCAGCTCGAATCGGCGTGGCTGTTCGACGACGACGAGCCCTACCGCGTCGCGATCCGGCCCGTGTCGCTGCCGAGCGTTGTTGTTCGCGGCGAGCACGCGGTCGCGATCGATGCGGGCCAGCAGATCCTGCCGCACGCCGGGCTCGGTGCGGCGGGCGGCGGCACGGTCGCCGTCGATCAGCAGGACCGATCGGGCCGGCTCACGCAGCGGGCGCAGTTCGTCGTGTATGTCGAGCCCGAAGCCAGCGACCGCTGGATTCCGACGCCCGGCGAGCGCGTGCACCTGCGGTTCAGGCTGTCATCGAAGCCGTTGATGGCCCAGTGGGCCGACCGGCTGCACAAGCTCATCCAGGGCCGGGTGCAGCTGTGAGCGTCGGCGGGCTCACGGCGTACGACGCGCTCACGGAATCGGTGAACGCGCGCAAGCGTGCGAAGCCGGTGCACATGGGCATCGATCAATACGTCGCGCTCGGCGGGCTCAAGCTCAGGCAGCGGCGCACGCGGCTCGATGTTCTTCTGCGGCAGGCCGACGAGATCGATGCGCTCGCGCCGGACATCCGCACCTATGCCGACGCTCGCCTGAACGACGAGCTTGGACGCATGCGGTCCGCGTTCATGCTCGGCCGGGTCTCCAACGAGCAGCTGACCCTGGCGCTCGCGCTCGTGCGCGAGGCGGCGTCGCGCGAGACAGGCGAGGAGGCCTACCGCGTCCAGCTCGCCGGCGCGCTCGCGCTCGTGCACGGCCGGATCGCCGAGATGGTCACGGGCGAGGGCAAAACTCTGACCGGATCGCTCGCTGTGCCGCTGCTCGCGTGGCGGTATCGGCACGTGCACGTGCTGACGGTCAACGACTACCTCGCCGAGCGCGACGCCGCGAGCCGGCGGTCGCTGTACACGCGGTGCGGGCTCGATGTCGCGGCGATCCAGCAGGACCAGTCGCCGACCGATCGCGCGAGGCTCTACGCCGGGCCGATCATCTACGGCACACCGAAAGAAATCGCCGCCGACTACCTGCGTGACCAGATCCGCATGGGCAAGGTCAACTCAACATGGTCCGGCTGGCAGACGCTGGGCGGCCGCGGCCCGATCGTGCCGGGCCTTCAGGCGTGCCTGGTCGACGAGGCGGATGCGGTGCTGATCGACGAGGGCGTCACGCCCCTGATCATCGCTCGCCCACGCGAGATGGACGGGCTCGCGCCCGTGTACGAGCGCGCGCGAGCGATCGCAGAGTCACTCGACCAGGGCGATGACTATGCCGTCGATGCTCTGAGGAAGAAGGTCAAGTTCTCGCACCGCGGCATGACCGACCTGCGAGCGGCCTTCGCTCAAGAAGGCGACAAGACCTGGCGCATCGAACGCCGAGCGATGGAGCTGATTCGCCAGGCGCTGCTCGCCGAGCACTGCTACATCCGCGGCCAGCAGTACGAGCTGGTTGATGGACGCGTGGTCATCGTCGACGAGTACACGGGCCGATTTCTGCCCGATCGCTCGTGGGAGCACGGCCTGCACCAGGCGGTCGAGGCCAAAGAGGGCGTCGAGATCACGGCTGACCGCGAGACGCTCGCCCGCATCAGCTTCCAGCGGTTCTTCCGCAGCTACAGGTTCCTCGCGGGCATGACCGGCACCGCGGCCGACGCGTCGGGCGAGATGGAGCGCGTCTACGGGCGACCTGTCACGGTTCTCCCCACGCACCGGCCGATCGCCCGCGAGCAGCGGCCGACGCGGATCTTCCGCACGGCGGACGCGAAGTGGCGCGCCATCGCGGATTCGATCGAAGCCGAGCACAAGCTCGGCCGCCCCGTGCTCGTTGGAACGCGATCCGTCGAGGCATCAGTGCACCTTTCCCAGATGCTCGAGGCCCGAGGTCTGCCGCACGCCGTGCTCAACGCGCACCATCACGCCGAGGAGGCTGCGACGATCGCGCACGCCGGCGAGATCGGCAGGATCACCGTCGCGACGAACATGGCGGGCCGGGGCACAGACATCAAGCTGACCACCGCCGCCCGCGAGCGCGGCGGGCTGCACGTGATCCTGACCGAGATCCACACGGCCAATCGCGTCGACCGCCAGTTCATCGGCCGAGCGGGTCGGCAGGGCGACCCGGGCAGCGCGCAGACGTTCGCCAGCCTTGAAGACGACCTGCCGACACGCTTCGCACCACGGCTCGCAGCGGCGGCATCGCAACGCGGCGGCGACGACGAGCGCACTGGCGATCGGCTCGCAACGCTCACGCTCGAGCTCGCGCAGCGACGCAGCCAAGGCCGCGATCGTCGCGCGAGGGCCGCGGTCCTCCGGCAGGACGACTGGCTTGAGAACCACATGCCGAGCTGAAGGTTCCGCGGCCGTCTACCGCAGAAGGTCCGACACTTTGCGGTGATGGCCGAGTTCCCGCTCGCGGTGGGCGACCGATCGTGATAGCGTCCTCTCACCAAGGAGGTGGGCGATGGCAGATGCAACGCGTGGTCCGCGGGTGCTCTCGATCGACGGCGGCGGCATGCTCGGCGTGATGACCTGCGTCTACCTCGCCGAACTCGACCGGCGGCTCTCCGGCGAGCTGCGAGACAGGTTTGACATCATCGCAGGCACGTCGACGGGCGCGATACTCGCGGCTGCGATCGGCATGGGGAAGCCGATCGACGACGTCCGTCGGCTCTACCTCGAACGAGGAGAGCGCATCTTCGACTCGGGTGTGGTCGATTCGATCAAGCGAGCATTCACCCAAGGCATCAGTAAGCCTGAGTACGACGACGCAAACCTCGGCCGGGAGCTGCGAGGCGAGCTCTCGATCGAGGGACGACCGGTGCTGTTCGGCGAACTCAGGCCCCTGGTCCTGATCACCGCATACGAGACGATCGAGCGGCGTGCGCGGATCTTCAAGAGCGATCGCGCCGACCAGCGAAGCCTGCCGGTCTGGGAGCTTGTCAAAGGGTCGAGCTCCGCCCCGACGTACTTCGCCGCGCACGGCATGGAGATCGGAGGCGAGACGCGGTCGCTGATCGACGGCGGTGTGTTTGCGAACAACCCCGCGGCGTGCGCACTCGCCGAGGCTCTGCGGATCAACGCCGAGCGCGGCGTGCAGGCGTGCGAAGGCCCGCACGAGTTTGTCGTCGCCTCGTTCGGCAACGGCAGGCACATCGAGCCGATCTCGCTCGCACAGGCGCGGGAGTGGGGGGCCGCCGAGTGGGTCCGCCCGCTCATCGGCGTGATGATGGATGGCGACCAGGACACGACGAGCTACATCTGCCGGAGCATCGTGGGCGACGAGCGGTTCTTCCGGTTCGAGACGCCGATCGAACGCGGGCTGGCGCGGATGGATGACGCATCGCCGCGGAATGTGGAGCGGCTGATCGAGGCGGCCGAGGTGTACATCCAGCAGACCGAGGCTCAGTCGGCGTTGGATCGGTTGGCCGAGCTACTTGAGTAGCCGCTCGAGGTAGTGGATGTCAACGCCGCCGGTGGCGAAGTCGGCGTTCTCCATGAGCCGCAGGTGCAGTGGCGTCGTTGTGTGGATCGGCTCGACAGTGAGCTCATTGAGCGCACGTTTCATGCGGGTGATGCACGCGTCTCGGTCCTCGGCATGGACGATGAGCTTGCCGATCATGCTGTCGTAGTTTGGCGGCACGCGATAGCCTGGCACGACGTGCGTATCCATGCGCACACCTGGCCCGCCCGGCAGGTGCAGCGTCTCGATGACACCGGCGCTCGGCATGAAGTTCTTGTCCGGGTTCTCCGCGTTGATCCGGCACTCCATCGCGTGCCCGGTTACCTTGATGTCCTTCTGCTTGAAGGGCAACGGCTCGCCGGCGGCGACGAGGATCGACATCTTGACGATGTCGACGCCCGTGATCATCTCGGTCACCGGGTGCTCCACCTGCACGCGGGTGTTCACCTCGAGCATGTAGAAGTTCTGGTCGTCGTCCATGAGGAACTCGACCGTTGCGGCACCCGAGTACTCGGCGGACTTGACCAGCTTCGCCGCGCTCTCGGCGACGGCCGCGATCTTCTTCCGCTCGATACCCGGGCCCGGGGCTTCCTCGATGATCTTCTGGTGGCGTCGCTGCATCGAGCAGTCGCGCTCGAACAGGTGCACCGCATGGCCGTGCTTATCGCCGATGACCTGTACCTCGACATGGCGGGCACGCTCGAGGAACTTCTCGATGAACACGGCACCGTTGCCGAACGCGGCCTGGGCTTCTTGCTGCGCCTTCTTGATGTTCGCGCGGAGCGTGGCTTCGTTGTGGCAGACCCGCATGCCCCGGCCGCCGCCGCCGGCCGCGGCCTTGATAATCACCGGGTAGCCGATGTCATTCGCGATCTCGACCGCCTCGTCCTCGTCGTCGATCTCGCCCTCGCTGCCGGGGAAGACCGGGACTTTCGCCGCCTTGGCGTAGCGCTTCGCCTCGACCTTGTCGCCCAGCTTGCCCATGGCTTCGGGGCTTGGCCCGATGAACTCGATCTTGCAGTCGCGGCAGATCTCGGCGAAGTCGGCGCGTTCGGCGAGGAAGCCGTAGCCCGGGTGGATGGCGTCGACGTCGGCGATCTCGGCGGCGGCGATCAGCCTCGGGATGTTGAGGTAGCTGTCCTTGGCCGGTCCTGCGCCGATGCAGATGGCGCGGTCGGCGAGCTTGAGGTACGGCGCGTCCTTGTCGGCTTCGGAATAGACGCAGACGACCTCGACGCCGAGCTCGTGGCAGGCGCGCATGATGCGCAGGGCGATCTCGCCGCGGTTGGCAATCAGGACTCGTCGGAACATAAGACCGGCTCCCTGGTCGTTGGTGCGCGACAGCCGGGAAGCCGGGCCGGCGCTGGACGCGTTAGTTGGGTTTGATCATGAAAAGCGGCTGGCCGAACTCGACGGCCTGGCCGTTCTCAACGAGCACCTTGGCGATCGTGCCCGCCGCCTCGGCCTTGATCTCGTTGAAGACCTTCATCGCCTCGACGATGCAGACCACCGTGTCGGCGCTCACGCTCTCGCCGACGGAAACGAAGGGCGGGCTGTCCGGATTGGCCGCGGAGTAGAAGGTGCCGACCATGGGCGACTCGATCGCGACCAGACCGTCGTCCGAACCGCCCGAAGCCGGGGCCGGCGCGGCGTCTGATGCAGCGGGGGCGGGCGCGGCAACCGGTGCCGGCGCGGCCGGGGCCGCGTATGCGGGCATCACCGCGCCGCCGACGCCTCGCTTGAGGCTCACGGTCTCTTCCTGGTCCTGAAGATCGAGCTCGGTGAGGTCGTTCTCGACCATGAGCTTGACGAGCTCTTTCAGTTTGCGGATGTCGATCATGCTTGGTTCCCGTCTATGCGGGTGCGCAGCAACGCTCGCGCGAGACACGCCCACGAAGTTTGCCGAGTGTAGTCAGAAAGCGGCAGCGAGGGGCTTTAGAGCTTCAGATCGCCCAGACCCATGCCGCCGCCGAATTTGTCGAGGTCGAGCCCGCCCTTGCCCTTCTCTGCCTTGGCCTTCTCGCGCATCCGGCGGAGCTGGGGGGTTTCCTTGAGGATCTCGTCGGGCGACCGGTCATCGCGTTCACCCCTCCCTCGTCCTCGGCCCTTGCCGCCGCCCGAGCCCCTCTGGGGGCCGTCGCGCTTCGGTGCTTCCTTTGTCTGCTTGATCGAGAGCGAGATCTTACGGCTCTCGGCGTCGACCTTAAGCACCTTCACGGAGACCACCTCGTCCGGCTTGAGAACGTCCGCAACGTTCGCGACCCGCTTGTAGTCGATCTCCGAGATGTGCACCAGGCCCTCGAGGCCGCCCTGCAGCTCGACAAACGCGCCGAAGTCGGCAATGTTCTTCACCTTGCCCGTGACGATCGCGCCCTCGACGATCTCTTCCATCGCGGCCGCGAACGGGTCGTCCTGCAACTGCTTCATGCCCAAGCTGATGCGGTTGGACTCCCAGTCGAGCTTGAGGACCTGAACCGAGACCTCCTGGCCTTCTTGCACGTACTTGGCGACGTTCTTCTCGCCCATGTTGACACGCTCGTGCGAGAGGTCGCCCACGTGCACGAGGCCGTCGACACCGCCGATGTCGACGAACGCACCGAAGGGCATGATCTTCTTGACCTTGCCGCGGACGGTCTGGCCTTCCTGCAGGCTGTCCTTGAGTTCCTTGGCGAGCTTCTCGCGCTCGGCCTGCAGGATGTCGCGCCGGCTGAGCACGATATTGCCTGCGCCCCGGCGGTCGATGCGTTGGACCTTGCACGCCAGCTTCTCGCCGTGGAACACGGAAAGGTCGGGGATGCGGTCGAGCGAGACCTGGCTGGCGGGCATGAACGCGCGGTGGCCTGCAACCTCCATCTCGAGGCCGCCCTTGTTCGAGCCCGTGACCTTGGCCTCGACGATCTCGCCGGCTTCGAGCATCTCCCAGTCGGCCTTCTTGACCGCGCCGGGCCTGGAGCAGACGTACAGGCTCTCGGTCGCCTCGTACCGATCGATCACGACTTCGAGCGGCTCTCCGGGCTTGGGCAGCTCGTCGTCGGCCCACTGCGTGCGGTCGCACACGCCCAGCTCTTTTGGGCCGAACTCGACGAACAGATCGCTCGGCCCGACGCTGACGACCGTGCCCGTGCGGTGCTCCCGGCCGGCCTGGACAACACGCGGCCCACGCAGGCCCTTCTTCGGTGCGGTCTCGGCGGCCTTCTTCGCGGCCTCGACCTCGGCCGCGTCGTGCGGGTGCGGCGTCGCGGAGTCGCCCGACTTCATCGCATCAAGCTCAGCCATCGCCTGGTCGAGTTCCTGCTGGATCTCGGCCTCGGCGTCGACCGGCGTCTCGGGCGAGGGCGGCGCATCGGGGGCCGTCGCCTCGGGCTTGGAGGGATCCGTTGGGCCTGCGCCGGCTGGCTGCGTGTCTGACATGGTCGATGAGTCTCGGTTTGTGATTTCGGATCGTGTCGCCGGGAGTCTCGGACGCCACCACCGCGCCCCGGTGCAGTTCCCCCCGGCAGGAGGCGAGTCTAACCCCGCTCCCGGCAGGATGCACGGACGGCGTGATCAGATTTCCGGCTTCGCAAGGGCGATCTCAGGTGCTGGCGTGCTGGGGCATGCTCTCACGGATGGCCTCGACGATCCGCTGTGCGGTCCGCACGTTTGCCAGCCCCGCGCGGGCGTCGATCTCGGGCTTGTTGCCCGAACGCACGCACGACAGGAACGCCTCGATCTCTGAGAGCAGCGGCTCGCCGTCGTCGACCTCGAGCGGCTCGACATTAACCAGCTCGCCCCACTTGAGGTTGGTCAGGTCGGCGCCATCGCGGAGCTGCTCGCGGACCTCGCCCATTTGGGCCTCGTTCGCGAGCCGGCGGATGAGGGTGCCCGTCTTCTTTCCGTAGTCGATCTTGATGTACGCGTCCTCGGCCGTAATCCGCGTCAGCCGCTCGGTCTTGAGCGCGAGCCGGCTGAAGGTCATGTTGGCGACGCACACACCCCCGCCCTGCGAGGCGGGCACGTCCCACGTCAGGCGGGCGTTGCACAGGTCCTCGTGCTCGGTCACCACAGGCACGCCCGAGGCCTCGACGCGGTCGGGCTCGCGGCCTCCCATGAGCATGATGACCACGTCCAGGTCGTGGATGCCCATGTCCATCACCACGCCGATGTCGACCGAGCGGAACGTCATCGGGCTGACGCGATGCACCTCGATGAACCGGGGCGTCAGCTCAAGGCCCTCGGCCGTCGCGCGGGTCAGCGCGCGCATGATCGGGTTGAACCGCTCGATGTGGCCCACCATCAGCAGCGATCCCGATTCGTCGGCGACCCGCTTGATGGCCTCGGCTTCCTCGGGGTCCTGCGCCAGCGGTTTCTCGATCAGGCATGCGATGCCGGCGCGGAGCAGGGGCTCTGCTGTCTCGCGGTGGTAGATCGTGGGGACGGCGATGCTCACGGCATCGGGCTTCGCGGCAACAACATCGTCGATAGTCTCGAGCACCGGGCAGCCGTGACGCTCGGCGATCTCGCGGGCACGCTCTGTGTTGGCGTCGTAGACACCGACCATCTCGATGCCGTCCATCTCGGCGTAGACGCGCGCGTGGTGCTGGCCCATCCGGCCCACCCCGAGCGCCGCGCAGCGGAGCTTCTTCCCGTTCATCGGCTTGACCTCCACCATTTGTGCGTCGTTGGTCTGCATGGTGCTCGCTCTGCGACCATCCGGCGAAGGCGGATGCCGCGTGTGTGTTGGTTCCGTCTGTCCGAATCAGCCCGTGGCCGCTTCGCTCGCCGCGCGGCCCTCGATCGCATCTTCGAGCGCCGACGCCAGCTTGTCGTACCCGGTCAGGCCCACAAAGCGCGACACGGGCTCGCCGTCCTTGAAGATCACGATCGTCGGCACCGCGCTGATCTCGAAGCGGTGCGCAAGGTCACGGTTCTGATCCGTGTCGATCTGAGCCACGATGACACGACCCTCGAATTCCCCCGCGAGCTGTCGAACCACCGGCTCGACCATCCGGCACGGCATGCACCACGACGCCCAGAACTCGGCGACCGCGATCACGCCCTGCGATTCGATCGCGGACGCAAACGTCTCGTCGGTGAGCGTGTGCAGCGATCCGTGCGCCATCGTGCGGTCCTCCTCGGGCCTGCCGGGGCTCCGCCCCGCGTCCGGAAGTCTACTCGTGCCGCCGTCACGGTGCGGCACGCGACGCCCGATCGCGGCTTATCGGATCAGAGACCTGTTCGGGCGAGCGCGTCGGCCGATCGGAGGGCCTGCACGGCCGGGGCGACATCGTGCACCCGGAAGACCGATGCCCCCGCAGCGCGGTGCAGCGCGGTGAGCGCGACGGTGCCCGGCAAGCGCTCGGTCGGCTGGCTGTCGCGCTCAAGCGACACCCGGCCAACGAAGCTCTTGCGGCTCAGCCCGCTGAGGACGGGCCGGCCGAGGTTCAGCAGGTCCGGCGTGCGTCGGATCAGCTCGAGGTTCTGCTCGACAGACTTGCCGAATCCGAGGCCCGGATCGAGCAGGACGCATTCCGGGCTGCCGCCGGCTCGTTCGAACGAATCAAGGCGTTCGCGAAGAAAGTCTGCCACGTTCTCGACAAGGTCGCGCTCGATCGGCGGCGCGGTGTAGGCGTCCGAGTACGAATCCTTGTCGGGGGTGGTATGCCGATGCATCGCGACGTAGCCCACGCCGCGTTCGATGACGAGCGGGATGAGCGCGTCGTCTTCAGTACCGGCAGAGACATCGTTCACGATCACCGCGCCGGCGTCGATCGCGGCGCGTGCGACCCGCGCGAGTGTGGTATCCACACTGATGATGACATCGTTTCGCGTGCGCACGATCGCATCGACCGCCGACACAACGCGTCGGATCTGCTCCTCGGCATCGACGCGCTCGGCACCGGGGCGTGTCGACTCGCCGCCGATGTCGAGGATGTGCGCGCCTTCGTCGAGTGCAGCCGCTGCTCGCCGGACGACGGCATCGATCGTGGCCAATTCGCCGCCGTCGCTGAAGCTGTCGGGCGTGACGTTCAGGATCGCCATCACCACAGGCGTGCGGAGGTCGAGCACGCGGTCACCGCCGATGCCCCACGTTGTGCTGTTGTCTAGGGTCATGTTTGTTCCTGAAACGACAACGGGCCGACCCGGATGGATCGGCCCGCGTGGGATTCTAGTTGGAAACGATGCGGATTAGAACTCCGGATCGCCGCCGCCGTTACCGCCGCCGCCCTGGCCGTCCTGGAACGACTTGCCGATCTCGATGGAGGTCGAGATCAGGTCCATGGGGACAACGGTGCGGAACGACATGCTTCCGCCCTGGGCCGAGGCGCCGACGGCGATCGGGCTCAGGGCCGCGGGGACGTTGATGGCCGCGAGCTCGGGGGCGAACATGCCCGCCATGGGCAGGGCCGCGCGGGCGACGGTGCCGATGTCGAGGTAGCCGACCATGAACGCGTCGGACTGGAGCCGCTCGGCCTGGGCGGCGAGCAGCTCGTTGCTGACGAGGTCGCCGCCGTCGCGTGCGGCGGACACAGCCCGGCTGAGTGCGTCGCCCGTGCGGGTGTAGGTCATGACGACGCTGTCGCCGTCGGCCGCCGCGACATAGCCCGTCGGGCCGTTCGCGCCGCCGCCGAAGAGCACGTTCATCATCATCTGCATCTGCATGGCGTTCTCGTTGTTCATGTCGGGGAGCATGCCCATCGACCAGCCGAACGCCTCCACGCCGCCGACGTCGGTCGGGGCGTCGTCAAAGCTGGAGGTGATCAGCATGCCGTTGGCTTCCTTATCATTCAGGGCCGAGACGGTGTCGCCGTAGCTCTGGATGAGCGCGTCGGCGTCGGTGGTCTCGATGACCATGATGGTGTTTGGGAAGATGCCGCCCATGAGTCCGGCCGGGTTCGCGCCGATGACCTGCGCCATGGAGGTCGCGTTGTCGGTGAACGCGCCGAAGTCCATGCCCGGGAAGCCCTGGCCCATCTGCTCGTTCGCGGCGTTCATGTTGCCCATCAGCTCGCGGATGCCCTCGCCGCTGAAGTCGATCGCCCACGCGCCGATGTACTCGCCGCCCGGCAGCAGTGCCAGCGTGTCGGCGGTGCTGCTCGACTCGGCGAAGAACGCCGCGAGCTCGGAGCCTTGCTTGAAGTTCGCGGCGAGGTCAAGGCTCACGCCCCGGCCGTCGAGCGTGAGGCCTACCAGGCCCCGCTCGCCGTCGCGGGCGAAGTTCTGCACGAGCTGATCGATCATCGCGATCTGCCCTTCGATCTGGTCGGCCTGAGCGCCGCCGAACTGCGCCATCTGCTGCATCTGCCGCGAGCCCTCGGCCCACGCCTCGAGCATCTGCTCGGAGAACGCATCAACAGCAACGCTCACGACGATGTTCTGCTCGCCCGCGAGCGCGTTGCCCACGTCGCCCATGACGGCCTGGTGCTGCGCGAGAACGCCCTCCGCCGCCTCGAACGCGCCGACGCTGTTTTCCATCGGGCCGACCGCGGCAAACCCGCCGCCGACGTCCTTCATCGAGACGTTCTCGCCCTGGAAGTTGACCGACTCGAGCCCGTCGCCGGTGCCGCCGAAGCCGGTCGCGAACTCGTTGTAGTCGGTGACGGGCACGAGCAGGACGATGTCGTCCGGGCCCATGCCGAGGTTCTCGAGGCTCGACACCACCACGGCGGCCGGGCCTTGGGCGTTCACGCCGGGCATGCCGGTCATGCCCATCGCCATGCCGACGCCCATGCTCATCTCGGGCAGCTTGGCGGTCTGCGCGAACGCCTGGGCGCCTTCGAGCACCGACGAGATGTTTGAGATCGAGATCACCATCGCCGCGTCGGTCGGCACGCGGTCGAGCACGGCCTCGTGCTGAGCGGTGGCGACCAGACACGGCATGCCGGCGGCAAGAGTCAGAGCGAGCGAACGGGTCGTGATGAACATGGGTGTGTCCTTTCGTGACCGGTCTATCGCTGCCGGTCGGTCATGATCGGTGTCGGCCCGTCGCACAGCGACCGCGCCGCGGGCCAGCGGTCCCCTCTCCTCACCTGTTGGGGGTTGCGACCGCAAGGTTGCACGCAGGGTAGGGCCCGGCCGGCCCGATCTGCCCCTGCCAAGGGCCTCAGCGGTGATTCTTTTCGGACGGTTGGATCAGCAGACGGCTAGCTCGCGGCGGCCCGGGGCTCGTCCTCGACCTCTTCCTCGTCCTCTTCGTACTCGTCGACCTCTTCGTACTCCTCGGCGTCCTCGGGGTCGATCTCGTTGCCGTCCTCGTCGACGAGCACGTAGTCGTACTCCTCGTCGTCCTCAGCGGCCTCTTCCTCGACCTCGTCGTCTTCCTCGTACTCGGCGTCTTCGTCTTCGTACTCCGCCTCGGGGTCTTCATCCTCCGCAGCGTCTTCGAGCTCCTCGTCCGAAGCCTCGGGTTCGGCGTCCTCGTCGGCTTCGGTGTCAGGGGCCAACTCGTCGAGTTCTTCGACGTCTTCGGTCTCGGCCTCATCGGTCTCGAAGGGCGGCTCCTCGGTTTCGGCCTCGGCCTCGTCCGTTTCCGGCTCGGGCTTGGTCAGCGTGCCCTGTGCGGCCTGGTAGTTCGCCTTGGCCCGCTCCTGATCGGCGGCGTACTCGTCATCGCTCCGTGTATCGCCGTCGGCCTCGCGCATGGCGCGCTCGTTGTACGCCTTCATCGCCTCCCATTCCTCGATGGAGATGGCGACCTCCCGCGCGACCGAGCCCTTGTGCTCGCCGATGATGCCGGCGATGCCCATGAGATCGATCAGCCGGCTCGCACGGGTGTAGCCGATCGCGAGACGGCGCTGCAAGAGCGACACCGAGCCGCGCTTGGTCTCGAGCACGATCTCGACCGCGCGATCGAACATCGGGTCTTCCTGCGCAGCCGCGAGGCTTGCAGAGGAGTTGTTCTCGCTCTCGATGATCCGCTCTTCGTCCGAGTCGCCCGAGCGCAGCTGCACGAGCTGCCGCTCGTACGTCGGCCCGGCGACCTCGCGCATGAACTTGACGACCTTGCGGATCTCGAGATCATCGACGAGCGTGCCCTGCGCGCGGTGCAGCTTGTGCGATCGCGGGCTGAGGTAGAGCATGTCGCCCTGACCCAGCAAGAGCTCGCCGCCCTTCTGGTCGAGCACGATCCGGCTGTCGAGGCCCGACGCGACCTTGAACGCCACCCGGCAGGGCATGTTGCCCTTGATCAGGCCCGTTACGACGTTCGCCTGGGGTCTTTGTGTAGCAAGAATGAGGTGGATGCCCACCGCACGCGCCTTCTGCGCGATGCGGATGATCGAGCCCTCGACCTCCTTGTTGGTCATCATCAGGTCGGCGAGCTCGTCGATGATGAACACCATGTAGGGCAGCCGCTGCGGGATGCGTGCCTTTTCGTCTTCCGACTGCACGCCCATCCGCTCGCAGAGCTCGTCGAAGTCGAGGTCGTTGTAGCCGGTGATGTCCCGGCAGCCGGCCTCGACTAAGAGCTCGTACCGCTCGTCCATTTTCTTGACGGCCCATTCAAGGATCGCCGCCGCCTTGCCCATCTCGGTCACCACCGGGCACATCAGGTGCGGGATGTCTTTGAACTGGCTCATCTCGACCATCTTCGGGTCAACCAGGACCATCTTGAGTTCGTTGGGCTTCTTCGTGTACAGGAAGCTCATGATGATCGTGTTCATGCAGACCGACTTGCCCGAGCCGGTGGTGCCCGCGATCAGCATGTGCGGCATCTTGGTCAGGTCTTCGATCAGCGGCTCGCCGCTCGCGTCCTTGCCCAGGAACATCGGCAGCTTCATCTTCTGGAACCGCTCGCGGCTCGACATGAGCTCCTTGAGCCGCACCTTCTCCTTGGTCGGGTTCGGCACCTCGACGCCCACGGTGTCCCGCCCTGCCTGGTTGGCCACGATGCGGATGTTGACCGCCTTAAGAGAGCGGGCCAGGTCGCTTTGGATGCTTGTCAGCTTGCTGACCTTCGTGCCCGGCGCGAGCTTCACGTCGTACAGCGTGATGACCGGCCCCGACTCGATGCCCACGACCTCGCCGTCGATCTTGTACTGCTGGAGCGCCGACTCCAGAGCCTCGGCCTGCTCGCGGACCAGTTCTTCCAGCGTCTCGCTGAAGCTCTCGTCGGGGTCTTCGAGCAGCTCGATGCTCGGATACCGGTAACCCTCGAGCTCAGCGACGTTCTGCAGGTCGCGCAGGTCCTCTTCGGTTGCGGTGGACTTGTTCGCGCCCGCGAAACGAAGCGGCAGCTTGGCGACCTTGTCGCGGATCGAGTCCTCGCTGAAGACCTGCGGCGCACCGGGGACCCCGTCGTCCTCCTCTTCGTCTTCATACTCATCGTCGTCATCGGCAACGACCTCGGCGTCCTCGTCTTCGTACTCCTCTTCCTCATCGTACTCGCCTTCCTCGTACTCGCCCTCTTCGTCCTCGTACTCGTAGCCGTCTTCGTCGTACTCGGCAGCTGCCGCCTCGTCGGCGTCGTAGACGTCGTCCTCTTCGAGGTCTTCGGTCGCGCCGAGCCCGCCGGCCGTTTCCTTGATCCGCTTCGACTTCTCGCGCCGTTTCCGTTCGGCGGCCCGCCTCTTGCGCTTGGCCTCGGTGAACTCCTCGTCAGGGTCGGCGTCGAGGTCATCGAGCCGAACGCGCGGCTGGCGTAGCCGCTCGGCCTTCGCACGGACCGAGTCGAGCACCCAGGCCGCCGCCTTGCCGACCAGGCCCGAGCGCTCGCGGATGACGCCCGTGCGGGCCGAGACCCAGAGCGGCGCGACGACGAGCCACTTGTCGAAGCAGACGATCAGCCCGAGGGCGGCGGTCAGCGTGAGGGCGAAGGTTGTGCCCAGCCCGCCGAAGCGCGCGCCGATCTCGGTTGCGAGTGTCAGCCCCACCGTGCCGCCGGGGATCCCCGCCATCGGGCCGCTGCCGGGCGCCAGGTGCCCCTGAAGCCCCGCGACGCCGGCCATGGCAAACACGAGCCCGACGCAGCGCACGATCGGGTGCTCGAGCCGGTGCCCGGCGTAGCGGATCGCGAGCAGCGCGAGCGCGCCGAGCATTCCCGCCCAGACCGCCCAGCCGAACAGCCGGTACGACCAGTGCGCGACCGCCGCCCCCGCCGGCCCACACCAGTTCGCGGCCGGGTCGTTGGTCGGCCAGACCGTGTGCGACGGCGCATCCGCGGCGTTGTAATCGAACACGCTGGCGGCGGCGAAGACCCACAGCGCCGAGAGCGCGACGAGCACCAGCCAGGTGGTGATCTGGGTCGGCTCAAGCGACTGGTCTTTGTCGGTTGCGCGCATGCGGCCACGCTTTGCAGTTTTTTTTCTCATACCGGACTTTTCATCGGATCCGGCCGTCGTGCTTGGCGATATTCTGTCGTGGTCTGCATTCACAATCTGACCGTCCCTAGGACGAGGATCACGGAAGACCATGGCCTACCCAGCTCCCCTGCCTGATGCTGCACCAGGATTCGAGCGCGCACCCGACGGCATCTCCTCAAGCGATGACTACCACCGGCGGTTTCGCGGCCGAGCCGGGCACTACTTGTTGAGAGTCCAGACCCGCGGCCTGCTCAAGCTCATCGAGCCACTGGGCAACGAGCTCCGCATCCTCGATATCGGGGGGGGACACGCCCAATCTGCCCTGCCGCTGGCCCGGGCCGGGCACCACGTGACCATCCTGAACAGCGCCGCCGAGTACGAGCTCAGGGCCCGCCGAGAGTGCGCCGGGGAGGACATCGAATTCCTCAACGGGCCCCTCGACGCCCCGCCGGTCGACCCCGGCTCGTACGACCTGGTGATGGCCCTCCGGATCGTGATGCACATGCCCGACTGGCGAGGCTTTGTTCGGTCGATGTGTGATGCGGCCGGCCGGGCCGTCTTGATCGACTTCCCGAGCTGGCGCAGCTGCAACATCCTCGAGCCCATGCTCTTCGACATCAAGCGGTGGATCGAGGGCGGCGGCACACGGGAGTACCAGCTCTTCTGGCCGCGGGAGGTTTGCGAGGCGTTTCTTGCAGGCGGCTTCGAGCAGAAGGCGAGCTTCGGCGAGTGCTTCCTGCCGCTGGTCCTGCACCGGATGGCCCACATGCCCGCCGCGACCGGCGCGGTCGAGTCCGTCGCGAGAGGCCTGGGCCTGACGAAGTGCTTCGGTTCTCCGGTGCTCACGCTCGCGATGCGGAGCTGAATCGCCGATAGCCTGCCTTGTGTCCGACCGATCGCTCAGAGTCCTGATGCTCGCGCCGCAGCCGTTCTTTATTGAGCGGGGCACACCCATCGCCGTGCGCGCGGCCGCCGAGACGCTCGCCAAGGCCGGCCACCAGATCGACCTGCTCGTCTACCACCTGGGCGATGACATCGACCTGCCCGACAACGTTCGGCTGGTGCGTATTCCCAAGGTCATGGGCGTCAAGCAGATGCGGCCCGGGCCGACGGTGTCGAAGCTGCGGTGCCTCGTCGGCTTCTACAGGGCGGCGAAGAAGCTGGTCAAGCAGAACGACTACGACCTCGTGCACGCGGTGGAGGACGGCGTCTTCGTCGCGCTGCGGCTCAAGGCCAAGCGCGGGCTGCCGTTCGTGTACGACATGGACTCGCTGATGAGCGAGCAGGTCGCCGAGAAGCCGGGCGTGGGCAAGCCCGCGGCAGCGCTGTTTGCCGTGCTCGAAACGGCGGCGGTGCGCAATGCGATCCACTGTCTGTGCGTCTGCCCGCACCTCAAAGACGTCGCTAAGCGCGACGTGCCCGACGCGCCCGACGAGCACTTGACCGTCCTGACCGACTTCCCGCTGATTGACCCGACGCCCGCGAAAGACGACGTCGCCGAGCGCGTGCAGCGTGCGCACGACGACGGCCGATTGGTCGCGGCGTACGTCGGCAACCTTGAGCCCTACCAGGGAGTCGGCGACATGCTCGACGCCGCGCGGCTGCTGGACGATGCCAAAGAACGGGTTCGCCTGCACGTCTACGGCGGCCCGGCCGACGCGATGGACGCGATGCGCCGCGAGTACGCCGACCTTGTCGACGCCGGAGTCGTCGAGTTCTGCGGGTCGATCCCTGTCAGCCGGCTCGGCGAGGTCCTGCACTCGTCCGACATCCTGCTCTCGCCCCGCAAGGTCGGGACCAACACGCCCATGAAGCTCTACAGCTACCTCGCGTCGGGCAAGCCCGTGCTCGCGACGAGCATCCTCTCGCACACGCAGGTGCTGAACGAATCGCACGCCGAGCTGGTCGAGCCGAACCCAAAGGCGCTGGCCGAGGGCCTGACGCGGCTTCTTAATGAAGACCCGCGTCGCCGGCGTCTGGGTCGCGCCGGGGCGAACCTGGTCGAGAAGAAGCACAGCCGGGCGGCGTTCGAGCGGACGCTGACCGGTGTCTACCGCGCGATCGGCACCGCGCTTTCCGCACAAGATTGAGACGACCGGCTCGCCTTTTGAGCATCATGTCTGTATGATGTTCGGATGCTTGCTCGGGTTCAGTCAGCGCTTCTTCAGGGTATCGATGCCCTTTCGTGCGAGGTCGAGGTCGATGTCGATGACGTGGGGCTCGATTCGGCGGCGATCGTGGGTCTGCCGGACGCGGCCGTGCGGGAGTCGATCGATCGGGTGCGGTCGGCCTTGGGCAACAGCGGCTACGGCTTTCCGAACGGCAAGACGCTGATCAACCTCGCGCCGGCCGTGATGCGGAAAGAGGGCCCGGTCTACGACCTGCCGATCGCCGTTGGGCTGATGTTGTGCCAGGGCATGGTGCCGCCGGCGTCGACCGGGCTGGATCACCGCAAGTATCTGTTTGCGGGCGAGTTAGCGCTCGACGGCCGGCTCCGACCGATCCGCGGCGCGATCGCGCTTGCGTCCCTGGCTCGGCAGCAGGGCTTCGAGGGGCTGGTGCTGCCCGCTGATAACGCTCGGGAGGCCGCCGTGGTCGCGGGCGTCGGTGATGGCGAGCCGCTGACGATCATCGGGGCGCGGTCGCTGACCGAGGTCGCGTGCCTGCTGACGGGCGCGATGGAGCCGGACCCGGTGCCGCCGGTGGACGTCGAGGGCGTGCTGTCGCGGGCGTCGGCTCCGATCGACTTTGCAGAGATCAAGGGCCAGGAGTCAGTGAAACGGGCCGCGGTGATCGCTGCTGCCGGGGGGCACAACCTCTTGATGCTTGGCCCCGCCGGCACAGGCAAGACCATGGTCGCGCGTGCCCTGCCCGGGATTCTGCCCGCGATGTCGCCGGCCGAGGCGATCGAAGTGACACGGGTGTACTCGGCGGCGGGCGAGCTCGCGCACGACGAGGGGCTCGTGCGCGTTCGGCCCGTGCGCACGCCGCACCACACGGCGTCGGCACCGGCAATCGTCGGCGGCGGGGCGATCCCCAGGCCCGGCGAGATTTCGCTGGCGCACCGCGGGGTTCTGTTCTTGGACGAGCTGCCCGAGTTCTCGCGGGCCGTGCTCGAGACGCTCCGGCAGCCGCTGGAAGACCATGTCGTCACGATCAGCCGGGCGCACGGGTCGCTGCGGTTCCCGGCCGACTTCATGCTCGTGGCGGCGATGAACCCGACACCCCGCGGCGATGTCGCGGCGGGCGAGGTCGGCCAGCGTGAGATGGATCGGTATCTGTCGAGGCTTTCTGGGCCGCTGCTCGACCGGATCGATCTGCACGTCGAGGCCCCGCGGGTGCCGTTTGATGAGCTGGCCGCTGCGCCGACCGGCACGGGCACGGCCCAGATGCGCGACGCCGTCGCCGGGGCGCGGCAGTATCAGCAGGGCCGACAGGCCGTCGCCAACGCGAGGCTCAGCGGAAAGGCGCTAGACGAGCACGCGCCGATGTCGGAGGAGGCATCGACCCTGCTCCGGCGGGCGCTGACCGAGCTGGGGCTGTCGGCGCGGGCGTACGACAAGATACGCCGGATCGCGCGGACGATCGCGGACCTCGATCGGGATCCGCAGGTTGCGGTGCCGCACATCGCCGAGGCGATCGGGTATCGGCTGCTGGGCCGGGCGACGGTGTGACGACGGGTCAGCTAGGCTCGCGTGTTGCTTGGAAAGGAACACCGATGCGTGCGATCGCTTTGCTGGTCTCGGTCTTTATGTCGGCGTGCGCGGTCGCGCAGCCGGAGAGCATCTTCGAGCCGATCGCTTGGCCGCATCGCGACCCGGTCAGGCTGGCGTCGGGCGCGCCCGGGCCGGCGTACTGGCAGAACCGGGCAAGCTACGAGATCAGCGTGACGCTGGGGACCGAGTCCCGCGAGGTCGCGGGCAGCCTGGTGTGCGAGTACGAGAATAACTCGCCGCACGAGCTGGCGTTCCTTTGGCTGAATCTTGAGCAGGACGCGTTTACGCCGGACTCGATCGGCAACCGGGCCTTGGCGCCGGGCATGTGGTGGCGCGTGCCGCCGGACTTCGAGGGGGGGTTCCGGCTCGGTGACGCCGCGGTCAACGGCATGCTGGTCGAGGTCGATGTCTACGACACGCTCGGTCGCATCACGCTGCCGACGCCGCTCTTGCCGGGCGAGTCGCTGACGCTCGAACTCGAGTTCGCGATGACGATCCCGCCGCGTGGCAGGCTGGGCGTGTACGAGGGCGAAGCCGGCGAGGTCTTCCAGCTCGCGCACTGGTTCCCGAACATCGCGAAGTACGACGACGTTCACGGCTGGAACGTGCTGCCGCATGAGGGCGACGGCGAGTTCTACACAGACTTCGGCGACTACACGATTGAGCTCACGGTGCCCGCGGATCACATCGTGGCGTGTTCGGGTGAGCTTGTGAATCAGGATGAAGTCCTGACAGCTGTGCAGCGCGAGCGGCTGGCGCAGGCGTACACGACGACAGACACGGTCGTTATCCGCGACTTCGATGAGATCCCCGCCGAGCCGGCGCGCGACATGAAGACGTGGCGGTTCGAGGCGAAGGATGTTCGCACGGTGGCGTGGGCATCGAGCCGGGCGTTCCGGTGGGACGCGGCGATCGCCGCCGACGACCGGCCCGTGCTATGCCAGGCGTTCTACCCGAAAGAGGGCGACGGCACCGAAGACGATCCGAGGTGGAATGCTGCGGTCGAGTACGGCCAGTTCTCGATCAACTTCTACAGCGAGTGGCTGAGCGAGTACCCGTACCCGACGGCGACCAACGTCGGCGGCGTGGTCGGGGGTATGGAGTACCCGCAGATCGTGTTCTGCTCGATCGACCGCGACCCGCGCAGCCTGTTCGGCGTGACCGACCACGAGTTCGGCCACATGTGGTTCCCGATGATCGTCAACACCGACGAGCGGAGGCACGCGTGGATGGACGAGGGCATCGACTCGTTCATCAACCACTACAGCTTCAGCGAATACTGGGGGGAGCCGCGGCGGATCGGGAGCGCGGACTTTATCGTTGAGAAGGAGCGCAGCGAGACGCCGCAGCCGATCATGACGTACCCGGACCGCGTGCGATCGGGCGATCTTGGGTACCTGGCGTACGGCAAGCCGGCGTACGCCTTCCGCGTGCTGCGCGAGTACGTGCTTGGCGAGGACCGCTTCGACGAGGCGTTCCGCGAGTACATCCGGCGGTGGTCATTCAAAAGCCCGCAACCCGAGGACTTCTTCCGCACGATGGAAGACGCGGCGGGCGCGGACCTCGGCTGGTTCTGGCGCGGCTGGATCTACGAGGCCGCGAAGTTTGATCAGGGCGTCTACGACATCGACCCGGAGCCACGCCGTGGCAACCTGAGCGTGACGGTCGCGAACTACGAGCGGATGGTGATGCCGATCGATCTCGCGATCGAGTACACCGACGGCTCGTCGGAGCGCAAGCGTGTGCCGGTGCAGGCGTGGACGAACGGGTCGACGTTTGCGGTGTCGTGGCCGGCGGAAGGCCGATCGATTGCCCGCGTGGTGATCGATCCGGACGAGATGCTGCCCGACATCGATCGCGACGACAACGTGTGGGAGGCTCGGGCTTCCGATGAGGACGCGTCGGAGCCAGAGGCGGTGATGGACTGAGTCCCTCGGTTGCGCCTCGGGTTCGTCAAGACTGGGGCATCAGAGCACTATCAGGGATGCGCCAAGGACGATCAGGAAGCCGTAGAAGCCCGCGAAGAGATCGTCGACGAGCACGCCCCAGCCGGCGGGGAATTTCTGCGTGCTGTCGGCGGGCCAGGGCTTGACGATGTCCATCGCGCGGAAGGCGATGAAGCAGAGCCAGAGGGTGAACGCGGCGGCGAGCGGCGTCGCGAGCGCGGCCGCGGGCAGGAACGACAGGAAAATGAGCGTGACGCACTGGCCAGCGGTCTCGTCGGCGACGATGTTGCCGTGGTCCTTCTTCCCGAAGACGGACTCGGCGAGGTCGCCCTGCGCGACGCACGCGGCCGAGAAGAAAAGCATGACCGCGATCATCACGGCCTCGAAGACGCCGGACCCTGGCACGATGCCGGCGGCCATGAGCACTCCCGCGAGTACAACCGGCGGCAGCGAGCCCCAGGTGCCCGGCGCGGGGCGGAGCCGGCCGAGGCCGAACACGGTGAGCAGCGGGAGTCTCGGGGTGTCCATCAGGCGGTCTTTCCTTGGGCGATCGCTCGGGTGATGTAGGGACAGGCGCTCAGTGCGGTAACGATCGTGGTCGCCCAGGCAAGGCCGGTGTTCACCCGCTGCGACATCGGCTGATCGAGGAGCGCAATCGAGAGCAGCACGCCTGGAACCGCGACGGACTGCAGGATCATCTTGATCTTGCCGGACCAGTTGGCCGATGCGTCGATGCCTGAGCCCTCGGCGAGCCCCCGAAGACTGGTGACCAAGAGCTCACGAGCGATGATGACGACGACCATCCAGCCGGTGAAGCCGGCGAGCGGTGTGCCGGCGTCGTTGAAGCCCGGCCCGGCGAGCAGGACGAGCGCACCGAGCACGAGAATCTTGTCGGCGAAGGGGTCCATCACTCGGCCGAAGCGAGTGATGGCGTTCCACTTGCGCGCGAGGTAGCCGTCGGCGGCGTCGGTGAGTGCGGCGACGACGAACAGGCCGGCCGCAGCGAGCAGCATCGGGTCGGCGTCGGCCTGATGGTCTGGCGACCACCGGCTGAGCAGCGCAAAGAAGACTCCCGCGAGACCGAGTCGCAACCAGACAAGCGCGTTGGGCGTGTGCAGCCGCCAGCCGACGGCACGGGGGGTGGTGGTCGCGTTCGTCACGCGGCGATAGTACCGCCGGCGGGCGTTCGGCCGTGTGGAAGGCCCGGTCGGCCGCAGCTATCCTGCGGCTCGCGGAGCGATGGTGTCGTGTTCGACGCCTGTCGTCGGTCCGTGGAAGCAGTCTTCGGCCGACAAACGAGTGCTCGGGGCAGGCCGGGGGGCCGCGGAGCGGGGTTGCAGTTGGATTCGGTGATCAGCCCGTTCATCTTGTATGGCTTGATCGCTCTCGGGGGCGTCGGTGTGCTGCTGGCGTTGCCGCGTGAGCGGTTCAGTCTGGCGCTGCCGGGCTACATCGTCGGGTCGGCCGCGGGCGGCGTCATTTTGCTGTTTCTGTTCTTCGCTTCGCAGGACCCCGACCCCGCGGCGTTCGCCGGGCCCGAAGTCGCGGACGCGCCGCTCGGCGTGATCCCGAACCCCTACTTCTATGCGTTTGCCCTGCTGGGCCTTGCGGCGGCGATGCGTGTCATCACGCACCCGAAGCCCGTGTACTCGGCGCTGTACTTCATTCTAACGATCTTGGCGACGAGCGGGCTGTTTCTGATCTTGTCGGCCGAGTTCATGGCGTTCGCGCTGATCATCATCTATGCGGGCGCGATTCTGATAACGTATCTGTTCGTGATCATGCTCGCGACGCAGGCGCCGCAGGAAGAGCTTGTTGAGAATCAGCCGGAGTACGACCGCTTGGCGAGGGAGCCCGTGGCGGCGACCGCCGCGGGATTCGTGCTGCTGGCAATTCTGTCGACGATGCTCGGCCGAGGCGTGCCGGTGCTGACGATGGACGAGTCGGCGTTCGAGGGCGATCAGCTGCTTGCGCAGCTGCCGACGCGGATCGAGCGATCGCTACGCGAGGAATACGCGCTGGACGAGGGCGTCGGCATCCGGCCGATCGAGAGGATCGCCCGCGAGATCACGGCGACCGGGCCCGACGGGCCGTTTCTGGTCGATCCGATGACGAGGACTGTTGTGGTCGAGGTTGTGAACGACGCCGGCGACGGCGCTCGGCGGACCGTGGCATGGCCCGCTGACCTGGCGATCACGAACCCCGAGGGTGTCGGCTGGGAGCTGATCAAGGCCCACCCGGGCGCGATCGAGATCGCCGGCGTGATCCTGCTCATGGCCATGCTCGGCGCGACGATCCTGGCCCGCAAGCAGATCCAGCTCGACGAGGACGCCAAGCGCGACATGGCGATGGCCCGGTCCGGCATAGGCGGCGGCGGAAGCCGGGCGGGCGACAGCGAAGAGGAGACCGACTGATGGACGTCTTCGCTTTGTCGCTTGCGCAGGCCGACTTCCCGCAGCCGATGCACGCGATCACGCTGTACCACTACTTGCTGGTCTCGGCAGTGATGTTCTGCCTCGGGCTGATCGGGTTCGTGACACGGCGGAACCTGATCATCATGTTCCTGTGCACCGAGATGATGTTCCAGGCGGCCGGCATCGCGATGATCGCGTTCGGCCGGTTCTACCTGGACTACACCGGGCAGGTGTTCGTGATCTTTGTGCTGACGGTGGCGGCGGCCGAGGCGGCGCTCGCGCTGGCCTTGGTGGTGCTGCTGTTCAGGCGGAAGGAATCGCTGGACGGGACGGCGTGGGCCGTCCTGAAGGGCTAAGGAGCGGGCGTGCTGACGGACACGATCACCATGCCGATGCTCACCCTCGCCGCCGACGCGGTGAAGGGAACGGGCCCGCTGCTCGAGGCACTGCCGGGTCAGGGCCCCGCGTGGGTGCTGCTGATCCCGCTGCTGCCGCTGCTCGCTGCGGTGCTGAACACCGGCTGCGCGATCGCGGGCGTGAAGACCAAGCTGCCGGCGCAGATCACGATCGTCTCGCTCGCGGCGTCGTTCGTGCTGACCGTCTTCGCGTATCTCACGATGCAGGGCGAGACCGCGATCGTCACCGGCTGGTCGTGGTTTGACCTCAGCTGGGGCGACGGCCCAGGCCAGTCGTTCATCGCCGACTTCGGCTTCTACATCGACAACCTGTCCCTGCTCTGGATGCTCTTTGTGACTGGTCTCGCGACGCTGATCGCGACCTACGCCAGCGAGTACATGGAGCACGACGTCGGGCAGGGGTACAACCGCTTCTTCTTCGCGTTCTCTCTGTTTGTCTTCAGCATGGCTTGCCTCGTGCTGGGCGACAACATGCTCATGCTCTACCTGGGCTGGGAGGGCGTGGGCCTCTGCTCGTACCTGCTCATCGGCTACTTCTACAAGAAGCCCGAGGCCGTCGCGGCCGCGAAAAAGGCCTTCATCGTCAACCGCATCGGCGACCTGGGCCTCGCGATCGGTGTGTTCCTGACGTTCGTGCACTTCGGCACGGTGGAGTACGCCGAGCTGTTCAGCTCCGAGCAGCTTGCGGGCTACATCGATGCGGTGAAGGCGGGTAACGCCGCGGATGTTCCGCTGATGGCACAGCTGATCCCGGTCTTCCTGATGATCGGCGCGTTCGGCAAGAGCGCGCAGTTCCCGCTGTACGTCTGGCTGCCCGACGCGATGGAGGGCCCGACGCCCGTCTCGGCGCTCATCCACGCGGCGACGATGGTCACGGCGGGCCTGTACCTGATCGCCCGCTTCTACCCGGTGTTCCTGGTCAGCGAGTGGGCACTGCCGACCGTCGCATGGATCGGCACGATCACGGCGTTCCTCGCCGCGACGATCGGCATGGCGCAGTTTGACATCAAACGCATCATGGCGTATTCGACGGTGTCGCAGCTGGGCTACATGTTCGCCGGCCTCGCGGTGCTGACGTCGACCGGCGGAGTGTACCACGTGCTCACGCACGCGTTTTTCAAGGCGCTGCTGTTCCTGTGCTGCGGCGCGGTGATGCACGGCTTCGCGGGCCAGCTCGACCTGCGCAAGCTCAGCGGCCTCTGGCACATGCCGGGCTGGCGGATCGTGTCGGTCGGCATGTTCGAGCATGTCGTCGTCTTGCACTACAATGAGTATTTCAGAACGGTTCGCCAGTTGCTCAAGGAAGATGGCATCGCGATCATTCACACCATCGGACGCTGTGATGA
>JBCBMF010000004.1:0-43930 GCA_039822905.1 Planctomycetota bacterium
CTGACGATCGCCATCGAGCGCGGCGTGCCGCTCTTCAACAACAACCAGGCCGCCGCGTGCGCCGCGGTCTACGAGGTCGCGATCCGGTCGGTGCTGCTGCTCGAGGGCGGCCTGGCAGAGGATCAGCGGTCGGCCCTGAACTCGGCTCTGAACGCAGGCCGGCAGGAACGTGACGCCCGCGAGCGGGCCTGGATCTTCCGCCGCGGCATGGACCGGCTCCTCCCCGCCCAGGACGGCGGCCGCGCGATGCTCACGAGCACTCGCCGCGACAGCCACTGATCGCCGCTCACATCACGATCAACCACCCAGCTCGGCCCGCCGCCGGGCGTTTTTGTGCGCCCGAAACGTGACATGAGAACTGTATATGCTTTGGTAATGAATTCACTCCTCGCGCTGTACGTCGTCAGTTCGGTCTCCCTCATTGTCGGTGCGGGTCTCCTGCACCTCATCCCGAAGCTCGGCCCGTCCGGCAAGGCCTTCAGCGTGTGGCTCTGCAAGGCCCCTGGGCTCGACGTGCTCATCGCCTACTTCAGCGTCGCGCCAATGATCGCGGGGCTGATCGTGGGTGCTCAGGCGTTCAACACGTTCTTTGGATCACTCGCTGGCCTCGGCGTGGGCGTCGGCTCGCAGGTCACGATGCTGCTGATTTGGACGTGGTGCCACGAGTTCGCCAACCGCAAGCACCTCAAGGGCCCGCGGATTGTGAGCCACATCAACGCCCGTGTCGGCCCGGTGCGCAACCACGCGGCGCTCTGGGTGACCGCGATGGCCGTGCCGGTTTTCGCCTTCGCGCGGTTCGCCGAGTACATCGTCTACCCGCCGCTGACCTGGCTGATCAAACTGCCCAAGTACAACTCGGCGGAGTGGGTGAACGTGAGCCGGCACAAGTTCGAGGGCCTCGTCGGCCACGACCTGATCTGGTGCCTCTACTGCGACTGGATGACCGGCGTCTGGTCCTACGGCACCGAGATGCTCCGGAACGTCGAGAGCTTCTGGTGCCCCATCCGATTCGACTCGACCAAGAAGTGCGAGAACTGCAAGGTCGACTTCCCCGATGTCGACAACGGCTGGGCCCCCGCCGACGGCACCATGGCCGACGCGGTCGAAGCCCTCGACAAACACTACCCCGGCCCCAACGGCGACAACCACTGGTTCGGCCACCCGGCGCGGCTCACGGTGAACGGGAAGACCGCAGAATCGTCGAGTCAACCGTCGAGCTGACGCTTCACATCGACGGCTTCCCTCGATCGGCCCGCTCTCTCCAATGACGCCGCGTACCGACGGCCGATCTGATACCAATTGCTCTGCCGACGGAAATCACCCATGGCAAAGGGCGGCTCGGCGGCAGCGAAGCTCCGCTTAAGCAGTTCAAGGTCGGGCCCGCTTTTGCCGGCGTTCTCGAGCATGCCGAGCATCCGATCGATGGCGTCGACAGCGAACGGGCCTTCGTTCAAGAATCGGCGTGCGACATCGTCGTACGCCCGCCACGCGTTGTCCCGATCGCCCGCGGCCTCGAACACCTCGCCCTGCTTGAGCCGAACCCACGCCTGCAGGTCGCTCCGACCTCGCAGCTTGGGCATCGCCCATTCGAGCACGTCGACCTTGCCTCGCGTTTCCGGCATGGCACCGAGCAGCATCTCGACAATGTCGGCGAGCATGTCGGGCGACGACCGGCCGCCGGATCGTTCGAACGCCGTGAGCCATGTGTCGATGGTCTTCGATCGAACATCGCCCGTCGAAGCGAGCCTCGCGAACGCCCGCCACGCCTCGGGGTCGCCCGGGCGTCGCTCGACACTCATCCGCAGCAGGCCGAGACGGTCGGCGGCGCTGCCGGTGCGTGCCGCACTTCGGCCCTCGAAGACCTCGCCGACCAGTTCGTCCGCCGCCGACTCGCTCATTCCGGCGACACGATCGGCGGCGATCGCCAAAGCCTCGGCCTGCCACCGATCATCGTCAGACAGCCGGATGCTCGATGCGCGCATGACCAGCTCGCCGTCGGTGACGGTCTCGAGCGTCTGCGGATCGATGCTCGCGCCGCGAACACCCTTGTAGGCGTCGTATCTGCCGGCATTGAAGTCCCATGCGTAGCCGCTGCGTCCCGCGCGGAGATAGCCGAGCCAGGCGTGGGACACCTCGCCAGATCGGCCTCGCATGTACGCCGCCGGCACGCCGTTCGCCTTCGCGACATGTTCCGCGAAGTACGCCTGGTCCGCGCAGACGCCGCCCAGCTCGCGAATCGCCTGGATGCAGTACCGCGGTGCGAGCGACACGGCCTTCGGCTGTCCCGTACGGAAATGCTCGACGTCGTACTGGATCTCGAAGAACCGCTCGCCGTGATTCCGGTTCCGGCCGTAGGTCGCACGCGCCCACTCGAGCTGATCGACGTGCTCGGTCGCCGAGACAAGAAAGACGAGCACATCGGCGGGCAGCATGCGCGGATCGATCTGGAGCGACCGCGCGTTGTCGGCGAAGTACGCGAAGAGTCGGCCGTGGTCATCGGTGTGCACGGTGTTCTCGTTCACGCCGCGTGACTCGAATCCATCGTGCACGAGCGCCATCGCCACGGCCAGGCTGTCGAACTCTGCCACGCGTTCGACGCCGAAGCGTTCGACGAGGTCGAAGAGGATCCGAGTCGCCTCGACAGGGTCGTCGCGTTGGCCTTCAAACTGGAACACATAACGACGGACAAGCGTCGGCTCATCGATCGCCAGCTTCGCGAACGCTCGGGCATCGTCGGGTGCGAGCCGGTTCGCGACCGCGACGATCCGTGCGGCAGACTCCGCTTCAACCAGTGCGTCCGCATCCCGATCGCTCATCGCAAGAGCAACGGCCTGTGTGAGTCGATCGGCATCGGTCACGGGCGCGGCGGCAGTCGGATCGGCGAGGTGCGCGAGAACCGCGGCGGATGCCTCGGCGACGACCGGCGCGAGCGGTGGCTGCCGCTGCGCCACCACGGGAACGGCCAGCACACACGCAAGCAGAAACGCGAAACGCATAGCCCCGACCCCGATCAGTGCACGCCGCCCGCAACGATCGCCGAGAACGAGGCGGGATCGACGTTTCCTCCCGAGATAATAACGCCAACCCGCTTGCCCTTGAAATCTGATTTCTCGCGAAGCAGCCCTGCAAGACCAAGCACGCCCGATGGCTCGACCACGAGCTTCATCCGCTCGAAGCAGAACCGCATCTCGTGCCGCAGCTCATCGTCGGACACGGTGATGATGTCATCCACGTGCTTCAGGGCGAGCGGAAAGGTGTATCGGCCCATGTGCGGCGTGCGGGCCCCGTCCGCGATCGTCGGCGGGTTGCGCACGGTGTGCAGCGTCCGATCGCGGAAGCTGCGGGCCGCGTCGTCGGCAAGCTCGGGCTCGACGCCGATGACTCGGCAATCCGGGTTCATCGCCCTCGCCGCGATCGCGCAGCCGGACAGCAGCCCCCCACCGCCGACGCACACGAACAGCGCATCGAGTGGGCCGTGGTCTTCGATCAGTTCCAGCGCGGCCGTGCCCTGCCCGGCGATGACGTGCGGGTGGTCGTACGGCGGGATGACCGTCAGCCCTTCGCGTTCGGCTATCTCAGCCCCGAGCTCTTCGCGCACGGTCGTCTGCGGGTCGTAGGTCACCACGCGGCTGCCCTCGATGCCGCCCTGCTCCAAGTAGCCGCGCGTCGCTGCGAGCTTGACGGCCGGCGCGTTCTCGGGCATCACGATCACGGCCCGCTTGCCGAGCAGAGCCGATGCCAGCGCGACGCCCTGCGCGTGATTGCCGGAAGAGTACGTGAGCACACCTGCAGCATCCGCATCGAGCCGACTGATCGCGTTGCACGCGCCGCGGAACTTGAACGCGCCGACGCGCTGGAAGCTCTCGCACTTGAGCAGGACCGACGAACCAACGCGCTCGTCGAGCGTGCGGCTCATCATCACGGGTGTGCGGATCGCGTGCGACCTGATCGTTTCCGCAGCGCCAACGACGTCGTCAAACGTCACAGCTCCGACCAGCGAGAAATCGGGCTCGGTTGGCACGGGTGTGGTCATGGCACATGGTAGAAAAACGACTACCGCCCCGGAGTTGGGGCGGCAGCCGTAGGAATCAAGTTCCTGCGTATGTGTTGGGCTGCGTCAACGGCAGACCCGTCGACCGGCCGTTATCGGCGCAGCCCTTTCGTACAGTCACAATCAATCACTGGATCACCTCCTTTGCAAAGAGTCATCCCAGCCGTCGCGGTCGCTGTAACCCGCCGCCGCCGAGCTTCCTCCTCCCCGGCCGTCACCGGGAACCCATCGCCCGGGCCGCCCGCACGCCGGCGGGACCATGCACCCGGTCGCGGCTCGCCGCTCCGCTCCGCCTTGCCGGGTTCTCCGGGGACGGGGTGCGTCGCTGTCGCTCGCCGTAGGTAGATTATCGCCCAAATCCGGCTCGGATGCAGGAAACAACCTCCTTCGCTGTGGAAATCTCCGCAAACTCCGACCGACACATCGCTTATCGCCGCACCCGCTCGGCCATCGTTGACAGCCTTGCGACCGGGATGAGCGCGTTCGCTCGCACCGCCGCGTGTAGACCCCACAAGGTGCTATGCTTCGGCCCGAAACCGGCCGGCTGGTCGGTGTTGGGGCGGTAGCTCAGCTGGTAGAGCGATGCGTTCGCAATGCATAGGTCGGCGGTTCGAGTCCGCTCCGCTCCACTTCCAATAACCGTGATCACGGCGATACCCCGGTCTCAGGGACGCTCCAGGCCGGTCGATCCGCGGCGGTCGCCGACTTCGCCCGATCGGCGTGTCACACTCCATCAAGCTACCCCCGCATCCTTCCGATGCTGCCAACTCGGGTCGAGAGACGACCGGCGTGCGGGGGATACGTGTGGACGGACTGGTGCTGGGAACTCTGGTCGGGCTGGCGATCATCGCAATGATCGCGGTCGCGGCGCGGTCGGGTTCTGGAAAGAAAACCTGGCCGACCGGGCTCGTGCTCACCGGCATCGGCATCGTCCTGATGTCGATCGATTCGCTCCTGCCCGAACTCCGCGGCATGGCCGGCGAACACCTCGCGACCCTGCTCAGCACCGACGGCATCGTGATCGCCTTCGGCATTGTCAAGCTCGTCGGCCTCGGCATGCTGCTCATCGGCGTGCTCCTGCTCGCCCGCTCGTCACCCCGCGACGACGACCAACGGCTCATCGATGCCCACAAAGAAATCCGCACATCGCACAGCATCGTTGAGAGCATGCTCCGCAGCGGCCTTGATGCCAAGCTTGTCGTGCGAGCCGAACGCGATCATCGACTGAGTGAGCCGCGGTTCATCGTCAGGCTCGTCAACGGCCAGGTCGAGCAGCTCTTCGGCCGCCCGGCCGCCCGGCTGCGCGATCGGCCGCTGCAAGACGCATCACCACAGCACCTGCGCGACTGGCTTGTCGACGCCGCGTCCTGTGCATGGCAGACCGGGTTGCCGTATCAGGCCGAGCGCCGTTTCGACAACGAGCGCACCGAGTGGTTTGAGATCCGCGCTGTCCGCCACCTCAACGGGGTGACCATCAGCATTGCCGACACAACCGACCGACGGCGTGTTGAAGACGCCCTCCGCCGCGAGGCGCACACCGACCCGCTGACCGGCCTCGCGAACCGCGCGAAACTCAAGCAGGAGCTGGCGAGCACCGTGCACCGCGTGCAGCAGCGCACGAGCGTCGGGTACACGCTGATGTACCTCGACTTCGACCGCTTCAAGATCATCAACGACAGCCTGGGCCACGAGGTCGGCGACGAGCTGCTCTGCAGCATCGCGGACCGGATGCGGGCCGCCCTCCGAGCGCTCGATAGCGCTTCAGGCTGCACGGGGCTGGCCTCGCGTCTCGGGGGCGACGAGTTCGTCTTGCTGATCGAGGGGCTGGTCGATGTCGAACGCGTGCACGCGTTGTCGGACGAACTCGTGAATCTGTTCGGCGAGCCGCACCAGCTCAGCGGGAACAGCGTTGTGTCGACCGCGAGCATCGGGGTTGTCATCGACAACGGCATCTACAGCGACGCACAAGACGCTCTGCGCGACGCGGATACAGCGATGTACACCGCGAAGGAAGCCGGCAAGAGCTGCTACAAGCTCTTCGACGACGACATCCGGCTCCAGGTCACCAACGAGCTCTCACTCGAGAAGGACCTCCGGCTTGCGGTCGAGGGCAACGAGTTCCACCTCGCGTATCAGCCGATCGTTGATCTCAGCACCGGCGAGATCACATCGTTCGAAGCGCTCATCCGCTGGCAGCACGACAGCCGAGGCGTCGTCCAGCCCGGCTCGTTCATCGAACTCGCAGAAGAGCTCGGCCTCATCGGCCAGATCGGCGAGTGGGTCCTCCGGGAAGCGTGCAAGGCCGCGATCTCACTCAATGAAGTATCGCAGGACGGCAAGCGTGTCCGCGTCGCGGTAAATCACTCGAAGCGCGAGCTGCTCAGCGGTGACTTCGTCGCCGTTGTCCGCAATGTCATCGAGGAGACGGGCGCAGAGCCCTGGATGATCAAGGTCGAGGTCACCGAGAGCCTGTGCGTCAAGCACATGGACGAGGTCGTGCCCGTCCTGCGTGACCTCCGAGCGTACGGCGTGCAGGCCGTCATCGATGACTTCGGCACGGGCGAGTCATCGTTCACCGCCATCGAGCGGTTCCCGATCGATGTGCTCAAAATCGACCGCTGCTTCATCCGCTCCGAGCGGGACGACCGGACGCGTGCCGCGATTCTGCACGCGATGATCGAGCTTGCGCACAATCTTCAGATCCCCGTCGTTGCAGAAGGCGTCGAGTCGGTGGAAGACCTGCTGATGCTGCAGAGCCTCGACGCGGACGAGGGACAGGGCTGGCTGTTCAGCGAAGCGATCCGGCTCGAAGAGGCCGAGCGACTCGTCGCCAACGGCATGAGCCGGTGGATCGAGTCGCTCCCGATCATCGAACACATGAACCGGTTCGACAAAGACCTGCCGCGGGCCGGCTGATCGACCCGCGGCACGCCGCGAGGGTTCGTTACGCTGCCATCGATGACTGCGATCGCGAGCCTGTAACCGACCGGAGCAACTGAACCGCCTGACTGCGGTGCATCACCAGCACGATCCCTGACACGATCAGCGTTGCCACGGCCATCCCGAACAGTGTTCCACCGTCGGATTCTGTCACCGCCGGGTCGGCGGCGCTCGGGAACTGCACCGTCACACCGATGAACAGCACATGCGTGCTTATCGCCCCGAACATGGCACCCATCGAAAGCAGCGCCCCGATCGGAACGGTCTTCGGCACGAGGATGAGCACCGCCGCGACGAGTTCCAGCGCAACCGTTGCCAGCGCCGCTGGATAGCCGCCGATGTCCTCGAAGATGGCCTGGGTGTTGGGGTGGTACGGGATCTTCTGGGCGGCGAGGATGCCGTAGATCCCTGCGACGCCGAGGCGAAGGACGAGACTCGTTGCGGTGCGGGCGTTCATGGCTGGTTCTCCTTCCGCGAGGCTCACGGCCCGCGTTGACAGGATAAACAGGATGCCGATACCACATATTTCCTGTTGAGGCTTTAAATTTGCGATTACTAACTAATTCGATTTCTCGGCATCGCCATCCGCACAGAGCGGCCACCCGGCCCGGTGCCTGGCCCGGCGCCAGGCCCGGCGTCGGAGTGCCGCATGAACTCGTTTGAAGCAATGGCACTCAGGTCTCGGCCGACACTCACGGCGAGACTCCGCGGCAATGACCCCACGGGGATTCGAACCCCGGTTTTCAGGATGAGAACCTGACGTCCTGGACCAGACTAGACGATGGGGCCGTCTTGGCTGATGCTAGCCGAGGGACCGAGCGCGTCAACCGCCCTGCACCGCGGGCAGCAGCACCAGGATCAGCAAGTCGTAGACCGCGTGCGCCCCGGCTGCGATGCCCAGCCCCCGATTCAGAAAGAGCCACGCGAGGAACAGCCCGGCCACGCCGTAGAAGAACGTCGCAGCGAGATCGACCACCCCGCCGGCCTGGATGCCGTGGAACGAGGCGAACGCAAACGCCGAAACAGCGATCGCCAGCCATCGGCCGATCGAGTCCTTGACCGTGCACAGGTCCACCAGCAGCGCATGCACCCCCGCGATCAAGACGAGCCGGAACACAAACTCCTCGTACACCCCCGCCCCCACCGCGACCGCGGCCCCGGTCAGCGTGGGCACGGGCTCCGCCGCGTGCGACAGAAACCCCATCACCCCCGCCAGTACCAGTATCGGCATCGCCCACAGCAGCGACTCGCCCAGCATGATCAGCGGCACGGTCGGCCGAACGCGCCACGAGTCCCGCGCGATCAGATGCTGCGCGAGCAGCGTGACCATGAGCAGCACGCCCGGCAGGTGCACGCCGATCACGCCGAAGATCTCGAACAGCGTGTGGATCAGATCTCGCGAGGTCAGAACCGATCGGCCTCCGTCCTCGCCGAGCACGGCCACGGCGGCGAACTCGTAGAACACCACGCCCGGCAGGAGGAACAGCGCAATGGACACCGGGCGCCGCGATGAGGCGGCGTACAGAGACCGGGGTTGATGTAGCTCGGCGTCGTCGTGCGGGCGGGACCCGCTCATCGCCGGTTCACGAGCCCAGCGAGGCCTTGAGCCGCTGGTTCAGCCGGCTCTTGCGGCGGTCGGCCTGCCGCCGGTGGATCACACCCTTCTGGGCGGTCCGGTCGATCACCGAGCACGCCTTCTGGAAGCTCGAGCGGGCCTCGTTGGCATCACCGCCCGCGACGGCGGCCTCGAAGTCCTTGATCGCCGAACGCATCGTCCGCAGCCGCCAGCGGTTGCGCGAATTGTGAGACTCGTTCTGACGGATACGCTTCTTTGCTGAGACCGAGTGAGCCATGCTGCTGATCGCCTCTACATCAGGCCGAGGGCACCACCGCCCGGACCTCTTTCGCGGAGAGAAGTATTGCCGCGGTCAGCATCGAAATCCACGGAGCCGGAGAACCCATGAGGACCATGAACCGGACGCCGATGTCTGGTCATTCGGTCAGCCGCCCGCAGCCGCGCTCTCGGCTGCATTTGATAGGGCTTTGAACGAATCTGACAACGCACGATGTCTCACACCGGTCTCCATGCAATCACGGGCCGAGAGCCGCGTTCAGCGGCCATGAAGCGCCGCGCGTTCTCGCTCATCGAGCTGCTGGTCACGATCTCCATCATCGCCGTGCTGACCGGCATCCTGCTGCCGACGCTGCCGCTCGCGAGAGACGCCGCCCGGCGGGTCGCCTGCGGAGCAACGCTTCGAGGCGTCGGCCAGGGCGTCGAGCTCTACATCCAGGACAATCGCGACCAGTACCCCACCGCCCGCTACATGCCCGAGCCGTGGCTCCGCATCGACGCCAACGACTTCGGCCTCCCCGAGGATGAACTCGAAGAGTTCGACGCCTCGCTGATGGAGCGCATGACCGACTACCTCGACGGCGGGGCCGAGATCTGGAAGTGTCCGGGCGACAAGGAAGTCCACGGCATCGAGTGGACCGACGACGAAGGCAACGAACAGATCGGCGGCACGTCGTACACCTACATCAGCGGCCTCGGCGGGCGAAGGCTTGACGAATCGTGGTTCATCCGCAGGCTCGGCATGAACCCGACGCAGGTGCCGGTCGTCTACGACTTCGACGGCAACACCTACGAAACCGAAGACGGCCGGCTCGTGCAGGTCGACTTCTTCCACTCGTCTCGAAACCTGCTCTTCGCCGACGGGCACGTCGGCAAGTTCGAAGCACCAGACAACGGGGACTCGTGATGGCAGACGACAGCAACGGCTCGCTCCTTGAAGGCATCGAGTTCGAGAAGCGCAAGGCGGTCGACGCCGACTGGTCAAACGCCAAGCGGATCGCAGTGGGCTCGCTCGCGGCGATGCTGACCATCGCGGCTGTAGGTGCCGGCGGCTGGTTCGCCTGGCAGCACCGGCCCGTGAGCTTCCCGGAAACGACCGAGCAGGCGCTGGCGATGGTCACGTCGGGCCGGATCGAACGCCTGCCCGTCGAACGCCAGCGGCAGTGGTACGCCGAGGCAGCCCCGCTGCTGGCGGAAGTCCCTCGCGACGACTGGCGCACGAGCTTCGACGAGGACGACCGCGCCGCTGCCCGCGAGATCATGCGCGCACAGTTCGGCGAGAGCATCCGCGAGATCGCGCGGGGCAATCAATCGCCACGAGACATGTTCGCCAACATGATGCGGGGTCGTCGCCCCAACAACGACGGCAACGAGGGAGAACGCCGGGCCGAGGGCGGCAACCGCGAAGGCGGCGAAGAGGGCGGGCCGTCCCGAGCTGACCGGCAAGCCAACATGCGCGACCGGCTGAGCCAGGCCTTCCAGAACGGAGACGCCCAGCAGACCGGGCTGATGGGCGAGTTCTTCACCATGATGCGTGCCCAACGCGAATCCAACGGCGGCCAGGGCGGAAGGCCCGGTGGACGCCCGGGCGGCAGGCCCGGCGGCGGCTAAGTCAGCAAGCGCATCGCTACACTGCCGACCCATGGCGGCAGCACTCGATATCACCGACCTCCGATTCCGCTATCCCAACACGACCGCCGATGTTGTGCGCATCGACAGGTTCACGCTGGCCTCAGGCGAGCAGGCGTTGCTCACCGCCGCCTCCGGCGAGGGTAAGAGCACGCTCCTCCAGCTCGTCGCAGGACTCATGGACCCGGGACACGGGTTCATCCGCGTCGACGGCACCGACGTGCACGGCCTGCACGGCGCCAAGCGCGACCTCTTCCGCGGCACGAAGATCGGCATGATCTTCCAGACCTTCAATCTGCTCCAGGGCTTCACCGCCGCCGAGAACGTGATGATGGCCCTGAAGTTCAGCCCCGTGCCCAAGGGGGAGCACCGAGCGCGAGCCGTCGAGCTGCTCTCAACCACGGGCCTCGACACGCCTGATAGAGAAGTCACGCAGCTGAGCGTGGGCCAGCAGCAGCGGGTTGCCGTCGCGCGGGCCGCCGCGACCAGCCCCGTGCTCGTACTCGCCGACGAGCCGACAGCCAGCCTCGATCCCGAGACCGGCGAGGCCGCGATGGACCTGATCCAAGAGACCTGCCGATCGATCGGAGCGGCACTGGTGTGCACGAGCCACGACCCGGCGATGGCCAGCCGCTTCGAACGCCGCGAATCGCTCGGCGCACTCCGCGGCGAAACCGCGAGCCAGGGAGCCTGACCATGGCGATCAGCGACCTGGCCATCATCAAGCGCAGCCTCACCGCCCGCATGTTCTCGGCAGTGACCACGGTCATCACCGTCGCCGTCGCCGTCGCGCTCATGCTCACGCTGCTCTCGATGCGCGACTCGGGCAAGGCCGCGTTCGAGCGCGGCACGGGCAACATGCACCTGCTCATCAGCCGCGACTCGTCGCCCTTGGTCAGCGTGCTCAACGGCGTCTTCTACGCCGATCCGCCCGCGCGCTCGATCGACGCCCCAAAGCTCAGCGAGCTGCGGAACAAGTACCAGCCGGCGTTCTCCTATTTCATCCCAACGCAGCAGGGCGACAGCTACCGCGGCATGCCCGTGCTCGCCACCACCGAAGAGTTCTTCAGCAGGTTCAGCCCCGACCCCGACTTCAGTCCCGACGACGAAGAGACCGACGGCGAGCCCTGGCAGCTCGCCGAGGGCGAGTTCTTCGACGCGCCGTTCGAGGTCGTCTTTGGTTCGACGGCTGCCAAGGAAACCGGCGTGCAAGTCGGCGACGGCATCTTCGTCGTGCACGGCACCGAGGTCAGCCGCAAGGCCGCGGACACCGCCGAGCAGTTCAGCCCGCACGTGCACAAGGACTTCGAGTACCGCGTCGTCGGCATCCTCGAGCCCACCGGCTCATCACACGACCGCGCGTTGTTCACCGATCTGACCAGCTCGTGGATCATCCACGCCCACGACCGCAGGCAGGCCGAGGACCCGACGGTCACCGAAACAACGGTGACAGACCTGACGCCACAAGATGCGCTCGTCACCGGCATCTACGGGCGGGTCGCGACCCGCGCCGGCTCCAACGTCAGCGCCGCGATCCCGGCGATCCTGTCGCAGCTGCGCGCCGACACATCGATCACCGTCGCGCAGCCGAAAGAAGAGATCGACACGCTGTTCGAGATCGTCGGCAGCATCGACCAGATCCTGATCGCCATGGCCGCCGCCGTCATGGTCTCGAGCGGCATCGCCATCATGCTCGCGCTCTACAACTCGATGGAGCAGCGGCGGCGCCAGGTCGCCATCCTCCGCGTGCTCGGGTGCAGCCGGGGTCGCATCGTCGTGCTGGTGCTGATCGAGTCGGCACTGTTGGGCTTGTTCGGCGCGCTGCTGGGCCTCGCCGGCGCGTTTATCGGCTCGCAGGTCGTCGCCTCCGCCCTCAAGGCCCAGGTGGGCCTGGTCGTAGAGCCGCTGTTCGATCCCACGCTCACGGCGTCGGTCGTCGTAGCCGCCGTGCTGCTGGGTGCGATCGCGGGGCTCGCTCCGGCGATCCTCGCCTACCGGACCTCGGTCTCCCGCAATCTTCGCCCGATCGGATGAAGCTCTTTCGCCGATGATTCGTACACTTGGCATCGGACCAAGCCCAGGAGGTCACCCCGTGAACAGACTCGCGCTCACGCTCGCGTTGCCGATGATCGGACTCGGTTTCACACCGGCAGCGGGCGCGACGGCTCAGCCAGCGCCGTCAGCGGCAACCAGCCCGGCCGACACCGACGGCATCCTGATGTCATGGACGCTCGGCGAGGGCACGATCGCACTCGTCCGCGAGGGCAACACCATCAGCATGGTTGGGAAGTCTTCCGATGGTTCAGAGACGCTCCGCCAGCGGCTTCGGCTGGTCGCAGACGAGGGCAAGCTCGCCTACCTCCCGATGCAGGCCACGGACAACCGCTTCTACATCGTCAAGCACGACGGCAAGCTCGAGCTGCACGACCCATCGGGCGAGGTCGGCTTCGCGGGCCTGACGCCCGAGCTTATCAGCGTCCGCGAAGACCAGCAGAAGGTGCTTGACTCCGTAGCACCGTTCGTGCCGGCCGGCGAGCCGTCGTGGGACGATGTGCTCGAGTCACTCACCGGCGGCGAGGGCGGCGCAGCCGACGGGGCCGGCGCGCGCAGCACCATCAAGGTCGACCCCAACCGCCTCGACATCGAAGAGCTCGAAGACGGCACGAAGCGCATCAACGAACGCTTCATTCTCGCCGGCGAGGGCACCAAAGAGAACCCCTACCAGGTCACGTGGGACTACCTGACCAGCGCCCGCGACACCTATCGCCCGCGCGAGGGCTTCAAGGACATCCCCGCCCACGTCCGGATGCTCGACGGCAAGTTCGTGAAGCTCGGCGGCTATCTTCAGTTCCCGCTCGCCGCGCCCGAACCAAAGGAGCTGCTGGTGATGCTCAACCAGTGGGACGGCTGCTGCATCGGCGTGCCACCCACGCCCTACGACGCCATCGAGGTCTCGCTCACGAAACCCGCGAATCGCGATGAGAAGTTCTCCGTCGAGGGCTCGCTCGTCGGCAAGCTCCAGATCGACCCATACCTCGTCGGCGATTGGCTCATCGGCCTCTACCTGCTGGGCGATGCGTCGCTCGACACCAGCGGCAGCCGGACGGCCGAGGAAGTGTTCGGCAACGCGCCGCAGTTCGGCGACCCCAATGCGCCGCAGCATACCACGCCGGGCAGATAAGCCCGCCCGCGGATCAACGGCGACCTACAGGCTGTCCCAGTAGTCGCCGTACGGGTCGTCCGACGCCCCACCGCCGCCGAGCTGCTCGTACATGCTCGGCACGTGGTGCCCGCTCACCGCGGCCGTCGCTGCGATGACAATGCCCAGCCGAACCGCGAGCCGCTTGAACGCCGACAGGCCCTTCAAACCGGGGATCAGGTCGACCGCTGCGACCAGCAGCGGGATCGCCGCGATCACGCCGAACTCCCACCATGCCATCTCGGCGACGAACTGCCAGCTCAGCGTCAGCATCGCCGCAACCCACGCGACGACGATCATGCCCATCGCGTGCGTCGGCGGGATCGACTTCCGCATGATCAGGGTCGCCGCCGCGATGCCGCCCGCCGCCGCGGCAACGGCGCCGGCCACCTGGGACTGCACGGTCACGCCCGCGCCGAAGATCACGGGAACCAGACCGCCCGCGAGCGCCATCGCCACGATCGCGTGCCCTCGGGGCGACGACTTCGACGCGGTCTTGTCGCTCGCCGCGAACGCGAGCAGGAACCACACGACCGTGCCGCCGATCCACAAGACCGCCTCGGTGCCCTCCCAGAAGTTCTGCCGTGTACGCGCCATCGGGCCGAGCACAAACGCCGCGATGATCACGAGCCGCCCGAGCCATCGCACAACGTGACGCTTGGTGCTCGTGAACGCGAGCGCGTCGAGACACGCGAGCACGCCCGCGAGCGCGACCAGCGGCAACGCCCACTCGGCAGCCGCGACGGGCATGCGCTCGGGCACGCCGTCCATGCCGACGTTCGCGAGCACAAACGCTCCCGCGAGCCCGAACGCCGAGCCGACACCCGCGCGGGCCGTCACGTCCTTCGCGTCGGGCTTCCGGGCAGACTTGAAAGCGATCGCCGCGAGCAGTGTCGCGACAAACGCGATCGCCGCGGGCCCGGCGACGCCGAAGAGGGCAACCTGCGCTCTGACATCATCGAGACCCACGGCGAGCTCCTTCCGTTCAGAAGTCGATTACTTCTTCATGCCCGTGATGCCGATCATGATGTCGGTGTTATCCCCGAGCACGCCCACGTCAACGCCGTAATTCACGCCGAAGTCCGAACGCGCAATGGTCAGCGTGGTGTCAATGCCCGAGCGGTACCCGCCGCGGGGGTCGGGGCGGTCGCCGATCCAGTCGATGTCGACCGTGACCTCTTGCGTCGTGCCGCGGACGTTCATGTCGCCCGTGACGCGGATGGTGTTGCTGTCGACAGCCTCGAAGCTGGTGCCGGTGAACGAGATGGTCGGGAACTCCTTCGCGCTGAAGAAGTCGGGGCCACGCAGGTGCTTGTCCCGGCCCTCGTTGTTGGTGTCGATCGAGGCGGTGTCGATCGTGATGTCGATCGAGCTCTGCGACGGGTTGTCGAAATCGAGCTGGTACGTGCCGGAGACATCGTTGAATCGGCCATAGAAATTTGACACGCCCATGTAGCCGACTCGGAACACGACCGACGAGTGCAGCCCGTCGACCTCGTACATGTCAGCACCCGCAGACGCCGCGGCCCGTGGCGTGGGGTCCTCGAGACCGACAGCGGTGAGTAGCGAGCCCCCCATCGTCAGTCCGGCGGCGGCGAGCAGGGCGGTGGTCAGCTTCATGGGGTACCTCCAGAATTCAAAACTCGGATCGTGAAACAACGGGTCACAGTGGAACCATTCGGCGATTTACTTGTTGCAACGAACAAATATTCCCGGTCCCGAACACGGCCGTCTTCGGCGTACATCGCACTCCGGATTGCAGGGGACTGGTAAATCTGGTAATCTACCAAACGGCTTGTGTCCGCGGCCCGGCCTCCGGCCCGGCGTTCTGCCGGTTCGCCCGGCGGCCCATCAGATCAAGCAGGAGGATCTGCATGCAGGACAACGACCTTCAACCCCGCAAAGACGACGTCAAGCCCCTCTCGCTGGAATCAGCGATCCTGGACGTCGCGCCCCGTGTGACCGACGGCCAGCCCAAGCCAACGCCGACGCACCAGAGCATCAACCCGAGCGCCGGTCGGCCGACCGCCGGCGGACGGATCAAGCTCTTTCCGAGCGAGTAACGCCCGGACCAGGCTCGCGAGGCGGCCTGTCACAGAATCTCGGCGATCTCGAACTGCTTCACGCCGCGCGGAGCGTCAACGCGGATCACCTCGCCCACCCGGCTCTTGAGCAGCGCCTGGCCCATCGGTGAGTTGACACTCACCTCGACATGCTCCGCCATCGCATCGCCCGACAGCTCCCCGACGAGGCGGTAGGTGTCGTCGTCGCCCCGCTTGAGGTCCTTCAGCCGAACGATCGAGCCGACAAACACCACGCCGTCGGCCTGCTTTGAGGCATCCACGACCTGAGCGCTCGCGAGCCGTTCCTCGATCCGACGGATCTCTGCCTCCTCCAGCCCCTGCTGCTCGCGGGCGGCGTGGTACTCGGCGTTCTCCTTGAGGTCACCCAGCGCTCGCGCCTCTGCGATCCTGTCGGAAATCACGGAGCGGTTCGCAATCAGTGAACGAAGCTGCGCTTCGAGCTTTGCCTTGTCTTCTTCCGTGATGAATTCCATCGGCGTGCCTCCGGCCTGTTCGCTCGCGCCGTGCGACGCAGACCGTGAATCTAGGCGGAACCCGCTCGGTCCTCAACCCGCACCGTCCGACGCGTCACCAGCAGCACGCCCCACGCCGCGACCCCCAGAACCAGCGACAGAAGCACCGGCTTCCAATGCTCCTGGAGCGTGACCGCCCGGCGACCCATCCACGATCGATCCGCGAACAGCTCCCAGGGGGCCGACACGGGCGAGCACATCAGCAGCGTCGATCGCAGCTCGGCCTCGCTCTGCGGCAGCAGGGCCGAGATCAGCGGGCCCACGACGCCCAGAGCCAGGACCATGACCATGGCGCCGGTCCTCGCCGCGGGCGACACGGCGTGGGGCGATTCGCTGAGCGCCCCGAGCGCGCGAGGGTGCCCTCGCGGCGGACCCGTCGCGATCGCGATCACCGCCCCAACGATCAGCGTCCATGCCACCAGCATCAACGCCACCGCGCTGACAGACGCGACGCCCCACCCCGTGATCAGCGACTGGGGCCAGATGAGCGCCTGCATCGGAATCAGAACAATCGCGACATCCCGCAGCGTCGCGGACACCCCGCCCGCAACCGCCGCGCTCTGCGCGAGCCGGAGCGCCGGCCACACCGTGAGCAAACCGACCCCGACCATGGTCAGAAGGACCTTCGACGCGAGCCTGTATCCCTCGGCCGAGGCGAACGCCGGGTTGCCGATCGACGCGTACACCGCGCCCGCTACGAGAAACAGATATGCCAGCCAGAGCACCGTGAACCCGCGGGGCTCGCCGCGACGGTGCGCGTACGGATCACGCTGACCGCGCGGCGGAACAAGGCCCACCTGCTCGATGAACGCCCGGAACCGCCCGGGCGCTTGTATCGGCGCTTGCACGGGCGCTGGCTCACCGGGTACATCGGGCTGGGCCGGCTCGTGCGTCGGGTTCTCGCGATCGGTGGTCACTGCCCGAGATTGTCGGGCCTGCTCGGCCGATCGTCCACCAGAATGGGCCCGCTGCTCAGATCGAGCAGCGCCTGCGACGCATCGATCCGCTTGCCGTAGTCCGGATGACGCCGCATGTAGCCGAGGTTCTTGAGCTTCTGGTGCGTGGGGACGAGGTCGCTGACCTGGTCCGAGGGCGATCGGCCCCAGATGATCCTGTTGCCGAGGTTGGTGACGATCACGAGCCGCTGGTGCCGATCGAAGTCGCCGACGTCGATGCCCCAGATCTGGTCGAACCCACCCGGACCAAGGATCGGGTCAACCCCGAGCTCGTGTTGCAGGAGCGTGAGCAGCTCGACGCCCGCCAGGACCGCACGGTCGGGCCAGAGCGTGCCCGGCAGCACCGACGTCGCCGCCGTCGACCGCTCGGCACCGACAATCACGGGCAAGCCCGCCGTCTCCTGCCTCCACTGCGCGTCCAGCCGCCGACCGCCCGTCGACACCAGATAGTCATACCCGTTCTGCCGGACGACCCCCGCCGGCGCGCGCCATGCGGCATCGATCGTGATCACGCCGGGGTCGCTGCGCTCGACCGATCGAAGCTCGCTCACCCACCCGGTCTCGACGACCCAGGTGCCGAGCCGCTCCAGCAGATCAACCGCCAGCGGCGCATCAGACGCGGCCACGATCTGGTGGGCCTGTTCATCCAGTTCCATCTGCACATCCGAGGGCGGCCAGATGCCGCTGCCGGTCGGCCCGACGGCCTCGGCCCACGTGAACCGGACCATCGGCTGCGTCTGCCCCAGCAGCGAGCCCGCGCGACGGTCCGCCAGCCCCATGCCCACGACGACCGCCGCAACGCAGCCGATGCTCAAGGCCACCGACCCGACACGCCGCCACGGCACGGCCGACAGATCAGGCCTTCGGGATGCCGGTTTCTTCGCTCTTGCCATGAGGAATAGTCTCGACCGGATCCGGCTCGCGGCTTGAGTGCCGAGCCATCGCGAGCAGGCACAGCCCGGTGCACAGCTCGCCCATGTTGACACCTTCCGCCGCGGCCGCCTTCGGCAGTAGCGAGTGGCTCGTGAAGCCTGGCATCGTGTTGATCTCAAGCAGCCAGTGCCGGCCGGCGGCATCGACCATGAAGTCGACCCTCGCGAGATCTCGAACGCCGAGCGCCTCCGCGAGCCGGAGGGCATCCCGCTGGACCGCAGCATGATCCGCGTGCGGAGCCGCTCGCGGACCCATGAGATACACCGTGTCGTCGCGATCGTACTTGGCCTCGTAGTCGTACGTCCCGCTCGCGGCTGCGATCTCGATGATCGGCAGCGGCTCCAACCCGTTACCCCTATCAACAAGCCCGTAGGTGATCTCCCGACCCTCGATGAGTCGCTCGATCATCATGGGTCGGCCCGCACCCGCCGCATCGACGCACGCGGCCCGAAGCGACGCGTCGTCTCGGCACAAGTGCAGGCCGACGCTCGAGCCCTCGAAAACGGGCTTGATCACCGCCGGCGCATCGAGCGATGGACGGGCATCCCGCGGGTTCAGCAGCGCCGCCGACGCGGTCCGGATACCAAGCCGGGCGCACTCCAGCTTCGCAGCGAGCTTGTCCATGCACAGCCGAGCGGCGGTGGGCCTTGCACCAACATACGGACGGCCGTCGCGCTCCAAGATGTCCTGCAGCGGCCCGCCCTCGCCCCACGGGCCATGAAGCACCGGGAACACGACATCACCCGGGAGATCTCGCAAAGAATCTGGCGCATCGATGACCCGCAGTTCCGCATCGACCACGCCGTGGTTGCCAAGCGCACCCGCAACCGACGTTGCAGAGTCGATCGACACCGACCGCTCGGCATCCGGTCCGCCGGCCAGCACAAGAACCCTTGGCCGAGCTGTCATCGCGATCGGCTCCAGACGACCACCTCGGTCTCCAGCGTCACTCCGAACCGCTGCTGCACGAGAGCGCGCATCGCGTCGAGCAGCCGCAGGATGTCCGTCGCCGTCGCGCCGGCGACCGACTCGATGAAGTTCGCGTGAACGTCCGATACCCGGCACGCGCCGATCGTCGTTCCCTTGCCTCCCGCGAGATCAATCAGCCGCCCCGCACCGACGCGCTCGCCCGCCGAGCCGACACCCGGCACATCGTGCGGCAGGACGGGGTTCTTGAACGAGCAGCCGCACGTCCCGGGCTTCATGGGCTGCGTCCGCTTCTTGTCGCGCATGATCTCGTGAAGCCGCTCGCGCGCCGAAGACGGGTCGCCCGGCGAGAGCTGGAACTCGACCGAGGTCACGACCAGCTCATTCAAACCGCTGCGCCGGTACCCGAAGTCGATCTCATCGCGCTCGAGCACGATCGGTACGCCTTCGCGATCAATCGCGTAGACACGAGCGATCGAATCAGCGATCTCGCCGTGCGTGCCGCCGGCGTTCATGATCGCCGCGCCCCCCACCGTCGCGGGCACGCCGATGATCATCTCAAGCCCGGTCAGCCCACGCCGAACCGTCGAGTGAATCAGCTTCGACAGGTCGGCCCCCGCGCCCGCCAGTACGGCCCCGGTCCGCTCGTTCATCACCGCATCACGGAACCCGTCGCCCAGCACAACAACGAGGTCGTCGACACCTTCGTCCGCCACGAGCAGGTTCGCGCCGTCGCCGAGCACGCGCAAGTTCGGATCGAGCCGCAAGCACGCCGCGAGTTCGGCATCGGTCTGAGGCCGAGCAAGCCGATCCGCCCGCCCGCCGACCCTGAACCACGTCGGGATCGCCGCGTCGTGCTCGATCTCGAGCTGATCCATCACGCTCGTCATGGCATCACCGCCCGGCCGCTCGGCGCTGGCGTTGCTCGTTCAACGAACGAATGCGCAACACGCCACACCGGCCCGGCGCCCATCACCACGAGCACGTCCCCCGGTGCCGCGAGGGACTCGATCTGTTCTGTGATCGCGTCGAACGGGTACACGTGCATCGCACGCACGCCCCGGCTCCGAAGACGATCCACGAGATCCGCGGCAGACACGAGCTGCTTCTCTTCCTCCGTATCGCGCACGAAGTAGATGTGCGGCACGATCACGATGTCCGCGTGCTCGAACGCACTCGCAAACTCGTCGAGGAAGAACCTGGTCCGCGAGTGTTGGTGCGGCTGAAACACGCAAATCAGACGGGCGCCGCCCGACTCCGCATCGAGCCGCTCGTGCGTGCGGATGGCCCGCAGCGTCATCTCGACTTCGGTCGGGTGATGCCCGTAGTCGTCGTAGACCCGCACGCTGCCGCCGTCGATCGGGCGGTCAGCCAGCCGCTCCAGACGGCGGTGCACGCCGCGGAATCCGGCGAGCGCCCTCACAGACGCGACGCGGTCCGCACCGAGGATGTCACCCAGCGCAAACGCCGTCGCCGCGTTGATCGCGCTGTGCTCGCCGGGCATCGGGCACGTGAACTCCGCCGCTCTCGCGCCGCGGTGATTGATGGCGACACGACGAGACGACGGGTCCAGCGTCACGTGCCAGTCGGCCGCGGGGTGAAACCCGATCGTCTCGACCCGGCACGCGAGCCCGCGCGTCACCTCGCGCCGGTGCGCGTTGTCGTGACCGATGAGCAGAACACCGCCCTCACCCGGCTCGTCGCTCGCCGCCGGCAGCAGCGCCGCGAACTCGCGGAACGCATCGATCACGGCGTCGACACTCCCGTACACGTCGAGATGGTCGGCCTCGACGTTCCCGATGCTCGCCACCCGTGGCGCGAGCTTGTGGAACGACCGGTTGTACTCGCACGCTTCCGCGATCAGCAGGCCAGCGCGCCCCCTCCAGCTCCCTTCCGCCACGCGCTCAGCGCCGACTCGAAAGCCGGTCGGGTTCCCGAGCTCGTCGGTCAGGTGCGGGCACGCCGCACCCACGATCACTGTGGGATCCAGGCCCGCTTCGATCAGGCACGCGCTGAGCATGGCGCTCGTCGTGCTCTTGCCGTGCGTCCCCGCGATCGCCACGCCGGTCATCGCCCGCATCTCGTCGCCCAGCGCCTCGGCGTAGGTCCGAACGGCGATCCCGCGGTCGTTCGCATCGAGCACGAGCGGGTGATCGGGCTTCACCGCGGCGGACACAATGACGGCCACGGTGCCGTCCGGCAATCTCATTGGCGGATCGCCCAATTCGATCTCGATCCCGAGCGTCGCCAGTGATCGCGTGACATCCGACGGCGTTGATTCAGTGCCGCGGACGCGGGCACCCTTGGCGTGCAGCAGCCGCGCCAGGCCCGAGAGCCCGACGCCGCCGATCCCGATGAGATAGCACGAGGTATCGGCGGCAATCCCTTGCGCCGGCTGCGTGGGCATGCGTGTCGCTCCGTCTGTCGTCGAGAGCCGGTCCCTCGGCCCTGTCTGGAACGAGCTTATCGGCTGTCCGGACGCCGTGCCGTCAGACCGGCCGGCCGCCCTACGCTCCGGGCGATGACACCCCCGCTGCCCTACAAGCTGGCCACCCTCTGCGACATGCGCGACGCCCATGGCCGCGTGCTGCTGCTCCGCCGACTCCGGGCCCCCAACCAGGGCCTGTGCTCGCCCATCGGCGGCAAGCTCGACATGGACACCGGCGAGTCGCCCGCCCAGTGCGCCCAGCGCGAGATCCGCGAGGAGGCCGGCCTCGACATCCCGCTCGATCGGCTCCATCTCATGGGCCTGATCTCCGAGCAGGCTTTCGAGGGCAAGGGCCACTGGCTGCTGTTTCTGTACCGCGTCCTGGGCCCGGTCGAGGTCGAGCCCCACGACATGCCCGAGGGCCGACTGGAGTGGTTCGAGCCAGGCGAGATCGAGAGCCTGCCGCTTCCTGAGTCAGACCGCAAGGTCATCTGGCCGCTGGTGAAACGCCACGAAGCCTCGGGCCCGAACGGGCGGCCGGGCTTCTTCGCCGTGCACCTTGACTGCCGGGGCGACGAGATCAGCTGGCAGGTGGAGGAGTCGTTCGACCCGCAGCCGGGCTCGCGGATGCTCGACGGGCTGATCTGAACCGGTGGACGCGTGCGGACGAATGAGGCTCAGATGAATCGGGTCGGCCACGATCTCCATATAATGACAGTGATGCCACGAATCCCGCACAGCCGGCGATCAGCCTTTGCCCGAACGATCCGACTCGTGTCGGCGGCCCTTGCCGTCTTCGCGCTGGCCGCGTCGTCGATCACGCAGCCGGACACCCTTTCGAACTCCGAACTCCAGGCCGTCCCGGCGGCTCGGCAGGCCGATCGCGTCGCCGTCATCACGATCGAAGGCGAGATCAACGCGGTCACCGCCTCCAGCGTGCAGCGTCGCATGGCGCAGGCGATCGACGGCGGCGCCCAGGCGATCGTGTTCGACATCGACACCCCCGGCGGCGAGATCGGGGCGGTCCTTGAGATCTGCGCCGCGATCAAGGCGTCATCTGTGCCCAACACCGTCGGCTGGGTGAACCCCCAGGCCTACTCCGGTGGCGCGATCATCGCGCTGGCCTGCCGAGAGATCATTGCGAGCGAGGCGGCGAGCATGGGCGACGCGTTGCCGATCGCCATCGGGCTGGGCGGAGCGCAGGCCGCGACGCAGGGCGAGCTTCGCAAGAAGATCGTGCCCCCGGTGCTGGCCGAAGTTGTCTCATCAGCCCGCGAGCGCGGCTGGGACGAGTTCATCGTCCAAGCCATCGTGATCGACGGCGTCGAGCTTTGGTGGATCGAAGAGCGCGATCCCGCCGACGGTGTGCCGCGACGGCTTGCCGTGAACGAAGCCGAGTTCCGCCTGCTGTTCCCGGGCGAAGAACCGCCGCGCGGGTCGCCGATCATCGTCTCCGCCAAGCCCGGCGGCGGAGAGCCGATCGCCTCGGCACAGAGCGACGACCTCTCGGCCGCGAGCGAGGACCCGTCGGGGTTCAAGCCCGCGTCACCCACGCTGCGCGATCTCTCGCCGGCGCTGTCGGGCGAGACCGAGGCCGAGAGCGCACAGGACCTCGACATGCTGGCCGCCCCGAGCGAACGACCGGTGTTCACGGCCGCCGACGCCGGCGACTGGCAGCTGGCGGGCTACCTCACCAACGGCTCGGGACCGATCGTCATGAAGACGAGCGAGCTGACGCGGTTCGGCTTCTCCAGCGCGACAATCCGCAACGACGAGGAGCTGAAAGCGTTCTTTGGCGCGCAAGAACTCGTCCGTATCGATCGGTCGTGGTCCGAGACCGCGGTCCGCGTGCTCTCCAAGTTCTGGGTGCGAGGCCTGCTCATCGTCGTCTTCCTGCTGGCGATGTTCATCGAGATGTCGAGCCCGGGGCTGATCCTGCCGGGGTTGACGGCGGTCGCAGCGCTCGTCTTGCTCATGGCGCCCGCGTGGATGCTCGGGCTCGCGGGCTGGTGGGAGCTCGTGGCGATCGGCGCGGGCATCGCGTGCATCTTCGCGGAGCTCCTGATCCTGCCCGGCTTCGGAGTCTTCGGCATCGCGGGGCTGCTGCTGCTCTTCGCCGGGCTCGTTGGCTCGTTCCTTGGGCCGGGCCCGGGCGTGTTCTCGGCCGACGGCCAGAGCGACCTGATCCGGGCGCTCGTGACCGTTATCCTCGCGCTCGTCACCTCGGGCGTCGGCATCGGCGTCATCATCAAGCAGTTCGGCAAGCTCCCCGTGCTGGGCAGACTCGTCCTCGACGCGTCACGCATGGACGATGACGAGGCCGGCGACGCGCTCATCGCGGCCATGGATAACGATGACGATCTCTCGGCTCTGATCGGCAAACGCGGCGTCGCCCGCACGCCGCTCTTGCCCTCGGGCAAGGTCGACATCGACGAGGACCTCCACGACGCCAAGAGCGGCCTCGGCGTGATCGAGGCGGGCGACGCTATTGTCGTTGTCGCGGTCGAGGGCTGGCAGCTCGTCGTCGAACCGACCCAAGACACGCAACCCGGAGAGAGCGCGTAATGGAGCCGATGCTGGTCTGGGGTCTGTCGCTGATCGCGGTCGCCGTGCTGCTGATCGTGATCGAGATGTTCATCCCGTCCGGGGGCATCATTGCGCTCACGGCCGGCGTCGTCGGCGTCTCGGGCGTCGTCTGCCTGTTCCTGACCGACCGCAACCCGGTGCTCTGGGGCAGCCTGGGCATCCTCACGCTCGTCGTGCTCTTCCCCGCGTCGTTCTTCCTATGGGTCAAGCTCTTGCCGACGACCTCATGGGGACAAGCGCTCCTCGGCGAACGCCCGGCCGCCGAGCGTCAGACGCTCGCGGAAAAAGAACAGGAACAGCGCGATGGCATGCGTGCGCTCGTCGGCGAGCAGGGTGTCGCTATGACACCGCTCCGCCCCGTCGGCACGGTGGAGGTCAACGGCGCCCGGTACGACGCGCTCGCCGAGGGCGTCGCGATCGAACGCGGCGATGCGATCCGCGTCACTGGCGCCGACCTCACCCAGCTCCGCGTCAGGCCCTCCACCGCCTGAACCACCGACATCGAAGAGCCTGACCGCAACCGGAGCCTCGCTATACTCGCGAGCGGGCAGGGGTCCGCATCAACAGCACACGCAACGCGAAGGTGGAATCCATGCGGAACGCAGCCCTCGGACTGATGACGATCCTTGCAGCATCACCCGTTCTCGCGCAGCAGGGCGGCGGCGGCGGCGGCGGGCTCGGCCCGATCCTGATCATCCTCATCGTGGTCGCCGTCCTCGTCGGCCTGGTCCTGCTCTTCGTGCTCGGCCAGTTCGCGACGCTCTACATCCAGGCCCTGACGTCGTCGGCCAAGGTCAGCATCATCGATCTGATTGGTATGCGGCTCCGGAAGGTCGACCCCCGCACAATCGTGCTCAGCCGCATCCGCGCCGTGAAGGCTGCGGTGCCGATCTCGACCGCACAGCTCGAGGAGCATTACCTCGCCGGCGGCCGGGTGCCCAACGTCGTCTCGTCGCTCATCGCCTCGAAAAAGGCCAAGATCGACCTCGACTGGGACACGGCGTGCTCGATCGACCTCGCGGGCCGAGACATCTTCGACGCCGTCAACACGAGCGTGAACCCTAAGGTCATCGACTGCCCCAACCCGACGCTGGGCCGGGGTACGATCGACGCGGTCAGCAAGGACGGCATCCAGCTCAAGGCCCGCGCCCGCGTGACCGTTCGCACCAACCTCCAGCGCCTCGTCGGCGGTGCGACCGAGGAGACCATCGTCGCCCGTGTCGGCGAGGGCATCGTCTCGTCGATCGGTTCCGCCGCGACGCACAAAGAAGTCCTCGAAAATCCCGACCGCATCTCCAAGGCCGTGATGGCGCGGGGTCTTGATGCGGGCACCGCGTTCGAGATCCTGTCGATCGATATCGCCGACGTTGATGTTGGCGAGAACATCGGCGCGAAGCTGCAGGCCGACCAGGCCGAGGCCGACAAGCGTCGGTTCCAGGCCGAGGCCGAGCAGCGCCGCGCGATGGCCGTCGCGCAGGAGCAGGAGTTCAAGTCGGAAGAGCAGAAGAACCGCGCGCTGGTCGTGCTCGCCGAGGCCGAGGTGCCCAAGGCGATGGCCGAGGCCTTCCGCCAGGGCAACCTGGGCATCATGGACTACCAGAAGCTCCGCAACATCGAGGCCGACACCCGAATGCGAGATTCGATCGGCGGCCCCGAGGGCGACAACACAACCGCCTGATCAGCGGACCGCTAGTCCCGCCAGGTCTCGGTCACGATGCCGTCTGCGTCGAACTCGATGTAGGTCGTCTCGGTGGTCTCCGATGAATCCGAACCACCGATGACCAGAAGGAAGGTGCCCTTCGACTTCTCTTCCTTGCTGTAGCTGTACACCCATAGCTCGCTGCCGTCGTCCTGGATCGTCCGGCGGCTCGGCTCGCCGAGCGCGGCCGTGACCCAGCCGGTGGTGGTCTCGCCGGGCACGATGCGTTCGAGCGTGTTGGCGTTGACGCGCGTGCCTGACTCACGGGTCACGCTCGAGCCGTAGATGCAGCCGCCGAGCAGCGGGAGCATGAGTGCCAAGCCGAGAGTCGCCGCGGCCGAGGTGTTCCGAATCGTCATCTGTAGCTCCCCTTCGCCCGGCGGTTCCGCCGGGACCGAGCGTTCAACGTGCCGGGCCCGCCCGCGCGGCCCCTCGCACGCCGAGCTGTATTAGGGTTCGCTAGCCTCAGGTTTCACCGTTGCCATCAGAAGCTGAGAAATCCTCAGCTGCCGATACAGCTCATTGCCCACGATCGAAGGCGGCCCGACAGCCACGGCCGCCGAGCCCTCTGCTGTTCTGCGCGTGGCCATGGCATCGCCCCCATCATCGGCGCGCATCGAGACGGCGAGCGAAACCCGGTTTGCCGCGGGCGCAACCTCGGTCGTGTCCTCCGCGATTGGGTCGCCAATCCGAAACACCGTGCCAGGCGGTATGTCAGGGCTGCCAGATGCCGTGTACACCGACTGCGAGAACTCGGCGTACAGATTCCCGGATCGGCGGACGAACACCCGCTCGCCGTTCGGCTTGGTCAGCTCGAACACCTGGTCGAACCCGAGCGGCTTGCGCTGATCCACACGGGGCACGAGCCGGCTCTCGCTGTTGACCGAGACATCCGACGTGCCCGCATCGATCGCGCGGAGTTCGGGCTGGACGGCGAATGAGAGCACCAGGACGGCAAGCATCATGCCAAGTGTATCGGTGCGTCACAGGCTGAATCTGATCTGAACGGTCACCGCGGCGTCCGGATCGCCAGCGGGCAGCTCGTCGAGATCGCTGCCGCGGGCGGTCCAGCGGAACACGGCCGTCTTGATCGGCTCGTCGATGCTCCGGATCCCCGTCCCGCCGCCGACGAACTCGACGCCGCTCACAGTGCCGTCTCGCGCGAACGAGATCGCGACCACCGGCTGGCGGCGGGCGGCCCGCAGCTCGAGAACACGTGTCGCCGCGTCGAAAACGGGGCGTACCGTCGCGATCTGGAGGCCCTGCCGCGCAAGAGGCTGGCCGGCGGTGTACACCAGTTGGGCCTCGGACGCGGTCGCCACGGCGTCGCGCTCGTCGGGGATGGCGTCCTGCGATCCCTCCTCGGCGGCGCGAGCCGCCCTGGCCGCCGCCGCCCGCTCGGCGGCCGCCTGAGCCTCCTGCCGCCGAGCCGCCACGATCGCCTGATCGCGCAACGCCTCGGCCAGGACCGTCCCGCGTTCCAGAACGGGAGCCACCCGGTCGCGGATCGCCTCGGCCGCGTCCGCCGCGTTCTCCGCCGCATCTTGCACCGCCTGCTGCGCGGCGGTCAGCGCCTCACGGGCAGCCTCGCCGGCGTCGGGCGACACCTGAGCCTGCTCGGTCTCCGCCTCGAGACCGGTGTGCGGGGTCGGATCGCTGAACCCGATCCACGACACCGTCACCGCTCCGCTCTCAGCGATCCCCGGCGTGACCTCATCGACAGCCGGGCTCTCGAGCCGGCTCTCGAACCCTGCGTTCGCCTCGGACGAACCGACAACAAGAGCCGCCACCAGGAGATGCAGCATCACGCTCGCGACCAGAGCCGCGGCGAGCGGTAACCGGCTGACGAGGGATCGCGTCACAGAACATGGTAGGATTCGGCTCGGGAGGTGCAGCAATGCGGATGGCTCAGGTCGGCGCTCTGTTCGGAACGGTGCTCCTCACCGCGTGCGGCGAGCAGGCATCTCCCTCTGCGGCGGCTGACGGCACCGGCGATGCGGCACAGGCCCCGTCCAACACCAGCACGGCCGAGCCAGCGGTCGATGCAACGCCCGGCGTGCTCGCCGTCGGTGACGCCGCCCCACCGCTTTCCGCGTCACGCTGGTTCCTTGGCGAAGAACGAACCGCCGTCACGCCCGGCCGGGTGACGCTCGTCGAGTTCTGGGCAACGTGGTGCGGCCCGTGCATCGCCGCCATGCCCCACATCTCATCGCTTGCCCGAGAACTCGGCGACGAGGGGCTCGATGTCGTTGCCGTCAGCCTCGACCGCGGCGACGACGCGGCGCAGGTTGTCGAGTCGTTCCTCCAAGAACGGGCAGACATTGTCGATTTCGAGGTCATGCTCGACGACGGCGAGACAAACCGGACATGGTTCGAGGCCGCGGGCCAGACCGGCATCCCGAGCAGCTTTGTTGTTGCGCAAGACGGTCGGCTCGCGTGGATCGGTCACCCGATGCGACCGGCGTCGCAGGGCGACGGCTACGAGCTCGATCGTGTCATCAAGGGTCTGCTCGACGGGACGTACGACATCGATGCACAGGCGTCGGCCGCGAACGAGGCGGCTTCTGCCGCAGCAGAAATCGCGGCGCAGGTAGACGAGTTGAGCGCAGAAATGGGACGCCTCTGGTCCGCGGGCGATCGGCGCGGCGTGCTCGACTACATCGACCAGATCGTGGCGATCGACCCCGAAAGCTCGCACGACCTCGCGCAGCGGAAGGTCGAGATCCTGCTCTTCGAGCTCGGCGAGGCCGACGAGGCCCTCGACGCGGCGAAGTCGATGCTTGCCGGGCCGTACGAAGACGATGCGAGCATGCAGCTCATGATGGCGTCGCTGTTCAGCGGCGCGGCAGACCCCGGCGAGGCCGGCCGAGCCTTCGCCGTCAGCACCGCGCAGGACGTGGTGGCGCTGACGGACGGCACCGAGCCGAACGCGCTGGTCGTGCTCGCCGAGGCACACTTCGCAGCCGGCCAGCCGGAGAGCGCTGCCGGCACGCTCCGAGCCGCGATGTCGCTCGTGGACGACACGAGCCCAGCCCACGAGACGTACGAGCTGGTGCTCAGCCGCTACCTCGCCGCGTCCGGCGACGGTGCCGAATTTGCTGAAGACGAATTTTCTGAAGACGGACCATCATCGGACGGCTGATCGCCCCGGCTGCCCAGCACACCGAAGCGGTCAAAGCCGGCCTGCCGGAGCGTCTGCACGAGCTCGATGAGCCTCCCGCTCGGTGCGCCGACATCGACCTCGAGAAGCAACGCAAACTCGCTGCCTTCAGGGCTTGCGGACCGCCGTATCTCAAGCTGCTCGATCAGCGACTCGTCCTCCACCGGCTCTCGATCGACCGCGATCGATCCGTCGGCGGTGATTGTCACAACAACCGGTGCATCGCCCCCCTGGGCAGTCCGGCCGGCTTCCAGAACCGGCAGTTCCACATCGAGCACCTCGGCCTGCACCATCACGAGCAGCGCGAACGCGAAGAACGTCAGCAACAGAAACACGACGTCGAGCAGCGGCATGAGCTCGAGGCGTGGCTGGCTGGTCTGTCGTCGGAGCGTCGGCGGCACCAACAACCGTACGCGCATGCCGAGCGGCGTATCCTTTCTGGGGAGATGAGCGCGCTGCTCGCACTCCAGGAGACGCTGCCGTGCATGTCCGGATGGAGCTTTCACGCATTCTGATCCGCGAGCTGACGGACTACCAGCTCATCGAGCTCCGCGAGGTCAGCGAGAACGGCGAGCCGATCGAGGGCGAGGCCCGGTCCTTCCCGATCGTCATCGGGCTCCCCGAAGCCCAGGCCATCGAGCGGCGGCTCAAGGGCCTCGAACTCTCACGCCCGCAGACGCACGACCTGCTCGCGTCGACGATCACTGCGCTCGGCGGCACGCTCGACCGGGTCACCGTCACGCACCTCGCCGAGCACACGTTCTTCGCCGAACTCGCGGTGACCACGGCCGACGGCACAAACCTCACGATCGACAGCCGGCCCAGCGACGCGATCGCACTGGGCATCGCGGCCAATACGCCGATCTATGTCGCCGAGGACGTCATCGAGAACGCGACACGGGAAGACGCGTGAGCCGGCACGAGCGGCTCGACACACGCCCGCCGGACAGCCACGACGCCTGGCCCATCGATGCGCCGATCTACGCCACGGCGTCGACCGCGGGCACGGGCGGCAGGCTCCGCGAGCGGCCCGAGGACTTCATCGTCGAGGAGCTCCCGCTCTACGAGCCCTGCGGCGAGGGCGAGCACCTGTACCTCTTCATCGAGAAGCGGCAGATGGATACGCCGGAGCTCGTCGATTTGCTCGCGGAGCACTTCGGCGTGCGGCGGTCGGCGGTGGGTGTTGCGGGCCGCAAAGACCGGCACGCGGTCTCGCGGCAGCACGCCAGCGTGCACCTGCCCGGCAGGCACGAGGACGACTTCGGATCGATCGCCGACGATCGGGTCGCGGTGCTCTGGACCGATCGCCACACCAACAAGCTGCGGACGGGCCATCTCATCGGCAACCGCTTCAACATCCGCATCCGCGGCGTCGACATGAGCGGCGCGGTCCGCGCGGGCCAGACGCTCCGCGAGCTCGCGACCTCGGGCGTCCCCAACCTCTTCGGCCCGCAGCGATTCGGTGCGCAGCGGGACAATCACCGCGCCGGCCGCGACTTGCTGCTCGGCCGACTACGTCGACGCATGCCGCGCGAGAAGCGGCGATTCATGCTCAACGCGTTGCAGTCGGCGATGTTCAACAGCGTGCTGCTCCGCCGAGTCGAGAGCGGCACCTGGCGCACACTCAGCGAGGGCGATCTCGCCTTCGTGCACGACTCGGGCGCGGTCTTTGCCGTCGAGTCGTCGGACGCGAAGCTCGAAGATCGCATCGTTTCATTCGAGATCAGCCCGAGCGGGCCCATGTGGGGGCACGCCATGATGCGGGCCAGCGGCGGTGCCGGCGAGCTCGAGCGATCGGCGCTCGAAGAGGCCGGGCTGAGCGAAGAAGATCTCGCCGAATCGAAGCACGCCGAACTCGTGCCTGGCGTGCGCAGGCCGCTCCGCGTGCGTCTCACTGATCCGGATGTCGAGGGCGGCATCGACGAGCACGGCGGGTATGTCCGCGTTGCGTTCGATCTTCCAGGCGGGGCCTACGCCACCGCTGTGCTCCGGGAGATCATGAAGAACGAGCTGCCGGGAGCCTGACGATGACCGGCAACACCAGGATCGTGGTCTTCGACTGGGGCGGCGTCATCCTGCGCATCTGCCGAACGTGGGACGAAGGCTGCGGTCGCGCGGGCCTGCCCGTGCGCGAGGGCTCACTCACCGAAGACTTCTTGGCCTCACGTCAGCGGATCGCGCGGCAGTACGAAACCGGGTCTCTCGACTGCGCGGGATTCTGCGACGCGATCTCGCACGCGATGAACGGGCTCTACAGCCCCGATGAGCTCCGTCGCGTTCACGACGCGTGGCTCATCGAAGAATACCCGGGCATCGCCGAACTGATCGAGCAACTCGGCGCGCATGACACGGTGACGACCGGCATGCTGAGCAACACGAATCACCACCATTGGTCGCAGCAGCTCCGGCCGGACGAGGGCGGCACGTCACGCTTCCCCGCTGCGCGAATGCTCGAGCACCGCCACGCGAGCCACTTGCTCGGGGTCGCCAAGCCCGACCAGACGATCTTCCATCGCTTCGAGGCGGAGACCGGCTTCCGAGGGAGCGAGATTCTGTTCTTCGATGACCTGCCCGCAAACGTGGACGCCGCGCGGGCGTGCGGCTGGCAGGCAGAAGAGATTGATCACGAAGGCGATACCGCGTCCCAGATCGCGCAGCACCTGTCGCGACGCGGCATTGTCTAAATCAGTCAAGATCGATGGCGATGTCCAGCTCGAGCGTCTGCGGCGGCAGGCACTCGGTTTCGGTGCACGCCTGGAACGTCAGCACAAGAAGCGGCCGCCCGCCGATGTCACCGGTTCGCTCGAGCGCGAGCGTCAGCTCGATATCACCCTCGTAGATACGCACAGTGTTCGCAATCCCCGGCAGTTCCTTGGCCTTGCCTTCCGGGTAGTCGGCGTAGACCTGAACCCCGGTGCCGCCGACGACCGCCACCCGGAGCGGGATCAGTCCTTCTCCCCCGTCTCCTGGGTCGGCCGCGATGATGTGGTGACCCTTGAGCACGCGCACCATGACCGCAAGTTCAGCCGGCGTTTCGCGCGAAACAGAAACACGTTCGGCGTCGGTGTAAATCTCGACCGGCTGCGGCCTCTCCCGCTCTTCGACAGCACGGCTAACCGCGCCGGCGCTTTCGAGTGCTTCGAGCAGCGGCAGCTCTCGCCGCAACGCTCTGAATAACGCCCTTGTCGAATGAACCGTTGCGATCGGGGAGTCAAAGATCGCGGCCGAGTGCGCAACGAGCGACCGCACTGCAGTCTGCTCGCGGTCCTGATTCGGACGCAGCTCGGCGAGGTCAAGCCACGCGTTCAGCATCGTCGCAACAGCGCTCGGCATCGCGCCGTCGTACGTCGACCGTCCACGCACGAACAGATCGCTCTGACCTTCGGGCACATCGAACAGCGATCCTGTCTCGGGATCAACAAACCTCGCGGCCGCCTGCTTTGCAAGCTCGTCGGCGAACTCGATCACCGCAGTCTGATCACGACCGAGCGCCGCCTGCGCGCGGGCGAGCGACGCGAGACCGACCACGACGTTTGCGTGATCGTCGAGAAATGCCGGCGTGTGCGCCTTGCCGTCTCGCCAGCTTCGGAGCAAGCCGCGACGATTATCGATCATCGCCTCACGCAAGAACGCCGCCGCACGTTCCGCCGCATCGAGGTATTGGATTTCTTGGGTCAGCACAGCTGTTTCAGCCAGACCGCGGATCATGATGCCGTTCCACGCGGCGATGACCTTATCGTCGAGGCCCGGCCGCTTCCGGGTATCGCGGCGCCGCAGGAGTTCGGCGCAGATCCGATCGATCCGGTCGGCATCGACGCCGGGCATCGCGCTCAGGCGCAGCACATTGCTCGGTGGTTCGTCCGGGTGATGCGGGTCTTGGAAGTTCGTGCCGGCATCAAGCCCGAACCGCTCGATCGCGAAGTCGGCATCCGCCGCGGACAGAACGGCGCGCACCTCGTCGGGAGTCCAGAGATAGTTCAGCCCCTCTCGGCTATCCACCTCCGCGTCCTGCGCGCTGAAGAAACCGCCGTCGGGCGATGTCATCTCGCGGATGATGTAGTCGCAGGTGCGAGTCGCCGCGCGCCTGTAGTCTGCGTTGTCGTAGATCCGAGCCGCCCTCGCATACGTCGCCGCGAGCTGGCCGTTGTCGTAGAGCATCTTCTCGAAGTGCGGCACGGTCCAGAACGCGTCGACGCTGTAGCGATGAAACCCGCCCCCGACATGGTCGTGGATGCCGCCCATGATCATCTGATCGAGCGTGAGCGTCACGACGCGGTCGATCGCCTGCCGCGTCGGTTCGTCCGATGCATCGCGGACTTCGAGCAAGAAATCGATGTACGCGGGCTGCGGGAACTTCGGCGCGCTGGCGAACCCGCCGTGCTGCATGTCGGCGATCTTGAGCAGCGTGCCCACGGCTTGCTGCACCTGCTCAGCGCCGATCATCACCGGCTGATCCCGGCTGACAAGCTGTTCCGTCACCGCCTCGCCAAGCCGATTCGCCTGCGAGACCACATCGTCGCTTCGCTCCGCCCACGCGTCCGACATACCGATCAGCACCTGCTCGAACGACGGCATGCCGTGCCGAGGCGTGGGCGGAAAGTATGTTCCGCAGTAGTACGGCTTCAGCGATTCCGGTTCGAGAAATACGCTCATGGGCCAGCCGCCGCGCCCGGTCATGGCCTGCGTCGCGGTCATGTAGACGTCATCGACGTCGGGGCGCTCCTCGCGGTCGAGCTTGATGCACACAAACCGCTCGTTCATCACCGCAGCGGTGGCCTCGCTCTCGAAGCTCTCACGCTCCATGACATGGCACCAGTAGCACGTGGAGTAGCCGATCGAGAGAAAGATGGGCACGCCCCGCTGGCGGGCCGCCGCGAACGCCTCGTCACCCCACGCGTACCAATCAACCGGGTTGTGCGCATGCTGGAGCAGGTACGGGCTGGTCGAGTGAATCAGTCTGTTTGTGTGCTCGGGCACGGCGGCATCATCTCCACTGGTGCGGTGTATGCAGGCATATGCTAGCGTCCGCTGCGCGATCCGATTCGGCGGACGACCAGCGTGCGCACGAGCGCGCCCTCGCTTGACGCCTCGAACGCTGTTTGCCTGCCGAGCATGCGGCCCGCCGCCAGACAGCTTGACCGCTGAACCGCTTCGGCCGGTAGTTCGGCGAGCATCACGCTCGCTGTGCCCAGGATCGTCCGCGGCTCCTCGGGATCCGTCACACGCGTGAGATCGTCGGCGATGCGTTCGGTCGCCTCGGACAGCTCGCCCGACGCCGACCGCATCTCGTCTTCGTCGCCGTTGTCGATGCAGTCGCGCAGGGCGTCGAGCTCGTCGCGAAGCTCTTCGCGCGCGACAAGCAGCCGCTGGCCCCCGGCCTGCATCAGCGCGGGCATGGCGAATCGCGCGATCGTGCGCATTAGGCCGGTCTCCTGTTTGGCGGCGACCGACGCGGGCTCGCCACGCACAACGTTCAGGCCCAGCCTGCCGGCGTAGCGATCAAGCCCCGCCGCGACCGGCACGCTGATCGCCGGGTCGGGGCCGGCCTTTAAGAGATCGTCGGCGAACCGCCGGAGGTACACCTCGCCGGTATCCTCAAGCGCCGCGTGCATCAGCGGTCGCATCGCGGCGAACCGATCATCCGTCTCGATCTGAATCAGAGCGGCCCGGATGTCCTCGATCGCGTCGTCGCCCTCGAAGTCCGATGCGATCACACCCGCTTCCCACAGCGGCATCGACCACGACCACGACTCGAGCAGTTCGAGGTAGCTCGGGATGCTCCCCGCCGCGAGCCCCACCGACTCACGCGTCGCCACGCCATCCGGCGACGGCACAACCGTTACCACGTGATCGGCGAGCAGCATGGTCACCATCGCCGCGGGCTCGCGCGTCGTGAGCAGGTACGGGCTGAGCGCCGCGATCATTCGGCAGACTCCGCGACGCGTTCATCCAGCCAGTCCAGCATGTCCGGTATCCACAGCGCAAGCCCGGCAAAGAGCAGCTCGTGGCCAACAGGCTTCGACCATCGGGTCGGCTCGCTCAGCCTGGACGCGAGCAGATCGCCGGTCGCCGCGGGAACGGCTCGGTCCTTCGAGCCGTCGAGCAGCAGCACCGGAGTTCCCGCAACTAGCGGTGCCATCGCATAGGCATCGAGCTTGGCATGACTCAGATAGAGCTCATCGAGCTCCGCGAGCTCTTCGGCTGTGGGTCGCCGTGTCGACCAGGTCACACGAACGGCATCGAGCATGTCGGCGTACGACGTCTCGCGCAGGATCTTGAACGCGTTCGCCCCGCTCCCGATGATGACCCCCGCGGCGAACTCGCCTTCATTGCGGGCCACCACCGCCGGGAGCATCATGCCGGTGCCGCTCATGCCGATGATCACGCGCGGCTTATCGACCAATGGCAGACCCATGGAATCAACCCAACCGAGCACCGCCTCAACCGCGTAGGCACACTCCGCCGTCCGCTGGTCGAGCTCCGCGGCGAGCTGGCGGATCGTCTCCCCGGCGTCATCGACATCGATCGCAACCGGCAGGTGCTCCGTCGTTCGAGACGGCGGCACGAGCATCCGCAGCGTGGCCCAGCCCTCGCGTTGCAACGTCTGTTCCAGCCGATCGATGATCGGGTGCGGCGTACCGAGCATGCCGGGCATGATGACCGCCAAGCCTCTGCCATCTTCGGGCGATCCGAACCGGAACCACGTGCGATGGAGACGGTGCGAGCCCCCAGGTCGCGGTTCGGCGGAAACAAACACGGCGTATCGGAATGCGCTCGGCTCATCGGAATCTTCTACGCCGAAGACACCCGCGATGTGCGCACTCCGGTGCTCGTACATCACACTCGAGACATCGATGCCCGCACGCTCGGCCAGCGCGGCCACGGCTTCGGCATCGCTCCATATCTCACCGGTCGCGCGCCCGACGATCGTCCGGCCGACCCAGCCGCCCGCACCTTCGTACTCGTGCAGATACCCGATCGATTCACCCGCGCGAGCGGGCCAATCCTGTGCGGCTGCAGTCAACGGCAGCGCAAACACGATGAGGATGAAGAAGCGGATCACCCGGCGTACCCCCGTGGGTGCTTCTGGAACCAGTCCCACGCAGTCTCCACGATGCGGTCGATATCGGTGTACTGCGCCTTCCAGCCAAGCTCTTCTTTGATCTTGGACGGATCGGCGAACAGCGCCGATGGGTCGCCCGCACGACGCTCACCCTCTGTGATCTCGAAGCTCTTGCCTGTCACGCGGATGACCGCATCGATGATCTCCCGCACGCTCATGCCCTTTCCGATGCCGAGGTTGTAGAACCGCTCATCGCCCGGCTTGAGCGCGTCCATGACCGTCATATGTGCCGAGACAAGATCGCACACGTGCACGTAGTCACGGATGCATGTGCGGTCGGGCGTGTCATAGTCCGTCCCGAAGATCGTGATGCGATCACGGAGACCCATCGCGGCCTGAATCACGACCGGGATCAGGTGTGTCTCTGGCTCGTGGTCCTCGCCGACGAGACCGTCCGGATCCGAGCCCGCGACGTTGAAGTACCGGAGTGCGGCGTACGCGAACTCCTTGCCGTTGCGTCGGCACGCCTCCGCGTAGTCACGCAGGATGTGCTCGACGTGCAGCTTCGACACACCGTACGGGCTCACCGGCGACTGCGGCGTGTGCTCATCCATCGGCACCCGGGGCGGCTCGCCGTAGGTCGCGCATGTGCTGCTGAAGATGAACCGGCTGACCCCCACCGCGTCGCAGGCCTCGAGAAGCCCGAGAGCGCTCGCCGAGTTGGCCCGGTAATACCGAAGCGGCTCGGTCACGCTTTCGCCCACGTACGCGAGCGCCGCGAAGTGCATCACCGTGTCGACGTCATGCTCGCGCAGGGCGGCCTCGATCGTCGGCCGATCACCCGTATCCGCCTCGACAAAGGCCAGCCGGCCTTCAGCGATGGTGGCGAGTTGGTCGATGGCCTTTCGGTGGCCGCGGACAAGGTTGTCGACGGCGACGACCGTGTGCCCCGCCTGGAGAAGCTGTTTGACGGCGTGCGAGCCGATGTAGCCCGCGCCCCCCGTTACCATGATCGCCATGAGTGAGACGCCCTCCGTGACCGACACCACCAACGAACACTCGGCCGACTCACCGCCGATGACCGAGCCGACGCATGATACCGGCAAGCCGACACCGCTCGGAGCGGGGCTGATCGCACGCGGCGCGATGGGCGGGGCGCTCATGGGCCTCGCGAATCTCGTTCCGGGCATCTCGGGCGGCACGATGCTGGTCGCCGCGGGGATCTACACCCGCTTTGTCGACGCGATTTCTGACGTCACGCGGTTCCGGCTCACGCTATCGTCGATCGTTCTCCTCGGTGTGGTCGTGCTCGCCGCCGTTGTCGCAATTGGAGCGCTCGCCGGCGTAATCGCCCAGGCGCTCATCGACTTCCGCTGGGGTATGTACAGCCTGTTCATCGGGCTCACGCTCGGCGGGGCTCCGCTGCTCGCGGGCATGATCCGCGCGAAGGGCTTCGGGACGCCCGCGATCGTGGGTACGGCCGTGGGCGTCGCCGTCATGGCCGGGCTCGTCCTGCTGCAAGCCGGCGGCGCGACGAACGCCGGGGGCTCCAGCGGTCCCGCCATGCTGTTCGTCGGGGGCATCGCCGGCGCGTCGGCCATGATCCTCCCGGGCGTCAGCGGCGCGTACCTCCTGCTGCTGCTGGGGCTCTACGACACGATCATCAACTCGATCAAGACCTTCGTGAAAGCCGGCACCGCGGCCGACATCGACGCCGCCCTGGGCGAGATGGATGTGGTCATCCCCGTCGGGCTCGGTGTCGTCTTCGGCGTCGTGGTCGTCAGCAACCTGCTGCGGTTCTTGCTGCACCGCTATGAGTCGGCGACCCTCGGCGTGCTGCTGGGCCTGCTGCTGGCCGCACCGCTCGGGCTCTACCCGTTCCGCGAGGGTGTCCCCCCCGCGGTCGGCGACGAGATCCGCGGCGAAGTTGTCACGGCCGAGACGATCGAGGACATCGATCCCAAGGACTGGGTGCAGCAGTCGTTCACGCCCGATGGCGCCCAGATCGCCGGTGCGGGCGGGCTGGCTGTGCTCGGGTTCGTTGCAACACTCGGCATCGCCCGCCTCGGCCGCGAACGAAAGCCATCGTCAACCTGACGCGGGCTCGGCCGAATCCCGTTGCTCGGCCCAGCCGCCGATGGGCTTCGAGCCGCCCCGCTTGCACACGACGGCGAGCACCAGACCAATAGCGACCATCACAACGCTCAGCCATTGGCCACGCGACAAGCCGAGCGGCCGCTGCACGGCGAGCTGCGCATCGGGCAGACGCACAAACTCGGTCGCGATCCGCAGCAGCCCGTAGGTCAGCAGAAAGGCCGCGCTGATCACCCCCGGCGTGCGTCGCTTCCGGGCAATGAACCACACCACGGCCGCGACCACCACACCCTCGGCAACCGCCTGGTACAGCTGGGACGGATGACGAGCGCTCAAGAGCGGCTCAACGCGCTGAGCGATGTCAGCAGCGCCGGACTGCACGGCGATGATCAGATTCTCAACCCCGAGTTCGTAGTCCTGGCCCGGCAGCATCTGCTCGCCGACCAGCCGATCGATCTCAAGCAGCTGCGTTGGCGTGTACTCGATCCCCTGGGCCTCTTCGGGTCGGAGTTCTTGCGGGAACCGAACCGACCACCACGGGGCAGGCTCGCCCGGCTGCGCTACCACTCGGCCGAGCAGCTCGCCGTTCACAAAGTTCGCGACCCGCCCGAGAAACAGGCCGAACGGAGCGGCGAGCGCGAACACATCGAGCACATGCAGCATCGGGCTCGCGCCGATGCGCGAGCCGTCCTCGGCCTTGAACCCGCGAGAGACGATCCAGCCCGCAACGAGCACGCCGAGCATGCCGCCGTGCGACGCCATCCCCCCGCGGTTCAGCGCGAGCATCCCCCAGAACGGGAACGATGGCGTGAACTCAACAAGCAGCGACGGCTGATAGACGACGGCATAGCCGACCCTGCCACCCACGAAAGCGCCGAGCGCGCCGTAGATCACGACGTCCATCGCGCGATCAGCCGGGAGCAGCGTCGCACCCCGCCGGGCCAAAAGCCGGATCGCGAAATACGCGATCGCGAAGCCGAGCACGTAGCTGAGACCGTACCAGCGGATGCCGAAGTCGCCGGCGATGCGGACGACAAACGGGTTCAAGTCGTGCAGCCACGCCGCGAGTGTCATACGGGCACCCCCATCGGCCTGATGCCGAAGAACCTCACGGTGTTCGCGTTTATCGCGGCATGAAACGCGTCGAAAGACTCACCGCGGAGGTCTGCCAGAAACCGCCCGGTCACCGAAGACATCCAAGGGCGACAAGGCCGCTCACCCCGGTGCGGAGCGGGCGACAGAAACGGCGCATCGGTCTCGACCATCAGCCGGTCGAGCGGGATGAGTTTCGCCGCGGCCTGAACGTCGCGTGCGTTTTTATATGTGACGACGCCTGTCAGTGAGATCATCGCGCCGAAGTCGAGCACGTTCTTCGCGTCGTCGGCTGTCCCGGTGAAGCAATGAAATACGAAGCGATCATTCGGGAGCGACGACGCGGCAAGAACGGGAATCAGATCATCGAACGCCTCGCGGCAGTGGATCACGATCGGCTTCCCGAGCGCGGGCTCACCATCCTCTGATGTCGCGCCCTCGATCAGCGCGAGCTGCTCGCGGAGCACCTCATGCTGGACGGTGCTCGGCGGCCGCTCGTAGTGATTGTCGAGCCCGAGTTCGCCCCACGCGACGCAGCGATCAGAGCGAGCGCACCCCAGAACCGTGTCCCAATCGTGCGGGCCCTGATCGGAGTACAACGGGTGCACGCCCGACGAGCACCACACACGCGGGTCGGACTCGGCAATCCGCAAGGCGTCCACACAGTCTCGGCTGGTCGTGCTGATCGTGATCACGCCGGCGACGCCGTGCCGCTCGCACAGGTCGAGCTCGTCAGCGAGACCACCCGAAAAGTCGGGAAACGTAAGATGGCAGTGCGTGTCGATCATCCAGGGGCAGGATAGCCGCCCGCCGCGTGAAGCCGGTGGCCCGCGCAGCGGTAGACTGCACACATGATGCACGCATTCCGTCTTCTGTTCGCCACGCTGCTCACGCTCGCAACCGGTGCCTCGACCGCCCAGCCGGCCGAGCGGTACTACATCATGCAGATCGACGGCGAACGCGCCGGCTGGATGCGCGAGACAACGACCCAAGCGGAGGGCCTGATCACCTCCGCCGCCGAGATGCGCATGAGCGTCAAGCGCGGACCGATCGAGATCACCATCACAATCGAAACCGAGTTCGTCGAGACCGACGACCATACGCCGGTGTCCATGCGGTCGAAGCAGGTCATGGGATCACTCCCGGTCGAGGTGTCGTACGTGTTTGCCGGTGATGAGGTCGAAGTCACAACGACACAGAACGGCCGCGACTCGACGCGAACGCAATCGATGCCCGCCGGCGATTGGATCACACCCGCGAAGGCCGCCGCGATCATGGAAGACGCGCTCGAGAACGGGAACGACTCCGTGTCCGTCACCGTGCTCGACCCGGCGATCGGGCTCGCACCCATCACCACGACCCGCAGCGGCCTCGAAGAGACGTCGATCGAGGTGCTGGGCAAGGTCGTCCCGGGATTTCGCGCCTCATCCGTCAGCTCCATCGCGCCGGGGTCCACGAGCGAGGAGTTCATCGACCACTCCGGCAAGCTGCTCCGCTCAACAACAACCCTCGGAGGTATCCGGATCTCGACGATCGCCGCCGAACGGGAGCTGGCGCTCGCCGACGTAGACGCGCCGGAGATGATGCAGTCGACGTTCATCAGCCCGACAGGGACGATCAAGAGGCCACGACAAACGACCAAGGGCGTCTATCTCCTGACCTCGCGCTCGGGCCCGCTTGAGGACCTGCCCGAGACGTCGAGCCAGCGGGTCGAGCGCGTCGATGACGGCTCGCTCCGAGTCACGGTCACGGCTGAACGGTTCACAACCTTCGGCGGAGAGCCGACTGACGCCGATCTTGCGAGCTCTACGATGATCGCGTGCGAGGACGACGCAATCGTTGCGCTTGTTCCCCGGAGCGGCGCGGCCAAAGACGCGCCGCCGTCGGTCCGTGCCGAGGCCCACCGTCGGTTTGTTCATCGGTTCATCGATGAGAAGTCGCTCGGCGTTGGGTTCGCGACCGCGTCCGAAGTCGCGAGAACGCGCGTCGGCGACTGCACGGAACACGCCGCACTGCTCGCCGCAGTGCTCCGGGCCGACGGCATCCCAGCACGCGTCGCCAGCGGCCTCGTCTACGCCGATCAGTTCCTGGGTTCCGAGGACATTTTCGGCTACCACATGTGGACGCGGGCGTACGTCAATACGCCGGACGGGCCGCGGTGGGTCGACCTCGACGCAACGCTTCCCGACGGCGTCCCCTACGACGCGACACACATCACGCTCGATGAATCGACGCTCAGCGATGGGGACGCGGTCAACGCAATGATCGCCCTTGCCCCGCTGATGGGTCGGCTCGACATCACGATCGAAAGCACCGACTGATGCCCAGTGAACTCCCTTCACTTCCGACACGCGACCCCGATGGTCACAAGGGGACTTTCGGCACCGTCGCCATCATCGGAGGCTGTGACCGGGATGGGCTGATGATGCTCGGTGCGCCCCTGCTCGCGGGCCGAGGTGCGCTTCGCGCGGGCGTCGGCCTCTGCCGCCTGTGCCTGCCGAGCAGCATTCTCGCCCCGGCGCTCGCGGCTCTACCCGCCGCGACAGGCTTTGCGTTTCAAGGAACGGCACCAACGCAGCTGCCGCCGTCGGACGCCGTCGTCATCGGCCCCGGTCTCGGGCCGGCCGGCGAACAGTCCAGAGCGGTGTTCGACCTGCTCAAGCAGCTCGATCGCCCCGCCGTCATCGACGCGGACGGCCTCAACGCGCTTGCTTCGGGGCTGCGTGCATCTCGCAAGCTGCCCGACCTCTCACGCTGCGTGCTCACGCCTCACCCGGCCGAGTATGCGCGCCTCGCACAAGCATGCCGACTGCGGGAGGACCCGATCGATCCGCGAGCGCGGGAGTCCGCGGCGTGCTCGATGGCCGATCGGTTGCGCACAACAGTGGTACTGAAAGGTGCCAGAACCGTCGTGAGCAACGGCTCTTCGATCTGGGTCTGCTCGCGCGGGCATGCGTCCATGGCGACCGGCGGAACGGGCGACGTCCTCGCGGGCGTGCTCGGCGCGTTGCTTGCTCAAAATGAAGCCGCCGGCTGGGGCATGCCCCTCTTCGATGTGGCACGCGTCGCCGTCGACGCCCACGCACGCGCTGGGGAGGCGTGGGCTGAGGCGCACGGAGCTTCGGCCGGCATGCTTGTGGAGGAACTCGCGGACCTCATCCCGAACGCGCTTCGGCCGCTCTCGTCAGGCGGAAGCCGGGCTACTCAAGCCGTCGAGGCGTCGCCGAGCCAACGAGCCGAATCGGGCTCGTATCGACCCGCTCTTCGACGCTGACAGCATCGAGGTCATCGTTCGGCCTGATAAGCAGATCGATCGTCGCCCGCTCGAGCCGTGGTCCCACGCGGTACTCCAGCGTGAACACGCCCTGCTCGACGTTCGGGAGCAGCAGGTATTCCTCGGTGTCGCCGATCTGGTTGCCAGCGTCATCGAACCGGAACAGCTGGAACCAGAGCTCTCCAAACTCCTCGCCTTCCTGCGCCTCACGGAACTCGATCCGCGTGATCTCGCGGTCGCCTGTGCTCGCGTCTTGCCGCGAGAGGAACTCGATGAAGTTGCTCTCCATCGGGTTCATCGCAGGATCCAGCACATCAGCCGGGAACGGACCGAACTCTGTTCCCGTACGGATCATCGCCGTGATGCGATGGATGAGCAGCCTGCTCACGACATGCGTCGACGCGGAGTCGGTCGTCGACTTGTACGTGCGGAACGATGCGTCGAGTGCAACCAGCGCGCTCGTAAGCACAACGCTCACGATCGTGAGAGCGAGCAGCAGCTCGACAATGCTGAAACCCCGGCGGCGTGGTGCCGTCATTGCAGCGTCCCTTCCTGGTAGCTGCCCACAACGCCGCGTGCGGTCATGGGCAGCATGAGCCCGTCGGGCAGGATCATCGAATCGTCGAAGTCGATCGTGATATGGCCGTACCCCCAGAACGGGACCGGCGCCGCGCCCGCTGCTAGTTCGTCGGCGGTCGGTGTGTCGTTCGGACCCAGGTCCGCGATGCCGTCGCCGTTGAGATCCCAACCAACGATCGGGACTCCATTGAACTCGGGCAGCGTGTCCGGATCGATCGACTCGGCGTCGCCGTCTTCCTCGCCGAAGTAGCCGAGCGATGCGTTGAAGTCAGCCGGGTTGCCGATGGCCTCGCCGAACGGATCGACGAGAGGCGCGGTTCCGGGCGCCGGCGCGAACGTCAGCAGCAGGGCGCCGTCAATGCTTGTGTTGCCACGCGCGTCGAGCACGCCCGCCACCACGGCTCCACGCAGTGCGACGTTCTGCTCCGGTGGGCTGTTGAACGTACCGATATCCACCGAGTAGTTCGGCACCATCAGCGAGCTCTTCGCGATCTCAGCAAGATCGCTCTCCTCCGGGTTCAGCTGCGTGTCATCGGGCGACGTTGGGTGCACATCCGTAAACCGCGTTGCGCCGGTGAACTGCAGCTTGTTGCGGATGTGGGTGTACACCGAAGGCACTTCCGACACGACCGAGCCAACAAACAGGCTGTCATGGAAGCGGATGTTGTTGGAGTACCGCTTGGTGTCGCGATCAGCGCCGATCAACGTCACACCATTGATCACAGGCGGATCGGGGAAGTCATCGTAGTTCGTCGGACCATCGACCACCGCACCGGTTGTGTACCGATCGAAGTCTGACTTATCCAGCGGCTCGTCGTTCGGCTCGGGCGGGAGCACACCGTCGGACTGCATTCCGCCATACAGTGACCAGT
>JBCBMF010000005.1:0-36402 GCA_039822905.1 Planctomycetota bacterium
CGAGATCATGATGCTCGACGACGAGGCGCGCGAGCTGATCATGATCTCGTACAGTCCCATCCGGCCCTTGTACCCAGAGCCGTGGCAGTGATCGCAGCCCTTGCCGCGGTAGAACTGCTTGCCGGCGACGTCCTCCGGACGCAGCGACAGCTCCATCAGCTCCTCTTCCGTCGGCGTGTACGCCTCCCGGCACTTCGGGCAGATCGTCCGCACGAGCCGCTGCGCCACGACGCCCTCGACCGTCGCCGCGAGCAGGAACCGCTCCAGGCCCAGGTCGAGCAGACGCACGATCGAGCTCGGCGCATCGTTCGTGTGCAGCGTAGTTAGCACCAAGTGGCCGGTCAGCGAGGCCTGCACGGCGATCGCCGCCGTCTCAAGGTCGCGGATCTCACCGACGAGGATGACGTCCGGGTCCTGACGCAGGAAGGAGCGCAGCGCCGCCGCGAACGTCAGCCCGACTTCCGAGTTGACCTGCACCTGGCAGAGCCCGTCGATGTCGTACTCGACCGGGTCCTCGGCCGTGAGGATCTTCGTCTCGATGTCGTTGAGCTCGGCCAGGGCCGCGTAGAGCGTCGTCGTCTTGCCCGATCCCGTCGGGCCGGTCACAGCGACGATGCCGTTGGGCCGACCGGTCAGCAGGCGGAAGTCGCCCAGGTCCTTCTCGTCCATGCCGAGGCGTTCGAGGTTGAGCTCGACGTTCGAGCGATCGAGCAGACGCATGACGACGCTCTCGCCGTGCATCGTGGGAAGCACCGCGACCCGAAGGTCAACAGGGTGCCCGCCGACGTTCAGCTCGATCCGGCCGTCCTGCGGCAGACGCCGCTCGGCTATGTCGAGGTTCGCCATGACCTTCACGCGGCTCGTGATCGCGGGCCCGAGATGCGGCGGCGGCGGCACCATCTCGTACAGCACGCCGTCGATGCGGTACCGCATCTTGAACTCGGTCTCGAACGGCTCGAAGTGGATATCCGACGCCTTGTCCTTAATCGCCTGGAGCAGAACAAGGTTCAGCAGCTTCACGACCTTGTTGTCGCCCGCGGCCTCGGCGACAGCTTCGAGATCGATCGACTGATCGCTCGTCCCCATGCCCTGGAACTTGTCGTCGCTCGCCAGGTCGCTCATCGCGTCGGCGATGGACTCTTCTTTCGCGAAGTGCTCGCTGATGATCGCGTCGATCTGTGCGTCATCGGCGACCACCGCTTTCACGGTCACCCCGAGCAGCAGCCGGATGTCATCGACCGCCCGGAAGTTGTCGGCCGACTTCATCGCGATCGTCAGCCGCTTCGCGCGCTCCTCAAACTCGATCGGGATGACCTGGAACGTGCGGACGTTCGCCGAAGGGATGACCTCCTGCAAGGCGTCGCTCATCTCGAAGTCAGAGAGGTCCACATAACCCATCCCGGCCTGTGCCGCGAGGCCCGCCGCCACGTCCTGCTGCGAGATGTGCCCGAGCTCGACGAGCAGCTGGCCGATCGGGACCTTGCGGCCGGCCTTCTGGATCTCGATCGCCTCGTACACCTGCTCGCGGTTGACCTTGCCGAGCTTGCGCAGGATCCGCCCGAGCTTGTGGCCTTTGAAGACCGAGTAGTCACCGCTGCTTGCAGGGCTCGCCTGGGCCATGCCAACCTCCTCGGTGCCAGGCCCGAAGACTCGGCACGCCATGTATCTTCGCACCGCGAGGTGCTCTGTGTCCCGGTTTGATCTCGATTCAGGTGCTGGAAACGATTGCGACAGCCGGCTTTTCTCTCTTGGGCTACCACTTCCGGGCTTACTCGCCCGTCTTGACATCTTCTTCGTCTAGCTCCGCCCGACCGATGCTGCGACCGAGCTGGTGGACCTTTGCTGTCAGGTCAGCCGGATTCTTACTCTTGTCGATCATCTCCTCGGCACCGATCATGCCCCGCTCGTACAGGCTCCAGAGGTGGTCGTCCAGCAGCTGCATGCCGAACTTCTTACCGGTCTGGATGGCCGAATCGATCCGGAAGCTCTTGCCGTCGCGGATGAGGTTGGCGATGGCGGGCGTGACCACGAGGAACTCGTAGCCGGCGACCATGCCCTTGGTGTCGACCCGGCTGAGCAGCACCTGGCTGAGCACGCAGATCAGGGCCGTCGAAAGCTGCACCCGGATCTGGTTCTGCTGGTTCATCGGGAAGGCGTCGACGAGACGGTCGATCGTCTTGGCCGCACCGGTCGTGTGGAGCGTACCGAACACAAGGTGACCGGTCTCGGCGGCCCGGACGGCGGCCTCGATCGTCTCGAGGTCTCGCATTTCGCCGACGAGGATCACATCGGGGTCCTGACGCAGGGCTCGGCGGAGGGCCTCTTCGAAGGTGGGCGTGTCGGTGCCGACCTCGCGCTGGTTGACGATCGACTGCTTGTGCTGGTGGTAGTACTCGATCGGGTCTTCCATCGTGATGATGTGCCGATCCATGGTCATGTTGATGTAGTCGATCATCGTCGCGAGCGACGTGGTCTTGCCCGAGCCGGTGGGCCCGGTCACGAGGAACATACCCCGGGGCCGACGGATCAGGTCGCGGCAGATCTCGGGCAGGCCGATCTGATCGAAGCTCAGGAGCTTGTTCGGGATCTGCCTGAGCACGAGCGCGAGGTCGCCGCGCTGGCGGAAGCACGACACACGGAAGCGTGCCCTGTCGCCGTAAGCGAAGCCGAAGTCGGTCGTGCCGAGTTCCTGGAGTTCCTGCTGCTTCTGCTCGGGCGTGATGGACTTCATCAGGCCGACCATGTCCTCGGACTCGAGGATCTTGGTCTGCAGGTCGCGGAGGGCGCCGTGGAGGCGGATGGTCGGGCGGCGGCCCACGGTGAGGTGGAGGTCGTTTCCGCCGAGCTTGATCATGGTGTCAAGCAGGCGGTCGATCTGCATGGTGGACATGTGCTAAGTCTCCTGGCGTTGAGCGATCAATCGACGACGCCGGTCATCTCTTCAACCTGGGTGACGCGTGCGATCTCGTCGGGTGTGGTGACGCCGTTGAGGATCTTGACCTTGCCGTCCTCGACGAGGGACCGCATGCCGTTCTGCAGCGCGAGCCGGCGCAGCTCGGAGACGGGCGCGAGGTCGAACGCCGCGTCGCGGATCTCGGCGTTCATCTGCATCATCTCGAAGATGCCCTTCCGGCCCTTGTAGCCGGTCGGAGCCTCGGCGCTCGGCACGGGCTTGTACACCTTGCCCTCGGCCTCTTCCGGGGTCAGCCCGACAAGACGCAAGAACTTGTGATCGATCTCGTGCGGCTCGGCCAGCTCCTTCGACTTCGCGAGCGTCCGGATCAGGCGCTGGGCCATGACCGCCTGGATCGAGCTTGCAACAAGGAAGGGCTTGATGCCCATGTCGATCAGTCGCGTGATCGCGCTGGGCGCATCGTTGGTGTGGAGCGTCGAGAACACGAGGTGGCCCGTCAGCGCGGCCTGGATCGCGATCTCGCCGACTTCTTTGTCTCGGATCTCACCGACGAGGATGATGTTCGGCGCCTGCCGCAGCATCGATCGCAGGATCGCCGAGAACGAGAAGCCGATCTTCTCGCGCACCTGGCACTGGTTGATGCCCTCAAAGTTGTATTCGACGGGGTCCTCGGCCGTGATGATCTTCTTGTCGGGCCGGTTCAGCACGTTGAGCGCGGAGTACAGCGTTGTGGTCTTGCCCGAACCGGTCGGCCCCGTCACAAGAAAGATGCCGTTGGGCTTGCGGATGATCTTGTTGAACGCGTCGAGGTTGTCCTGCTCAAAGCCGATATTGGTCAGACCGATGCGGACCGAGTCGGGACGGAGAATACGAAGGACGACCGACTCGCCGTGGTACGCCGGGCAGGCCGACACACGGAAGTCGATGTCAGTGCCGTCCTCCATATCGATCTTGATCCGGCCGTCCTGCGGCACACGCTTCTCGGCGATGTTCAGACCCGCCGTCAGCTTCGCACGGCTGAGCAGCGCGTTCTGCATCCGCTTGGGCAGGTTGTCGCGCTCGATGCACACGCCGTCGATGCGGTAGCGAAGACGCACGCGGTCGTGCATCGGCTCAAGATGGATATCAGACGCCCGCATGTTCACCGCTTCACGCAGGATCCGGTTCCACAGCTTGACGATCGGTGCGTCGTCGCCCGCAACATCGATCGACTTGTCCATGGACTTGTCGACCGAGGCGTCGATGGACTTGTCGATCGATGCAGTGATAAGCGACTCGTCGGCCGACACTTCTTTGGTGTCGACGATGCTGCCGCCGGCGCGGAAGTGGCTCTCGATGAAGGCCCTGATGTCTTCCTTTGACGCGAGCATCGGGTCGAGCTCGACGTTGAGCCGGAACCGGAGCATGTCGAGCAGCTCGAGGTTCATCGGGTCGTGCACGACGACCTTCATGCGGCTGCCGCTCTTGCTGACCGGCAGAATGAAGTGCTTTTTGATGAGCTCTTCGGGGATCAGATCGGGCTGGACCTGGGCGAGGCCGTCCTTGCTGGAGAGGTCGAGGAACTCGAGGCCGAACTGCTCGGCGAGCCCCATCGCGACGTCTTTCTCCTTGCAGAAACCGGCCTCAACCATCGCTTCGCCGATGCGCTTGCCGCTGCCCTGCGCGAGCTGGAGGGCCTTGTCGACCTGCGGCGAGCTGACGGCTCCCTGTCGAACCAAGATCTCGCCGATTTTCTTGCGCGATCGTGCCATGTCCTGTGCGTGCCCCGTGTCTGAAGGTACCGCGCCGGCAGCCCTCGGTGCCGGCACCGCCGCAGTGGGAATCGTTCGCTGCCCCGGGTGTCCCATGCGCGAGCATACTGTAGCTGCGGCACAGCCACCGCTCAGCACTCTCGCAGGGATACACCGCTTCACAGATGCCTACGCACGATTCACACGCTCCGTTCCAGCCGAAGATGCTCATCACAGCCGGCCCGACGCGTGAACCGATCGACGACGTCCGTTTCATCGGGAATCGCAGCTCCGGGACGCTCGGCATCGAGCTCGCGCGCGAGGCCGTGAACCGTGGCATCCTCACGACACTCGCCTTGGGCTCATCCGTTCATGATCCAAACATATTAGAGGCCAGCGTTGTCAGGTTTGAATCGACAGCCGACCTCCATCAATTGCTGCTTGGCCTCATGCCGGATATCGACATCCTTGTTATGGCCGCGGCGGTCGCCGATCACATGCCGGCGGTCCGGCACCCCGGAAAGCTCGGCCGAAACGAGACCGGCTCGATCACCATCGATCTGGTTCCCACGCCCGACCTGCTCGCATCGGTCGCGGCGTCGGCCCGTCCCGACCAGTTGCTTGTCGGCTTTGCCCTGGAACCCGCCGACCGGCTTGCCGAGTCGGCGCAACGCAAGCTTGAAATCAAGCACGTCGATCTCATCGTCGCCAACCCGCTCGATACGATGGAGAGCAGCGTAATCGAGGCGACGCTCTTTCCGTCCGCTGCGTTGTCGCACCTTGTCGAACGTTCGCCCGGCCAGCGTTCGAAGGAGTCGTTCGCCGCTTGGCTGATCCCGATGCTCGTTCAGTGCCTCAGGCACAAGGCGAACCGATGACGCGACGGGCTCAGCAACGCGGCTCGCAGCGCAGCCGACCCGGCACTGCCGAGGTGCTGTACGAAGACGATCAGCTGCTCATCGCCAACAAGCCGGCCGGCATGCCCACGATCGCGGAGCGATCCGACACGCGGCGGCCGCTGCTCGATGCGATCATCGATCATGCGCGCTCAAACGCAGACTCGTCCGTGCGCGTGCGGCCGGTCAACCTGCTCGAACCCTCGGTTTCGGGCCTCGTTGTCTTCGCCAAAGCGAAGCGTGTCGAAAGCGCGCTCGAGTCTCTGTTCCGGCGCAATCAGGTTAGACGAACGTACGCAGCAGTATTGGAAGGACCACTCGACGCCGAAGAGGGCACTACGGGCACGATTCAGTCCACCGAGAAGCCCGCTCGACAACGCGGGCCTCGTCGCGATGCGCCGCCGCCTCCGACACCTGCTGTGACGCACTACCGCGTGCTCAAGAAATCGGCCACGGTCACGCTGGTGCAGTTCCGACCCGAAACGCACCGCCGAAACCAAATGCTTGAGCACGCGCGGCAGATCGGGCATCCGATTATCGGCGACGAGTCCGGCACGCCGCGACGAGGCCAGCCCCCGCTGATGCTCCACCTCGAGCAGATTGTCTTCGAACACCCACGGACCGGTCGTGATGTTCGTGTGATAGCGCCGAGGCCCGCTGAATTTGATCGTGCGTTTCGTGATACGCCGAGGCAGGCAAAGCAGAAAGAGCCCACCGAATCAGACACGTCATGGCAATCGGTCGCCGAGTGGTACGGCACGTACCAGACCACCGACCGCAGCGACCACTTCACGGATGTCATCCACCCCGGCGCCCTCGATCTGCTGGGCGATGTTCGTGATCGCCGGGTGCTCGATGTCGCCTGCGGCGAGGGTACATTCGCATCAATTCTGATTTCGCGCGGCGCTTCGGTGGTCGGTGTCGATGCAGCCGATGATCTCATCAAGCAGGCCCGAGCGAAGTCGATACCCCGCGCTACGTTTGTCGCTGCCGATGCGAGCCGGCTCAGCGACGCCGGCCCCCAAACCCACGGCCCATTCGACGCCGCGACATGCATCATGGCTCTCATGAACATCGCTGATCTGGACGCGACACTCGTCGGCATTGCCGCGAGGCTGACGACCGGCGCACCGTTCGTGGCTGTGACACTGCACCCGGCGTTCCGATCGCCGAGGCAGACCTCATGGGGTTGGGACGCGCGTGGTCGCGGCCAGCAACGACAGTATCGCAGAGTCGATGCCTACCTCTCAGAGTCGCGAACGCCCATCACGATGAATCCTGGCAAGGCCGCTCGTGGCGAGCGGCCGATCGAAACATGGACGTTCCATCGCCCGATCTCGGCGTACATGCGGGCGTTCTCGGCGGCGGGCTTTGTGATCGACGCTCTCGAAGAGTGGCCCAGCCGCCGCATCAGCGAGCCGGGGCCTCGGGCCGACGAGGAGAACCGGGCACGGGCCGAGATCCCGCTGTTTCTTGGCATCCGCGCGATCAGGTCAGAGCGAAACCGCTGAACGATGGCCGCGGGCGAAACCAAGATGTGCGTGGTGTGCGGCCGAGAGATCGAGTGGCGCAAGAAGTGGGAACGCGACTGGGACAGCGTCCGCTACTGCTCGAACGCCTGCCGGAAGCGCAAGCTCTCCCCCACCGACGAGGCGCTCGAACGCGCGATCCTTGACCTGCTCGCTCAGCGCGGTTCGGGCAAGACGATCTGCCCGAGTGAAGCAGCCAAGGCGGTCTCACCGAACGGGTGGCGCGAGCTCATGGAGCCGGCTCGCATGGCGGGGCGTCGGCTGATCGAGCGGGGCGAGGTTGTGTTCACACAGCAGGGACACGTGATCGAGCCTTCACGGGCGCGGGGACCAATCCGGATCCGGCTGGCGTAACGTCGAGCTTCCTGCGGAGCTTGCGGGCGCTGACCGTGATCTCGACGCGCTCGTCGTCCTTCAGCCGATCGACGTTCTTAAGGATCATCGCCATGCGGTTGTTCTTCCGGAACGTCTCGCGGTGGCGGATGAGAAAGTCCCAGTACAGCGTGTTGAACGGGCACGCGTCCTCACCCGTGCGCTTGGTCACCTTATACGAGCAGCTGTCGCAGTAGTTGCTCATCCGCTTGATGTACTTGCCGCTGGCCGCGTACGGCTTCGTGCCGACCACACCGCCGTCGGCGTGCATCGCCATGCCCACAACGTTCGGCGCGGTCACCCAGTCCACGCCGTCGGCGAACATGCCGAGGTACCAGTCCGCGACCTGCTTGGGCTCGACGCCCGCAAGCATGGCAAAGTTGCCCATCACCATGAGCCGGGGGATGTGGTGCGCGTACGCATCTTCAACAACCGAGCCCACACAGTCCTGCATGCACGCCATGTCGGTGTCGGCGGTCCAGAAGAACTCCGGCAACGCGCCATCATCGCCAAGCTCGTTGCGGTCGCCGTAGCCCTCGCCCTCGAAGAAGTAGACGCCCCGGATAAACTCGCGCCAGCCGATGTGCTGGCGGACGAAGCCCTCGACCGAGTTCAGCGGCGCATCGCCGGCCTCGTACGCCTCGATCGCTCGCTCTGCGCACTCTCTTGGCGAGATCAGGTGCAGATTGACGGCCGGCGAGAGCCTCGCGTGGTAGAGCGTGCGCTGCTCGGTCCACATCGCGTCTTCGTACTTGCCGAAACGCTGGAGCCGGTTCTCGATGAAGTCGTCGAGTGCTTCCAAAGCCTGCTCGCGCGTGACGGGCCAGGCGAAGCCGTCCATCGAGCCCGGCAAGTCAGGCATGCGCTCCTCGATCAGGTCGATGACCTCCTGCGTGATGTCGTCGGGCTCGAAGCTCGGCGGCGGCGTGGGTCTCGGCGGGCCCTTGAACGTCTCGCGGTTGTCCTTGTCGTAGTTCCATTCGCCGCCGACGGGGTCCTTCCCGTCCATCAGCATGCCGAGCTTCCGCCGCTGCTCGCGGTAGAAGTACTCCATGGTGAGCTGCTTGCGGCCGCTTGCCCACTCACCGAACTCGGCGGGCGTGGTCAGAAAGTGCGTGTCATCGAGAATCTCGAGGTCGACCTTGGCTTTGCCGCAGGCTTCCTCGATCTCGCCGCGGACCCGGTGATCGCCCGGCTCGACGACGACCACAGACGTCGCCCCGAACCGATCGACGGCGCGCTCGATCTCTCCGCCGAAGGTCTGTGTGTTGTCCGCATCGTCGAGCCGCACGTATTCGACCCGGAGCCCCTGGTCATCGCGCAGCCACACCGCGTGGTGGCGCATCGCGGCGAGGAACATGGCGGTCCGCTGCTTGTGGCTCGCCGGGTTGCGGCTCTCGTGCTCGACTTCCATCATGAGCACGGCATCGCGCTTCGCGTCGATGCGTTCGAGGATCGGTGACTCGCGATCGAGCTGGTCGCCGAGCACGACGTAGAGCGTTTCGGACTTCGATCTCAGAGTTCGCAGCGGGAAAGCAGAAGCCATGCACGACGTTTCGGCGGCCAGCAGCAGACCGATGCGTCCGAGAGCGAGGCCTACAGCTGCCCGAGGAAGCGGAGATCGTTCTCAAACAGCAGCCGGATGTCCGGGATGCCGTACTTGCCCATGGCAAGCCGCTCGATGCCGAAGCCCCAGGCGAAGCCCGACCACTCTTCGGGGTCGATGCCGCAGGCGGTGAGCACGTTGGGGTCGACCATGCCGCAGCCGCCGAGCTCGATCCACTCGGCGGGCTTGTCGGGCCTGAGCTGGATCATCATGTCGAACTCGGCCGAGGGCTCGGTGAACGGGAAGAAGCTCGGGCGGAGCCTGACCTCGGCATCGGCGCCGAAGTACGCCCGCGCGAACTGCAAGAGCGTGGTCTTGAGGTCGACCATCGACACGCCGCGATCGATGTAGAGTCCTTCGAGCTGGTGGAACATGAAGCTGTGCGTCGCGTCGACCGTGTCGGGCCGATACACCCGGCCCGGCGAGACGATCTTCAGCGGCGGGCCCGAGCCGTCCTTGACCGCCTGCTCCATCACGCGGATCTGCACGGTCGAGGTCTGGCTCCGCATCATCCGCGGCACATCCGTCGTCGCGGGATCGTCGACATAGAAGTTGTCGATCGGGTCGCGGGCCGGGTGCTCGTGCGGGATGTTCAGCTTGACGAAGTTGTGCTCGTCGTCTTCGAGCTCGGGGCCCTCGGCGACATCAAAGCCCAGCCTCGCGCAGACCTCGACGAGTTCTTCACGCACGCGGGTCAGGATGTGCCGACGCCCAGGCTGGTGCACCGCGATCGAGCCGGGCTCGGTGACATCGATGAACGCCGCTGCGGGTCCGCCGCCGCCCGCCGATGACTTCTTGGCTTCGAACGCCCTTTCCAGCGCGACCTTCACGGCGTTGGCCTTCTGGCCCGCCGCCGGCTTGTCGGCCTTGGAGACGTCCTTCATGCCCGCCATCGCGGCCTTGAGCTTGCCCTTGCTGCCGAGGTACGCGATGCGCCAGGCTTCGACGTCGTCGGCCGACGCAGCGGCATCCAACGCGGCGAGGCCGTCGCGCTGGAGGTCGTCGAGTTGGGCGAGAAAGTCCGACATCGTCGGCTCACTGTTGCTGGAGCGTGGACTCGGTTCGCGGACGGATCAGAAGCGGTCGATCAGCTCTCGGCCGACTCGCCGCTGCTGTCGCCATCGGCGGCGGCTTCAGGCTCGGCCGGGGCTGCGGCGGCAGCGCCGGGGGCTGAGACCTTGTCTTTGATTGAGGCGAAGTACGCCGAGCGACGGTCGGCCTTGCGGCGACGCGTGCTTGGGCGGCCGCCGATCTCGGGGCCTTCCTCGGCGCCGACGAACTGGATCAGGACCAGCTCGGCCGCGTCGCCCAGACGGTGCTTGCCGAGCTTGATGATGCGGGTGTAGCCGCCCTGGCGGTCGGCGAAGCGCGGGGCCACGTTCTCGAAGATGTGGCGGACCAGACGCGGGGCCTTGCGAAGCTCGCCGTAGCGGTTGCGCTCGGTCTGCTCGGCGGGCGGCAGCTCGAAGTACTGCTCGGCGATCTCGGTCTGCGTCTCGAAGCTCTGCCGCTCCTGCTCGGTCGCATCCTTGGGCAGGTAGCGCCAGTCGAACGCGAGGCGGTCGCGGCCCAGCATCGAGATGACGCGGCGGCGGGCGTGCAGGTCGCCACGCTTCGCCTTGGTGACCACCTTCTCGACGAACGGCTGGACGGCCTTCGCCTTGGGGAGAGTGGTCACAACCTGGCCGTGCTCGAACAGGCTGGCCGCGAGGTTGCGCAGCATCGCCTGCCGGTGCGAGGAGGTCCTGTTCAGTTTGTAGCCAGCCTTGCGGTGCCGCATGTCATTCGCTCCAGTCCGTCAATCGGACAGCCATCACTGCGTGACAGCGGTCGCCCCAACCTGATACCCCTCGGGAAGCTGCATGCCCAGCTCGAGCTGGAGATCCAGCAGCTTCCGCTTCACCTCACGCAGCGACGTGCGGCCGAACGCGCGGAGCTTGAGCAGCTCGGCGTCGTTGTACTGCACCAGCTGCGCCACCGTGTCGATCCGCGCCGACTCCAGGCAGTTGCTCGCCCGCACCGACAGGTCGAGATCGGCCAGCGGCATGTCGAGCTTGCGGATGAGCTCCTCGTCCACGCCCGCGGCCGCGGCGGCCTCCTCCGAGACACGCTGCTCGCCCAGCTCGAGGTACTGCACGAACGGGTTGAGGTGCTTCCGCATGATCTTGGCGGCTTCGACCAAGGCCATCTCGGGCGTCAGCGTGCCGTTGGTCCAGATTTCGAGCAGCAGCTTGTCGTAGTTGGTCTTCTGGCCGACGCGGGTCTCTTCGATCTTGTACCGCACCCTCTGCACGGGCGAGTAGATCGCGTCGACCGGGATCACGCCGATCTCCTGATCTTCTTCGTCGTCGTACTGCTCGGCGGCGGGCACATAGCCCCGGCCCTTGCCGACGGTCAGCTCCATCTCGAAGTCGATGTCGGTCGTGAGCGTCGCGATGACCAGGTCGGGGTTCATCACCGTGACCGAGGTGTCGCCCTCGATCAGGTCGGCCGTGACCTCACCCGGGCCCTGGGCCGCGAGGCGGAGCGTCTTGGGCTCGTCGCTCTCGGACTTCACGACCAGGTTCTTCACGTTTAGGATGATGTCGGTGACATCTTCCATGACGCCCGGCAGCGAGCTGAACTCGTGCTCGACGCCCTTGATCTTGACCGCCGTGACCGACGCGCCCTCGAGCGACGAGAGCAAGATCCGGCGGAGGCTGTTGCCCACGGTGGTACCGAAACCACGCTCGAACGGCTCGACCACGAACCGCGCGAACGTCTCACCCGAGAACTTCGGGTCGGCCGCGATTTTCGACGGGAGTTCAAGACCACGCCAGCGGACTCGGAGCATGCACGCACCTCACACCCCGGCCGAGATTTCTGCTCAGCTCGATCGATCACGGCGTGGGACGCGCTGCCGGGGGTGTTCGCGCCGCTGCCTTCTTTCGATCAAGCACCGGGGCCGACGCGGATGACGCGGCCCCTTCAGTTCACCGCGGACGCCTAGACGCGCCGCTTCTTCCGGGGCCGGCAGCCGTTGTGCGGCACCGGCGTGTGGTCTTCGATCGCCGAGACGCGGATGCCGCAGGACGCGACGCCGTTGATCGCGGCTTCGCGACCGGCGCCGGTGCCCTTGATCCGCACCTCGACCTCGTGCAGGCCCATTTTGCGGACCTTCTGGCCCACCGTCTCGCCCGCGCGGGTCGCTGCGAACGGCGTCGCCTTCCGCGTGCCCTTGAAGCCGATCGTGCCCGCCGAGTCCCACGCCAGGGTCTCGCCGTTGAGATCGGTGATGGTCACCAGGGTGTTGTTGTGCGTCGCTTTGACATGCACGATGCCCTTCGCGACGTTCTTGCGGATCTTCTTCTTTGCCATCTGGTATCGATCCCGTGGCGGGTGGCGACGAACGCCGGGCCCGCTCAATTAGCCCTTGATGCCCTTCTTGCCCGCGACCGTCTTCTTCCGGCCCTTCCGCGTGCGGGCGTTGCACTTGGTCCGCTGGCCGCGGGTCGGCAGACCTCGGCGGTGGCGGTCGCCCCGGTAGCTGCGGATCTCGCGGAGCCGCTGGATGTTCTGGCCCACCTGCCGACGCAGGGCACCCTCGACGATGTAACCCGAGTCGATGATGCCGTTGACCGCGGCGACCTGGAGATCGTCCAGCTCACGGGCGCGGATGTCGGGATTGATCTGGGCCTCGGCGAGGATCTCGGCCGCGAACTTCGGCCCCACGCCGTGGATGTACTGCAGGGCGTAGTAGATCTTCTTGTTGTCGGGGATGTCCACACCAGCGATACGCGGCATGCCTTGCTCCTGCAACGGGCGAAACGCCCGCGAACTTCGTTAGCCCTGAACCTGCTTGTGCTTCGGATCCGCCTTGCAGATCACGCGGACCTTGCCACGCCGACGGATGATCTGGCAGCTGCTGCACATGCGTTTGACGCTCGACCGAACCTTCATTGCTCAGACCCCAAATCTCGCGTCTGGAACACACCCCGGCGCTGCCGCGACGGGGCGATTGATACTCATTGATTGAACAACCGCTCGGACGGGTCCGGCGCGGCCTTCACGATAGGCACGGCCGGGGCAGATTCGCCACTGAACGCACCGGAAACTGCCCAAATACCTCAGTGCCGGTAGGTGATCCGAGCCTTGCTCAGGTCGTACGGGCTGATCTCCACCGTGACCATATCACCGGGCAGAATCCGAATGTAGTTCATCCGCATCTTGCCGGAGACGTAGCCGAGCACTTCCTTGTCGTTGGGCAGACGCACGCGGAACATCGCGTTGGGCAGCGCCTCGACCACCTCGGCTTCAAACGTGAATTTGTCGTCCTCTTTACTCATGAACCGCCATCGTAGGACCGCCGATCGGGCCGGTCGCCTCGTTCCGCCCGGTCGCGGCGATCACCCGCGGGGGCCGCGGATCTTCGGCCCGCGATCGTTGCCATCCGAGTTCCCCAGGAACCCGGCGTAGTTGCGCATCAGCAGGTTGGCCTCGACCCGCTGCACAAAGTCGAGAATCACCGACACACAAATCAGCAACCCCGTGCCGCCGAGGAACTGCGTGACCGTAAAGTCGACGTTGAGCGCCCGGTTGACCACCATGGGCAGCACCGCGATGACCGCGAGGAAGGCCGCACCGACGTAGGTGATCCGCTCCATGACGGTTTCGAGGTACTCGGCGGTCCTGGGCCCGGGCCTCAGGCCCGGGATGAACGAGCCGTTGTCCCGCAGCTGCTTGGACATCTCTTCAGGGTTGAACTGGACGGTGATCCAGAAGTAGCTGAAGAAGTACACCATGATGATGTAGAGGAAGACGTACGGGAACTCGCCGAAGTTGAACGATCGGCTGAGCCACGAGACGAAGCCCTTCATCGCGCTGCCCTGGTCGACCGAGCCGTCGATCGCGCCGAAGAGCACCGACGGGAAGATCATCAGCGAGCTTGCGAAGATGATGGGCATGACGCCGCCGTGGTTGACACGCAGCGGCAGGTAGCTGCGCTGCCCCCCCACGACCTGCCGGCCCCGGGTGTGCTTGGCCTGCTGGATCGGGATCCGCCGCTGGGCGACGGTCATGATCACCGAGCCGGCGACGATGACCACGAAGCCCGTCAGCAGCAGCACGAGGCCCATGGGCCCGAGCTTGTCGGTGTCGCCCGGCTCGTAGTTGTTGACGACCCACATCACGGCACCGGGCATGCCCGCGAGGATGCCCGCCATGATGATCATCGAGACGCCGTTGCCGATGCCATACTTATCGATCTGCTCGCCGAGCCACACCAAGAACATGGTGCCCGCGGTCAGCGCGGACACGGCCATGACCCACCAGAGCGGGTTGTTCGACCACTGGGCGTAGACCAGACCACCGCCACCGCCGGCGTTGGTGATGAAGCTCAGCCACGCGATCGCCTGCACGATGCAGAGGCCGACGGTGGTGTAGCGGGTCCATTCCTGGATCTTCTGTCGACCCGTCGGGCCCTCCTGCTGCAGCTTCTTGATCGCAGGTGACACCGACTGCAGCAGCTGGAAGATGATGGCCGCGGAGATGTAGGGCATGATGCCCAGGCCGAAGATCGTCGATTGGCTGAACGAGCCGCCGGAGAAGATCGCGACGTACTGGGCGGCCCGCGCGGCGGCGGTGCCCTGCGAGGCCTGCAACTGGAAGAAGTCGGTGAGCGCGCTCTGGTCGACGCCCGGCAGCGGGATCCAGTAGCCAATGCGATAGATCGCGAGCATCCCGAGCGTGAAAAGGATCTTCGTGCGCAGCTCGCCCACGCGGAAGACGTTCACGATGGCTTGCAGCATGCCTCGGGTCGCTCCATCGGCCGCCCAGCTCGGGCGGTCCGTCCTGCATCGTTGGCGTTACTTTTCGCCCCGGCGCAGCTTCTTGGTGAGATTCTTGGGCGTGCGGTCGTCGCTGTTGCGATCGATGCCGCGGACCTTGTCGCGACGCGTGCCGGTCTCATGCACGCTGCCGCCGGCCGCCTCGATGTGCTTCTTGGCCCCGCCGGTGACGCGGTTGACCTTGACATCGAGCTTGACCTTCAGGCCGCCCTCGTCGACCGAGCCCAGGATCTTGACATCTCGGCTGTCGTCGCGGATCAGGCCGGCCTTCACCAGCGACTCGGTCGTGACGGCGCCGCCCGACTTGAACGCGTCGCTGTTGGCGATCTCGCGGAGGTTGACCGTCCAGAACCGGGTCTCGAACTGGACGTTCGAGAAGCCGAGCTTGGGCATGCGCCGGAAGTACGGCATCTGCCCGCCCTCGAACTGGAACCGGGTGCTGTGGCCCCGGCGGCTGCCGGCGCCCTTGTGGCCCCGGCCGGCCTGCTTGCCCTGGCCCGAGCCGTGGCCGCGACCGATGCGCTTCCGCTTGCGGTTCTTGCCGACCTTCTCGGTGATCTCGTGGATCATCATCGCTTCGTCACCTCCGGCCGCTCGCGGCGGCCAGTGCAGAAATCAAATCGTTACGCGTCGGCGGGCTTGTCGCCGTCGGCCGGTGCGTCATCGGTCTTCGCCTCGGCGTCGTCCGCCTTGGCTTCTTCAGCGGGAGCGTCGTCGGACTTGGCTTCCTCGGCCTTGGACTCTTCTGGCTTGGGCTCTTCGGGCCGCTCGACGCGGACGTCGTCGGCCGTCAGGACCCGGCCCTTCGAGGCGCCGGCGGCGGGCGTGCCCATGAAGCGCTGGCCGCGGGCGACGCGCTCCTCGATGTCGGTCTCGCCCAGGTCGACGCCACGGAGCTCCTCGATCAGCTCCTTGGTGCGGAGCTGGCTGAGGGCATCGAAGACGGCTTTGATGACGTTGACCTTGTTGGTCGAGCCGTAGCACTTGGTCATGCAGTCGGTCACGCCCACGAGCTCGAGGATCGACCGCACGCTCGTGCCGGCGATGACGCCCGTACCGGGCGAGGCCGGCAGCAGGCGGACGCGGGAGGCGAGGAACCGGCCCTCGACCTCGTGAGGGATCGTGCCGCCGAGCAGCGGGACCTTGATCGTGCCCCGGCGGGCGTGCTTCTCGGCCTTCTCGATCGCCGTGGGCACTTCCGTGCTCTTGGCGTGGCCGTAGCCGATCTTGCCCCGGCGATCGCCGACGATCACCATCGCGCCGAAGCTGAACCGGCGTCCGCCCTTGACGGTCGCGGCGGTCCGGAAGATCCCGGCCGTATGCGACTCCATCTGGCCCGACTGTTCCATCAACTCTGCCATAGTCGTCCCATCCGCGGCAGCATGCCGCGTTCATCTGCCATTCAGAACTTCAGACCGCCCTCACGTGCGCCGTCAGCAAGCGACTTCACCCGCCCGTGGAAGCGGAAGCCCCCGCGGTCGAACACGACCTCTTCAACGCCCTTGGCCTTGGCCTTCTCGGCGAGCTTCTGGCCCACAACCTTCGCTGCCTCGGCGTTGCCCGACTTGTCCAGGCCCACGCCCTTGTCGCGCGTCGACGCGGAGGCGATGGTCACGCCCTCCATGTCGTCGATGACCTGGGCGTAGATGTGGTTCAGCGAGCGGAAGACGGCGAGCCGGGGCTTGGCGGCCGTGCCCGACACCGTCTTGCGGATGCCCTTACGCCGACGCCACTGCCGCTTGGCCTTGAGCTTGTTCCTGTTCATCGGTCCTGACCTACCTCTTCACGGCGTCACGCCGCATAAGCAACTTCGTTTAGCTGCCGAACTGCTTGCCCTGCTTGCGCTTGATGACCTCGTCCGCGTACCGGATGCCCTTGCCGTTGTACGGCTCGGGTTCGCGGACCTTGCGGGCCTTGGCGGCGAACTCGCCGACCTGCTGCTTGTCGGCGCCCGCAACCTTGATCGTCTGCTTCTCGGCCGTCACCGTCAGACCGGTGGGGATCTCGACGAACGCCGGGTCCGCGTAGCCGACCTGGAGCTTGAGCTTCTGGCCCTGCACCTCGGCGCCCCAGCCGACGCCCTCGATCTGCAGGCCCTTCTCGTAGCCCTTATCGACGCCCTCAAACATATTGTTGACTAGCGCGCGGGTGGTGCCCCACAGCGCGCGGGCCTGGCGGGTGGCCTCGCCGTTGATCGAGCAGACGACCGACTTCTCGTCCTCGCTCCACCCGATCGCGATCTCGTCGCGGAAGGTGCGCGAGAGCGTGCCCTTGGGACCCTCGGCCGTCACGGTCTGCCCGTCGATGGACACCTTGACACCCTTGGGGATCTCGACCGGTTTGATTCCAACTCGCGACATCGTTCGCTCCCGTTCTTTCGTTACTCGACCGTGCAGAGCAGCTCGCCGCCCACGCGCTTCTCGCGGCAGGTGCGGTCGCTCAGCACGCCGCTCGACGTCGACACGATCGCGATGCCCATGCCCTGCAGCGGGCGGGGCAGCTCCTCAACCTTGGCATAGCGCCGCCGGCCCGGCTTGCTCGACCGGTCCAGGCGGTGGATGATCTGCTCGCCCCGCGGGCCGTACTTCAGCTGCACGCGGATCAGGCCCTGCCGGCCGTCTTCGATCACGTCGTAGCCCGTGATATAGCCCTCGCTCTTGAGCACGTCCGCGATGCCCCGGCAGACCTTGCTGTTCAGGCAGTCCACCGCCTTGGCGCGGTTCCGGACCGCGTTGCGGATCCGGGTGATCATGTCGGCGATCGGGTCGCTCATCGTCATCGGTCTGCTCCTGGCCCACCACCTGGGCCTCGAACTTCTGGGCCGATCTCTCCGGCCCTCGCCTCTCGCCTTACCAGCTCGACTTCCGCATGCCGGGCACCTTGCCCTCGAGCGCCAGCTTCCGCAGCATGATCCGGCTCACGCGGAACTTGCGGTACACGCCCCGGGCCCGGCCCGTCAGCTCGCAGCGGCGCACCGTCCGCGTCGAGAACTTGGGCGTCTTCTTCGTCTTGGCGATCTGTGCCTTGCTGGCCATCGTCGAAACCTCTCTGTGCCGCTCGCTCGCGACGCGTCACTCTTCTCGTACTTCCGTGCCTATTTCCGAGCAGCCTCCGGCTTGCGGAACGGCATGCCGAGGTTCTCGAGCACGAAGCGGCTCTTCTCGGCGTCGGAGTTCTTGAACACCATGTTGATGTGCATGCCGTGGGTGAAGTTCACCTCCGCCATGTTGATCTCGGGGAACACGCCCTGCTCGACCAGGCCGAACGAGTAGTTGCCCTGCCGATCGAACGACTTCGTCGGCAGGCCCCGGAAGTCCTTGATACGCGGCGTCGCTAGGTGGATCAGCCGATCGAGGAAGTGCCACATCCGCTCGCGACGCATCGTGACCATGACGGCCGACTCGTAGCCCTCGCGGACCTTGAAGTTCGACACGCTCTTCTTGGCCCGGATCAGGATGGGCTTCTGGCCCGAGATCTGCGTCAGCGTGTCGATCACGGTCGAGCGGACGTTCGCCGGCACCTTCGTGCCGTCGAGGTGCCGACCGATGTTCACGTTGATTACGATCTTCTCGAGCTTGGGCTGCGCCATCGGGTTGGCCAGCTCGAACTTCTCGGCGACCTGCTTGCGCACGCTCTCCTCGAAGAGCTTGGCGAGCCGGGGCTCGTTCGGCGGCACCACCGGTGCATCGCTGTTCTTCTTGTTCTTCGCCATCGATCTGCTCCGGGCTCTCGCCGAGGCCTCTCTGCTTAAGTCTGACCCACTCGCGTCTTACTTCTTCTTGGGCGGCGAAACCCGCCCCAGGACAGCGCCGTTGCGGACCGCGACGCGGTCCTTGCTGCCGTCGTCGTTGATCTGGAACCGCACCCGCGTCGGCTTGCCGTCGACGACGGGGCTGACGTTCGAGATGTGGATCGGGCTCTCGCGGGTGACCTTGGAGCCCTGCGGGTTGACCTGCGACCGCTTGATGTGCTTGGTGCGGAGGTTCACGCCCTCGACCCACACGCGGTCCTTCTCGGCGTCGACACGCGACACCTTGCCGGTCTGCCCCTTGTTGGCACCGGCGGTGACCATCACCTCGTCGCCCTTGCGAACGTGCATCGCCATGTCACACCACCTCCGGAGCAAGCGAAACGATCTTCATGTAGTTCTTATCGCGCAGCTCGCGGGCGACAGGGCCGAAGATGCGGGTGCCCTTCGGGTTGCCCTCGTCCGAGATCAGCACGACCGCGTTCGTGTCGAACGCCACGTACGACCCGTCGCGGCGGCGGGTGGGCTTCTTCGAGCGGACGATCACGGCCTTGGACTTGTCGCCCGGCTTGATGTCCGCGCCCGGGAGCGCCTTCTTGACGGAGATCAGCACGCGGTCGCCCACGTACGCCGTCCGGCGCGTCTGGCCGTCGCGGCGGGTCGACCCGCCGTACACGCGGATCACGTAGGCGATCTTCGCCCCCGAATTGTCCGCAACCTCGCACCTTGATTCTTGCTGCAGCATCGCTCAGCCTCGTACCTTCTTCATGGTCGCCGGACCGCCTCAGGCGCCGGGACGCTTCTCCACGATCCGAACGAGCTCCCAGCTCTTCGTCTTGCTTTTGGGCTTGCACTCGCGGACCTCGACGCGGTCGCCGAGCTCCGACTCGTTGTTCTCGTCGTGCACCTGCAGGATGGTCCGCCGCTTGACGAACTTGCCGTACTTGGGGTGCTTGGCCATGTAGGACACGACGACCTTGCGGGTCTTGTCGGCCTTGTCCGCCTCGACGAAGCCGATCTTGGTCACGGCCTTCGAGCTGCTCTCGATCGTTGCTTGCTCAGTCACTCGCTGGTCCTCTCGCCGGCCACCGCCGACTTGGTTCCGTCAACCGCTTCTCTCAGGCCCCCGCCGCTTCCATGTGCCGACGCGTCTGCTCTGTCCGCAGCCGGGCGACGTTCCGCCGCAGCGTGCCGAACTGGCTCGTGTCTTCGACCTTGTCGGTCACCGTCGCGCTGCGGAGCCGGAACATCTGGTCGCGGAGCTTGCGGATCGTGCCGCCGATCTCCTCGTCCGACATGTCCCGGATCTTGCTCACTTCGAGTACGTCTTTCTTCGCCATGGCTTCCGCCTTACGCATGCCGGGGGCGTTCCCCGGACTCCCTTCCGCCGCCGGAGGGCGGCGACTCGAACTAGACCGTGACTCGACGCTTGACGAACCGGCACCGCACCGGCATCTTCATGGCGATGCGGACCATCGTGCCCCGGGCGAAGCTCTCGCTCACGCCGGCCATCTCGAAGAGCATGGTGCCCTCCTTGACGCGGGCCGCCCAGTAGTCGACGTCCGCCTTGCCCTTACCCATCCGCGTTTCCAGCGGCTTCTTCGAAACCGGCTTGTCGGGGAAGACGCGGATGAACAGCTTGCCCTGACGCTTCGAGAAGTGCTGGGCGGCGATTCGGCCGGCCTCGAGCTGGCGCGCCGTGATCCACGCGCTCTCGAGCGACTGCAGGCCGTAGTCGCCGTACGCGACGTAGTTCCCCTTGGTCGCCTTCCGGTTTACGCGGCTCGTGCGGCGGAATTCTTTCCGGTGCCGAACTCGCTTGGGCATCATCGCCATGACGAAACTCCAACCTTCTCAACGCGGCATCGGCCGCGATTCAACCAGTCCTTACCGGCGGCCGCGAGCACGTGCCGTGCCGCCCGCCGCGTTCGAAGCCGTCTCGTCCTGCTCGGTCGAGTACGGGCCCTTGTAGATCCACACCTTCACGCCGATCGTGCCGTAGGTCGTGAAGCTCTCGGCGAAGCCGTACTCCACGTTGGCCTGCAGCGTGCTGAGCGGCAGCGAGCCGTGACGCACGTCGACCTTGCGTGACATTTCAGCACCGCCGAGTCGGCCCGAGATCAGGATCCGCACGCCCTGGGCGCCGGCCTGCATGACGGCCTCGCCACGCATCTTGATCGCACGCCGGAAGCCGCGGCTCTTCTTGAGCTGCTCGGCCACGCTCTCGGCGACCAGCTGGGCCGACAGGTCGGGGTTCTTGATCTCGATGATCGAGATCGCGACCTTCCGGCCGGTCATGTACTGGAGCTCCTGGGTGATCCGCTCGACCTCGGCGCCCTTGGGGCCGATGACCAGGCCCGGGCGGGCCGTGCGGACGATGACCTTGAGCTCTTCGCGCGTCCGCTCGATCAGGATCTCGCTGACCGCGGCGTACGGCGGCTTGCGGTTGAGCCGATCGTCGAGGAACTTGCGGATCTTCTCGTCTTCGACGAGCAGCTCGCCGAACAGCGCCTTGGGCGCGTACCAGCGGCTGCGGTGGGTCTCGGTCACGCCGAGACGCAGGCCGAAGGGGTGCGTCTTCTGTCCCATCAGTTCCGCTCCTCGATCGAGATCGTGATGTGGCTGGTGCGCTTCAGGATCGGGTGGGCCCGGCCCCGGTCCTTCGGGCGGAACCGCTTGATGTGCGGGCCCTCGTCGACCCGGCTCTCGCTGACAAACAGCTGGGCGTCGTCAACGTTGGCGAGCTCCGCCTCGGCGTAGGCCGCCGTGAGCGCTTTCTGGATGTTCGTCGCGGCGCGCTTGGTCGAGAAGGTCAGCATCTCGAGCGCCTCGCTGACCGGCTTGCCGCGGATCGCGTCGGCTACTAGGCGTGCCTTGAGCGGGCTGCCCCGGTGGTGACGCACCTGGCTGGTGAACCGGGCGATGTCCTTGGGAGCAGCGCCGAGCGCGGCGGCCATCGCGGCGATGTCGGCCTGTCGGCAGCGCGGGTGGTCCCGGCCGGCCATCCAGTTGCGGACGGCGCTCTCGGCGGCGGCGGGCTTCATGCCGTTCTGGGCGGCGACCGCGGCAGCGAGCTGCTCGACGCCGACGCCGGCTTCGCCCGCGAGCTTCTTGAGTTTGTCGTTCTGGAGCCTCATGGCTTCAACCCTTCATCAACGAACCGCTTTAGCGGCCCGACTTGATGCCTTCCTTCTTGTTCGTGTGACCCCGGAACGTCCGCGTGTGGCTGAACTCGCCGAGCTTGTGCCCGACCATGTCCTCGGTGACGTACACCTCGAGGAACGCCCGGCCGTTGTGCACCTGGAACGTGTGACCCACGAACTCGGGCACGATCGTGCACCGGCGGGCCCAGGTCTTGATCGGTTCGCGGCGACCGTCGGCGTCCATCTTCTCCACCTTGCGGTAGAGGCTCTCAACGACGAACGGTCCCTTCTTCAGACTGCGTCCCATGCGTTCCTCGCTCCCGCCTTACTTCACCTGGCCGTAGCGCTTGCTCACGCGGCGGCGGATAATCAGCTTGCTGCTGGGCTTGTTCTTGTCACGCGTCCGGCCGCCCTTCGCGGGCGTGCCCTGCTTGTTGACCGGCGCCCGGCCGCCCTTGGACCGGCCCTCGCCACCGCCCAGCGGGTGCGCGTCGTGGCTCATCGCCACACCACGCGTCTTCGGACGACGGCCCAGGTGCCGGTTGATGCCGGCCTTGCCCAGGCGGCGGTTCTGGTGGTCGGTGTTGCCGACCTGCCCCACCGTTGCCCGGCACTCGACCGAGACGCGACGCGACTCGCCCGAGGGCAGCACCAGCGTGGCGTACTTGCCCTCTTTGTTCATCAAACGGGCGGCGGAACCGGCGGACCGGCACATCTGGCCGCCCTTGCCGGGCTGCAGCTCGACGCAGTGCACGTTCAGGCCCGTGGGGATGAACTTGAGGGGCATCGAGTTGCCGACGCTCGGCTCGATGGCCTCGGTCGAGTGGCTCATGACCTCATCGCCGTCTTTGAGGCCGACCGGGGCGAGCATGTACCGCTTCACGCCGTCGCTGTACTTGATCAGCGCGATGTTGCACGTGCGGTTGGGGTCGTACTCGATGCCGACGATCGTGCCCACGACGCCGTCGCGATCCGCCCGGCGGAAGTCGATCTTGCGGTAGCGCCGCTTGGCACCGCCGCCGCGACCACGCACGGTGATCTTGCCCGAGTTGTTCCGGCCGCCCGACTTCTTTAGCGGCGCCAGAAGCGACTTCTCGGGCTTCTGCTTGGTGATCTCTTCACGAGTCAGCACGCTCGCGTTGCGGCGGCCCGGACTCGTCGGCTTGTAGACTCGGATACCCATCGTTCAGTCCTTCCTGCCTACCTCAGAACAGCTCGATGACCGAGCCCTCGGCGAGCTTCACCGTGGCCTTCTTCGTGCTCGCCTCGGTCGCGTAGCCGTAGCGGTAGCGACGCACTTTGCCCTTGCGGACCTGCGTCGCGACGCCGGCGACCTTGACGCCGTAGAGCTGCTCGACCGCGAGCTTGATGTCGTCCTTGGTCGCCCGGCGGTCCACCTCGAAGGTGTACCGGCCCTCTTCCATCGCCGACGTCGACTTCTCGGTCACGATCGGCTTCTTCACAACGTACGCGGCGTCCATCAGCTGGCCTCCCCACTGGCTGTCGAGGTCTTGACGGCCTTGTCACCACGAACCTTCTTGCCACGGGGCTTGGCCTCGCGGCGGGGCTTGCGCTCCTGGCGACCCATCGGGTCGACCTTGGCGGCCTTCGTTGTCTGCGAGCTCGGGCCCGCGAGCCAGGCCTCCAGCTCGCTCTTGCCGATCACCAGGTAGCGGTGGTTCAGCATCTCGAACGCGGTCATCTGGCTGGTCGGAATCAGCTCGACATCAGACACGTTGCGGGCGCTCTTGCGGACGGCGTCGGCCTTGTCGCCCTCTTCGCTGAGAACGACCAGTGCCGAGCGGTCCAGCTTCAGGGCCTCGAGGAACGCCACGAAGTCCTTGGTCTTGGGAGCGGACATCGAGAGGTCGTCGATGACGCGGATCTCGCTGCCGAACTTCTCGGAGCCGAGGATCTTGGCGAGCAAAGCGTTGCGGTTGGCCTTGCGCCGCATCTTGACCGGCATGGTCTGGTGGTAGTCCTCGCGGGTGGCGGTCTTGGCAAACGCCCGGCCGCCGCCGCGGAACTGGGCAACTTTGTTCGTCGAGTGACGAGCGTTGCCGGTGCCCTTCTGCTTGTACATCTTCTTGTTCGAACCCGAGATCGCGTTGCGGCTCTTGGTCCGGGCCGACCCCTGCCGGCGGTTGGCGTGGTACATCACGTACGCCTGCTTGATCAGCGCGGCGTTGATGCCCTGGTCCACCAGCGAAGCGGAAAGGGAGCCCTCATCGATCGGCATCTGCCCGACCTCGGCTCCCTGCATGTTGTACACGGGCACGTTCATCGTGTCTTCCGTCCTGACGCCTTCCTGCGCGAGCGGCCCAAAGCCCCTCGCTGTCCTCGCCCTTGCCGGCCCGCCTCCTGTTGCCCGCCGCTCTCGGCTTTGGGCCCTTCACCCCATTCAGTGAGCGGGGTGAAGTGGGACGTTCCGGGTTTGACTCGGCCGTCTCTGGGTCTCGGGCAACACACCCGAGGCCGCACACTTGTTCTTGCCCGCTGGTTCCCTCTGGCTCACGCCTCGGGGCCTTCCGAGCTCACCGACGGGCTTGTCCGTGCCCGCCGATGCGTTTACTCACTCACCCAGCAGCAATCGCCGCCTTGCCGCGGTACAGACGCTTCGCCGGGCGGACCCGCACGATCGCCTTGTTGTGGCCCGGAACCGGTCCCTTGACCAGCATCAGGTTCTTATCCGAGTCGACTTTGACCACGTCGAGGCTGCGGACGGTGACCCGCTCCGAGCCCATGTGGCCTGCCATTTTCTTGCCCTTCTTGATCCGGCCGGCCTTACCGGCGTTGTTGGCGTGGCCGCCGATCGAGCCCGGGGAGCGGTGCTTCCGCTCGACGCCGTGGCTCGCGAGCTGGCCCTTGAAGCCGTGACGCTTCATGCCGCCCTGGAAGCCCTTGCCCTTGCTGGTGCCGACGACATCGACGAACTTGACACCCTTGAACGCGTCGGCGGTGAGCACCTGGCCCAGCTCATAGCTCGCGTCCGAATCCTCGGTGCGGAACTCGATGTGGTGGTGCTTGGGGGTCGTGCCGGCCTTGGCGTCGTGGGCCATCAGAGGGATCGTGGCGTTGCGGGGCTTCCGCTCGCCGAAGCCGATCTGCACGCCCGAGTAGCCGTCGGTCTCGGGGGTCTTGACCTGCGTGACCACGCACGGGCCGAGCTCGATCACCGTCACGGGCACGCTGTTGCCCGCCTCGTCGTACACCCGGGTCATCCCGAGTTTCCGGCCCAGCAATGTTGGTCCAGTCTGGCTCATCGCTTCACGCAACCCTTCGTTTCACCTGATTCGGCCTTGCTCACTTCGCGACGCCCAGAGCAGGTCAGCGGGTCCTTCTTCCTACAACGAAGGCCCGATCCTCGGGATCAGGCCTTGATCTTTACAAACACGCCAGCGGGTACGACGAGCCGGTTGAGCGCCTCGACGGTGCGGGCGTTGGGCTCGAAGATGTCGATGATCCGCTTGTGCGTGCGGATCTCGAACTGCTCGCGGCTTTTCTTGTTGACGAACGGGCTACGAAGGACGGTGTACCTCTCGATACGCGTGGGCAGCGGGACGGGCCCGCTGACCTTGGCGTTCGTGCGTTTGGCGTTGTCGACGATTTCTTTCGCCGACGCATCCAACGCGATGTGGTCGTACGCCTCCATCCGGATTCGGATCTTGCCGCCGTTCATCGAGCCACACGCTCCTGCTGCCTCCCGGACGTGAGCCGAGAAGACACCTGTGTGCCGCCAAACCGACGCGGCACGGACATCCTTTACAACCGGCGGGACCCACCCGAACCCGGTCTACGATCGTGAAACTGCCGGTTGAAGGACCGACCAATCCACCACCACCCCGGAGCGGCTGCTCTGGAGCGGACTGCAAGCGTAGGCCCACGCCCCGATGGGTCAACGACCGACGGCCATGTGGTCGAAGAAAAACACAACGGATCTTCAAGAACCCGGAGCCGACCCGCCCCTCTGAGAGGACCGCCGCCGTGCGAACGCTCATCTCCGTCACGCGCCTGCTCGCCGCCGCCTTTGCTCTGCCCTTGCTGGGAGGGGCACCGGCGCTTGCGCAGGCTTCCGGCCAGAGCCCGATCGAGATGTCAGGCCGGCCGTTTGACCTCGGCAGCCTCGGCGTCAGCTTCAACCTGCCCGTCGGGGCGACGGCGACGACCCGGCGGATCGGTACGGAAGTCCAGGCCGACGTCATCGGGCCCAACAACGGCTACCGCGTGACGATCACCAGCCGATCCTCGTCGAACACCGAGCTGACCGCCGAGGCGGCCGCCGAGTCGATCCTGATGAACCTCAAAGAGGCCTACGGCATCGAGGACGGCGACGCGACCGGGGTCACGATCGCCACATTCGCCCAGGAGCTGCGCACCGTCGAGCCCGTCTCATTCCCGGGCGGCGAGGCGCAGCGATTCTTTCTCCAGCAGCCCGCGACGGCGAGCCAGGACGACACGGTCCGGGGTGTGGCGGTCATTGATCTGGGCCGGGGCCGGATGCTGGTGTGGGACGCGACCTCGCCGATCGCCGGCTTCGAGACGCTCGCGCCGTCGTTCGACGCGATGCTCAGCACGATCCAATTCGAGAACCCCGAGCTCCGGTTCGCCGACCGGGGCATCGCCGTCACCGCTGGCCAGCGGGTGCTCGACTCGATCGATACGGACACCCTGCGCGAGACCTTCGAATCCGCCGGCGAGCGGTGGCTTCGGCTCTACGAGCCGGCGGGCGAGAGCGACCGCGAGATCGGCTACCGCCGGGTGACCACGTGGGCCGGCACGCGGGACGAGATCGACCCGTCGCGGCGCTCGTCGTCCTCGTCGACCGACATGACGCCGGGGCTGCTCGTCCGCATCGAGGCGCGCACGCTCGGCGAGATCAGCCCGCAGACGGGAAACCAGATCATCTACGACTCGCGCGGCACGTACTGGGTCAGCGAGGACCTGTCGAGCGAGACCTGGAACCTCTCGATCGCGATCCGCGATGGGGGCCGAACGACGTCGCTCTCCGAGGTCGGCGCGCGCAACGGCTTCGAGGAAATCATGGTCACGGCAAAGACCCCGAGCGGCCGGAGCGAGACCACCCGGCACCGCATCGAGGGCGAGGGCTACCTGCCGCTGCCGCTGGCGCTGATGCTGCCCGACATCCTGACCGGCGCGGGCACGGCGGGCGACTTCGGCTTCTACGCCTACCGCTCGGACACGAACGCGATCGCCTACCGGTCCGACTCGCTCCGCAAGGACGACGACGGCGAGGGCTGGGTGCTGCGCAGCCGGGTCGCGCCGGGCACGCCCGAGCTTGTGAAGTTTCTCAACGACGATGGGAGCATCCGCCGCGAGCAGCTGCCCGACGGCAAGGTCTGGGACCCGATCGAGTCGATCGAGCTGGTCAATCTGTGGCGGCGGAAGCGGCTGCCGCTGGACTAGATGAGCAGCAGGTCGTTGGTTTGTCCTCGGCTGTGGCGTGCGAGCAGCACGAGGTTGCGCGGGCGTCCTGTTTGGTCAGCAACAGCTTGTAGAGCCAAGGCTGGACGGTGGCGTACGTGAGCAACGCCGCGAGGATCGCACCGCCGATCGCGGAGCCGCCGGCGTGCTCGGTGAGCGGCTCGGCGGTGGGCGTCCAGCCTCCACCTGTCGCGAGCCATTGCAGGCCCCAGCCGCACAGGAACGCGACGACCGAGATCGAGGCGACGTAGGCGATCAGCGCCGTGCGGCCCAGGTCCTTGAGCACCCAGGCCATCGCGGCCGGGTTGGTCGCCGGGCCCGCGAGCAGGAACGCGAGCGCCGGGCCCGGGCCGAGACCCTTGGCAACGAGGATCGCGACGAGCGGCGTCGAGCCGGTGGCGCACACGTAAATGACCAGGCCCAGGCCCATGGCGGCGAGGATCGCGAGGGCCCCATCGCCCATGCCGTCGGCGAGGAGCGTCGCGGGCAGGAAGGCCCCAACTACGGCCGAGAGCAGCAGGCCCACGATCAGCCAGAGCGCGAGGTCGGCGGGCATGTCGACGAAGCCATAGCGGACGGCACCGACAAGCCGCGCGGTGAGCGGTCGCTTCTCGGCCTGTGCGAGGTTGAGCCCGTGAGCATGGCCGTGCTCGTGCGAGTGGGCTTGCCCGGTCTCAGTGGCCTTCGAGGCGCAGCCGCAGCCCGCGGTGTCGCCCGCGACGGGCAGAGGCCTGTCGTCCTTGGCGGTGAACGCATCGACCAACAGCCCCGCCGTGACCGCGCTCATCGCAGCGCCGATGACGCGCGCGACCGCCATCACCGGGCCCAGGAGCGCCCAGGTCAGGCTGAACGCGGGCACGTCGATCTCGGGCGTCGAGACAGCAAACGCGGTGGCGCTGCCTTTCGACGCGCCCTGCTTGCGCAGCTCCGACGCCGCGGGGATCACGCTGCACGAGCACAAGGGCAGCGGCGCGCCGATCAGCGCGCCCTTGACCACCGAGCCCGTGCCCTTGGTGCCGAGCTGCTTGGCGAGCCAGTGCTGCGGCACGAACTCGTGGAGCAGGCCTGCGACCGCGAAGCCCAGCAAGAGCCACAGACCCGCGTCGCCCAGGATGGCTCCGAACGCCTCAAAGAACCGCGACAGCACGTCCATGCGTGACCAAACTCCCTACTCGTCGATCCGTTGTAGTATCTACCCGTTCGACGCCCGACTCTCGGAGATTCCCATGCAACGCCGAATTCCCCCCGCCGTTCTTCGATTCTCGCTTCTCGCGACACCGCTCGCGCTGGTGCTCGCCGCGGGATGTGGATCGAACGGCACGCCCCAAGACACGGGGTCTGCCGCTCCGCAGGCCATGGAACCCGGCCCGGGTGGAGCCCCATACGCGGTGATCGACGGCGCGGTTGTGCCCGTGCCACAGATCCCCATGGGCAACGCGGCCACCATCGCCGCCATCCTCGACGAGGGCAAGAACCGCAACCAGGTGATGAACCACCTCAACTACCTCTGCGGCGATATCGGGCCGAGACTCACGGCTTCAACGGCGCTCGAGCGGGCCAACTTCTGGTGCGCGGAGCGTTTCGAGGCATGGGGCCTCTCGAACGTTGAGAACCGAGTCTGGGCCGAGGCAACTCTTCGATTCGATCGCGGGCCGTCGTACGGACGAGTCATGGAGGCATCAGACTCGGGCGAGTTCACCGAAGAACGCGAGCTGGAATTCACAACGCTGAGCTGGGCACCGGGCACCAACGGACCGACGCGGGGCCGGGTCGTCCGGATGCCGACAACGCTCGACGAGCTGGAAGCAGGCCGCGGGAGCTTTGACGGCGCGTGGGTGCTGATCTCCCCCTACCAAGGCGGTCGTGAAGGCGTGCGGGGCATCGGCCGGGCGATGGCGGCGCGGCACGTCATGCACGCCGATCTCCGCCAGGCGATGGGCCGGGGTGAGATGGCGACCATCGATCTGCCGGAGTCGTTCCCGAACGATGGCGTCTCCGGCGTGTGGACCGGGATGGCGCGTGGTCCGGCGATCCCCAACGGCGAGACCGTCTACTCGATGACGCTGAGGCTCAGCGATGACGGCACCGTCACGGGCACCGCCGGCCTGCCCAACATGGGCTTCACAGCAGACCTGATCAACGGCGCGTACGAGAACGGCGTGGTCGAGTTTCTCTGGCGAACACCGGTGGGCGATCGCGAGATGTTCTTCCCGCTCGACGATGGCTTCACGCTGATCGAAACGCTCGATCCCGCGGGCGATGACCTGTACACCTTTGAGGCCGTGTTGCAGCAGCCAGAGCCGGTTGACCCTGAAGAGCTGAGCCGCTTCATCGCGCAAGAGATTCTGGCCGAGGGCCCGGCGGGCTTTGTTTCCAGCTCGCGTGATGAACGCGTGTGGACCACGTCGGTCAAGCGAGGCGAGGAGCTGCTGAACCTGACCCGCGAAGACGTGGGACAGGACGTTGAGATCAATGTTCGCGACTCGGACTACCGCTGGATCAACTCAGACCTCGCCGACGGGCAGGATGTCTTCCTCGAGTTCGACCTGAGTCACTCGTTCGAGGACGGCCCGATCCCGCTGTACAACACGATCGCCGAGATCCCGGGCACCGAGAAGCCCGACGAGGTCGTCATTGTTTGTGCGCACATCGACTCGTGGAACGGGCCGGGCAGCCAGGGCGTGCTCGACAACGGCACGGGCACGGCGGTCACGCTCGAAGCGGCGAGGATCCTCGCCAACGTCGGCGCGAGGCCCAAGCGGACCATCCGCTTCATGCTGTGGACGGGCGAGGAGCAGGGCCTGCTCGGCGCACGGGCGTACGTCGACTCGCTGACTGAAGAAGAACGCTCGAAGATCGTCGCGTGCCTCAACGACGACGGCGGCACCAACTACCAGGGCGGCTATCCGGCTGCGTCGGTGATGGTGCCCTACCTCGCCGCGGCCAGCGCCCCCACCAACGGGCAGTTCTTCAGCGAAGTCGACCGCGAGCGCCTCTTGAAGGATGACAACCCCGACAACGACGCCCGCGCGGGCTGGCTCGAATTCAACGTCCGCGATATGGGCTCGCGCATCAACACGCACCGGGGCTCGGACCACGCGGTGTTCAACCAGGCCGGCATCCCCGGGTTCTTCTCCGATGAGGTCGGGCGGAGCAACTACCGCTTCGGCTGGCACACGCAGAACGACAAACTTGATCTGGCGATCGAGGAGTATCTGGTGCAGTCGGCGACCAACGCGGCGATCGTGGCCTACAACCTCGCGAGCGCGCCGGAGATGCTGCCACGCGTCTCGGGCCAGCAGGACAGGGACGACTGAAGCCGCCGAGAGGCTGGCACAACGGAGACACGATGGCGACGGAACGCCTGCTCAGCCCGGAGACCACGCCGACGGATGCGGAGCGCGCCCCGGGCGCGGGCGACGCCGGGGGCAACCCGCTTCGGCCGACGAAGCTCGCCGAGTACGTGGGCCAGCGCGAGCTGATCGAGCGGCTGTCGATCGCGATCGAGGCCAGCCGGCAGCGCGGCGAGCCGATCGAGCACCTGCTGCTCCACGGCCCGCCGGGGCTCGGCAAGACCACGCTCGCGCACGTCATTGCCAACGAGATGGGCTCGACGGTGCACGCGACCAGCGGGCCGGCGCTGGCACGGGGAACCGATCTCGTCGCGACGCTGACGAGGCTCCAGCCGCACGATGTGCTGTTTATCGATGAGATCCATCGGCTGCCGATCGCCGTGGAGGAGTTCATCTACCCGGCGATGGAGGACTTCCGGATCGATGTAACGATCGATTCGGGGCTGCACGCGCAGACGGTGCAGATCAAGTGCCCGCCGTTCACGCTGATCGGCGCGACGACCCGCGCCGGCCTGCTCAGCTCGCCGCTGCGGTCACGCTTCGGGCTCGCGCACCACTTGCAGTACTACGACGAGGCGGACCTGCTCCGGATCCTGTCGAGGTCGGCCGAGATCCTGGGCGTGCGGAAGGCGGCCGAGCCGGCGCTGCACCGCATCGGCTCGCGCAGCCGGGGGACGCCGCGGATCGCCAACCGCCTGCTCCGGCGTGTGCGCGACTACGCGGATGTGCGGGCTCGGGGTGTGATCGAAGACCAGGTGGTCGATGCCGCGCTCGAGCTCGAGGGCATCGACGTGATCGGGCTGGACGAGTTCGACCGCTCGTACCTGCGGACGATCGCGACGACGTATCAGGGCGGGCCGGTGGGCCTGGAAGCGATCGCGGCGACGATGAACCAGGACGCGGGCACGCTCGAAGACATGATCGAGCCGTTCCTGTTGCAGTCGGGGTTTCTGGCCCGCACGCGGCGGGGTCGGCAGCTGACCAAGGCCGGCGCGGATCACATCGGCGTGGCGTTCACCGGCTCGGACGACGAGCCTGACTCCGACCTGTTCTGAGTCTCGCGTGCCCAGCCCAGGCCCGACCACAGCACGCACGCGAAGCAGACGAGGGCGCACCACATCGCGCCGCTGACCGAGCGCCACACGGGCAGCGCGACCTCGGACGACCACGTATCGCCGCCGCCCGGCGGGAGCGTCATGCTGAAGAACGCGACGACCACGCCGACGAGCGGGACGACCCGGCCTGGGCCCGTGCGCACGATCGCGAGGACCATCGCGCACTGGTAGATCAGCGTCATGAGCACCATGTGGCGGACGGTGGTCTGCGGGCTCATGGCCATGGCGCAGACGATGAGCCCCAGCCACTCGAAGGTGCCGAGGCGCCGGCGGGTTGCGGTATCGCGTTCGCCGAGCCAGAAACTGAAGCCGCGGGCGGCGTACATCCACCATGCGACGGCGACGAGCAGCATCGCGAGAGCAACCGCGAGCAACGGTACAGCGATCTCGGGCAGGCCCAGCTGATCGACGCGCTTGGCGGCGAAGGCGGGCATCGAGATGTTCAGCTCCCACGTCAGCGAGTGGATATTCACGCCGCCGGTGTTTTCGAGGTCGGGGCCGGCGTCGACGACGTGGACCAATCGACCCAAGCTCGTCTGCACGAATTCGGTGTTGCGCTCCCAGCCAAAGACCACGACCGGCAGCAGCAAACCCGCGACTGCCCCGAGTATGACACCGACGGCGAGGCGGACACGCTTGCGCACAACGGCGAACGGCAGCACGATCAGCGAGAGGTACTTGACGTTGGCGGCGAGCCCGGTCACAAGCCCGGCGAGCAGCGGGCGGCGGTCGAGCCAGTGCAGGCCCAGCGCCAAGGCGAGCAGCAGCAGGCCGTCGGTCTGGCCCTGCTCGAGCTGCCATCGCATCTGGTCGAACGCGGGAAGGAGCCCGCCGGCAACGACACAGGCGACGGTTGGCGCGCGCGGCTGCACGCCCATGCGTCGCAGCAGTGTTCGTGCGGCGATCACGAACGCGGCCGCGATGATCGTGGCGTTGACAGCGAACCAGATCAGGTACGCCGCGTTGCGCTCGAGGCCCGCGATCGGCTGAAAGGCAGCCGCGATCAGGGGCGGGTAGATGTAGCCCTTGCGGAACGATTCGTAGGGATCTTCGCCGTTCTTTGCCGCGACTGCGGCCTGATAAAAATGATCGAAATCACGGTGGTACGTGGTGTCGCGGTCGTACTTCTGCGTCTGCTTGATCGCGCGGTAGGCGTAGTAGCCGGTCGCCGCGACGAGCAGGATCACCGCGAGCGTGACGAGCCACCGCGGCAGCCGGGCATCGATCAATGCTCTGAACCCCCGACAGCGACGCGCTGCGGTGCCTCGACTGGCTCGGGCCGTGCGGGCAACTCAAGGATGCCGTAGCTCCGGAAGCGGATGCAGGCCGCCTGGTAGAGCATCTTGATGCCGTCGACGATCGGGCTGACCTGGCTGCCGTCGATGTGCTGCCAGCGGATGCCAACTTCTTTCACGCGGGTGCCGAGGCGTTGGGTCAGCAGCAGGTGCTCGAGGTCGAAGGCGAAACGGTCCTCGATACCGTGCTTTGCGATGGCCTCGGCGACGTCGGCGCGGTAGAGCTTGAAGCCGCACTGGGTGTCTTTGGCGAGGCGGAGGCCCAGCGCGAGCAGGGCGACCTTAAAGATCAGCCCGGTGAGCTTGCGGAAGCCCTGGGCCTCGACGATCGCCCCGTCGGCGGAGCGCGAGCCGGCGACCAGGCCGACGTTGCCATTGGCGTGCGCGAGCAGCTTGTCGACCTCGGCGACGCGGGCGGCGTTGTCGGCGTCCATCATCAGCCGCCAGTCGCCGCGCGCCTCGGCGAGTCCCGCGCGGACGGCTGCGCCCTTGCCGCGGTTTTTCTCGAACCGAACAAGCGTCACGCGTTCGATCGAGCCATCGCCGGCGTCGGTCAGGAACGGCTGCACCGTCTCGACGGTGTCGTCGGTCGAGCCGTCGTCGACGAGGACGACCTCGGAGGGCGTCCGTCGATCGCGCAGCGTCGCGATGACGTCCTGGACAGTCGGGACAATCCTCGCGGATTCCCGGTACATCGGGATCACGACGGAGAGGAGATTCGCGGGTGCATCCTGCACGCAGAGCTCCGGTCGCGTGGGGTTTAGCGTTTGGCGCCGGCCCCGAGCTTGGCGGTCGCCTCTTCGTCGAGGTACAAGAAGCAGCCGCAGTTCGGGCAGTTGGTGAGCACGCCCGAGAGCAGCGAGTTGAGCTGCTCGACGGGCAGCGTCATCATGCAGGCCATGCACGAGATCTCGTGGCGTCGCTTGTCGAGCACCTCGATGCTCGCCATCGCGTCCTCGTCGCGCTCCTCGAGCAGCTTCTCGAGATTCGCCAGCGTGCGGGGCTCGACCTCGGCGGCGACGCGCTCGCGCTCGGCTTGCAGTTCCGTGACGCGGTCCTTGATCTCGTCGGCCCGCTGCGATTTGTCGCTCGCGGCGACGTCGCGGATCTTGACGCGCTCGGCCTGCTGCTGGCTCGCGCCGTCGAGCTCGGCCTTGACCTGATCGACCTTCTCGAGCAGCCCGATGGTCTCTTCCTCGACGCGGCCCCGCTCGACCTTCTGGCCGTTGACCTCGACGAGCAGCGCCTGGTATTCCTTGTTGGTCGAGGCGGTGTTCATCTGGTTGCGGAGCTTCTCGATGCGCTCGTCCATGAGCGCCATCTCGCCCTCACGCTCGCGGGCGGAGGCTTCGAGCTGGCGGAGCTGCGACTCGAGGGACTCGCGCTGCGAGCCGATGCCGGTGAGCTGCCGTTCTTGTTCTTGAAGAAAGCGTTCCGCTGTGCGGAGCCGGCTCTGGAGCCCGCGGAGCTGCCGCTCGATTTTGTACACCGCCAACAGCTTGTCGATCTGGCTCATAAGCCGGTCGTCCTCCTCGCGTTCACCTGGAAAGAATAGCACAATGTCGTCAAGCGAGCAGGCGGAGCGCCCAGAACGCGATGACGCCGACGAGCAGCGGCGAATCGAGCACATCGAGCCAGCCGCCGAAGCCCGGCAGGCTGCGGCTGGCGTCCTTGCGCCCCGCGTCGCGCTTGAACATGCTCGCGACGAGATCCCCGGTCTGACCCAGCAGGCCCACAGCGGCGCCCGTTGCCGCCGCTCCCGCAATCGATAGATCGGGCGCAACGCCGGCGTTCCGCAGCAGCAGCAGCCCGAGCGCTGAGACGCCGGCCGCTGTTGCGACACCGCCCGCAAGGCCCTCTTGGGTCTTGCCCGGGCTGAGCCAGGGCGCGAGCTTGCGCTTGCCGACGGCTCGGCCCGTGAAGTACGCGCCGATATCGCACGATTTGGTGACAAGCACCACCCAGAGGCAGACCCACGCCGAGTGATCGAGCCGCAGCAGGATCCAGAAGCCGCCCAACACCCCGAGGTATGTGAACGCCAGCAGCACGCCGCCGACGCCGGCGACGATGCCCTCGAACGAGCGGTGCCGCGCGAAGAACAGGAGCGCCATCAGCATGACGCCCGCGGCGGCGGTCGAGACGACCGCGCCGCCCTGCCCGCTCGCGGTGGTCGCGAGAATGCCGATGACCGTCGCGGCAACGCTCATTCGGACCGACGACAGCACGCCCTTCTCGCGGAGGATCCTCGCGAGCTCCCACGATGCGAAGCCGAGCGCGATGCACATCGCGGGCAAGAGCACGGCTGCGGCGGGGAGCTGGCGCTCGCCGAGGGACCGCGACGACACCCACTCATCAAGCCAGAACACCCCAACGACGGCAAGCACAAAGAACGGGCCGAAGAGCAGTCGGTCGCGAAGCACCGCGCGTTACTCCGAATCCAGCCCGCCGAAGCGGCGGCGTCGGGCGGCGTAGTCGCGGATGGCGGCGTGCAGGCACTCCTCATCGAAATCGGGCCAGAGCGTGGAGGTGACATATAGCTCGGCGTAGCTGATCTGCCACAGCAGGTAGTTGCTGAGCCGCATCTCGCCCGCCGAGCGGATGAGCAGATCGGGGTCCGGCAGTCCCGCGGTGTAGAGGGCCTCGTCGACGTCGCCGGCTCCGATCGACAACGGGTCGAGGCCGTCTTCTTTCACTCGCTTGGCGATGCGGCGGACCGCTTCGGTGATCTCTTCGCGTGAGCCGTAGTTCACGGCCAGGCACAGCGTCGGGCCGTTCGCACCGGGGGCATTCGTTGCTTCAACCAGGGCATCGAGGCTGCGGAGAACCGAGTCGGGAAGACCCTTCCGGCTGCCGATGACCCGCACGCGGATGCCGTTCCGAACGAGCTCGTCTCGCTCGCCGTCGCAGTACACCCTGCAGAGCTCCATGAGCGCATCGATCTCGCCCTCGGGCCGTCGCCAGTTCTCGGTGCTGAACGAGTAGAGCGTCACGCACTCAACGCCGCATCGGCCGGCCTGCGAAACGACGCGTCGGACGGACTGTGCGCCGTTGCGGTGGCCGAACTCACGGGGGAAGCCCCGCTGCTGGGCCCACCGGCCGTTGCCGTCCATGATGATCGCGATGTGCCGAGGGATCGACGCGGGATGCACGTCGGGCAGGTGCGTGAGCGGGTCGGCGGCGGGAAGCCGCTGGCGGATGCGCTCGATCGCGTCCTTTGCTCGCGGACAGGTGTCGAAGGCGGTCACGACATCGCTTCCCGGGCGACCGAGATGGTCTGCGCGCGGTCGGGACCGACGCTGACCGTCGACACCGGCACGCCGACGTACTCGGCGACCAGCGACACGTACGCGATCGCGTTCGCCGGCAGATCGTCAGTGCTGCGCGCCTGCGTCACGTCCTCGGCGAAGCCTTCGAGCGTCGTATACACGGGCTCG
>JBCBMF010000006.1:0-36124 GCA_039822905.1 Planctomycetota bacterium
GTGTTCCGCGCCATGCCTCACTCCGCCGGCACGCACCGGCCCTCGCTCCAACGCCGCAGCTGCGCCACCTTCTCCGCCATCGTCACGCTCAGGGGCGGCGAGGTCTCAAGCACCCGCACCAACGATTCGGTCGACACGGCCTCGCTGTTCGCGCGGGCCTCGTGTCGCGCGGCGATGATCGCCTGCTCGATCTCTGCGCCGCTGAAGCCGGCCGAGGCCTCGATGAGCCGGATCTTGTCGAACGAGCCCGCGTCGAGCCCGCGTTTGCCGAGGTGGATCCCGAAGATCGCTGCACGCGCGGCGTCGCCCGGCAAGTCAACAAAGAAGATCTCATCGAACCGGCCCTTGCGCAGCAGCTCGGGCGGCAGGGCCTCGATGTCGTTCGCCGTCGCGACGAGGAACACCGACGAGCGGTGCTCCTGCATCCAGGTCAGCAGCGTGCCGAACATGCGCCGGCTCAGCCCGCCGTCGTTGGACTGGCTCGCCGCCCCGGCGAAGGCCTTCTCGATCTCGTCGATCCACAGGATCACTGGCGCCATGACCTCGGCCTGGTGCAGCGTGTCGCGCAGCCGCCGCTCGCTCTCGCCGATGTACTTGTCATAGAGCGCGCCGACATCCATGCGAAGCAGCGGCCGCTGCCACGCCGTCGCGATCGCCTTGGCGCACAGGCTCTTGCCCGCGCCCTGCACGCCCAGCAGCAGCACGCCACGCGGCACATCGATCGAGGTGTCGTCCTCGGCGGCATCGAGCGCGCCGCGGCGGTTGTGCAGCCATTTTTTCAAGCGATCGAGCCCGCCGATCTCGGCCATGCTCGTCGGCGCGCGCACGAACTCGAGCAGGCCCCCCGCCGCAACCATCTCGCGCTTGAGCCGGATGATCTCGTCGATGTCGCTCGCGTCGATCTTGCCGTCTTCGAGCGCGATGTCGCGGACGACTTCCTCGGCCTGCCTCCGCGTCAGGCCGCGCAGGTTGCGCAGCATCGCCTGAAAGTCGTTCTTGCTCACATCGACCTCGAGCGGCGCGCCGCGGTGCACATCCTTGACCGTTCGCCGAACAATCTGCTCAAGCTCGTCCGTGTCGGGCAAGCCGATCTCGAACTCGACCGCGTGCGCTCGCACGACCTCGGGCAGACCCGCGTTGTGGTCGATCACGATCACCGTTCCGTTCCGCCGACGCATCTCGGTCACAAGATCGCGGAAGGCCCGCAGCACGCGCGGCTCCTCGAGATGCGGCGTGATATCCACCAGGCACGCGATCGAGGCGTTGTCGTCGAACACCAGGTGATTCAGACCAGCGAGCGGCTTGGTCGTGTCCGGGATCGGGTTCGGCCGATCGAGGATGCCGTCGTACACCCCGCTGAGCACGGTCCAGATCGCAAGCCGCCCCTGCGACGACATCGACGCGTCGCGGACGAGCTGGAGGGCCTCTTCCTCTTCGAAAGTCTGCATGACCACCAGCGGCCGACCGGCCCGGCAAAGGCGTTCGAGGCGGTCGAGGTCGGAGATCGATTCGCGTGGCGGCATGCCACAAGCGTACTGGTCACGCGGGCCCGCGGCTGCGTGGGACGTATCGTGCCGCTCATGACCGAGGCCGCCATCGCTCCAGCCAGATCCAACCCGCTCGCCGCAGCCCTGGGCGACATCAAGCTCGCGCACACGGTGTTCGCGATGCCGTTCGCGATTCTCGGGGCGGCGCTGGCGTTCGAGCCGGAACCGTCCGCGGGGCGGATCGCGATCGTGCTCGCGTTGGTCGTGGTGTGCATGATCTTCGCGCGGACATGGGCGATGCTGGTCAATCGGCTCGCCGATGCGAAGTTCGACGCCGACAACCCGCGGACCGCTGGCAGGGCCGTCGCGTCGGGTCGGCTCGGCGCGCAGCAGGGCTGGGCCATCGCGCTCGGGGCGGCGGCGCTCTTCTGCGGGGCGGCGGTCCTTTTCTGGCCGCTGACCGGCAACCCTTGGCCGACGTACTTGTGTGTTCCGGTGCTCGGATTCGCTGCGCTGTACAGCTACACCAAGCGGTTCACGGCGTTGTGCCACGTCTTTCTCGGCGCGGCGCTCGCGGTCAGCCCGCTGGCGGCTGGGCTCGCGGTTCGGCCCGAAGCGCTCGCCGATGTAACCGCGCTGTACTGGCTGGCGGGGTTCGTCGTGCTCTGGGTCGCCGGGTTCGACGTGATCTACGCGTTGCAGGACCTCGACTTCGATCAGGGCCGGGGGCTGCACTCGATCCCGTCGGCGCTCGGCTGGCGCGGAGCGGTCTGGGTGAGCCGGGCGATGCACGCGGCGGCGTTCGCCTCGCTGGTCTTTTCGTGGCGAGCTGACGACCGGCATGGGGTGATCTACGCGTCCGGCGTGGCTGGCGTTGGGCTGCTGCTCGCGGCCGAGCACGTGACGCTGGCTCGGCGCGGCCGAGAGGGCATCCCGATGGTCTTCTTTACGTACAACGGGGTCGCGAGCCTCGCGGTCGGGGCGGCCGGCGTGCTCGATCTGGTGGTCTGAGCCTGCCTCATGTGCGCTTCCCGCCCCACTTCTCGGCAGATGCCGGGAACAGCGCACTGATTTCAATAATTTCTGAAAGCAATGCTTGCTAATCCCTACCCCGTTGTCGATACTTTCGGTATGCCGGGGTCTGAAAGCCAACCCGTTGCCATCGCCGAGGCTCAGGACAGCTTCGTGTCTGCGTGGGGCCAGATGGGCGGAGCGTGGGGCATCAGCCGGACGATGGCCGAGGTGCACGCGCTGCTGTACATCACCGGCGTCGAGATGAACACGGACGAGATCATGGACCGCCTCCAGATCTCGCGTGGCAACGCGTCGATGTCGATCCGGGCGCTGCTCGACTGGGGCATCGTGAGCCGGACGCACAAGCGCGGCGATCGGAAGGAGTACTTCTCGGCCGACCAGGATGTGTGGAGCATGTTCCGCGCGATCGTCCGCGAGCGGATGAAGCGCGAGGTCGAGCCGCTGCTGGCCGTGCTCTTCGAGATCCGAGATCAGCTCCCCGTGCCGGATGACGCCGACGGGACCGCCCAGAGCGACCTGATGGACCACCAGCGCCGGCTTGACGAGATGCTCTCGTTCTTCAAGACGGTCGAGAAGCTCGGCCAGCGTTTCGCCGGGCCCACCGGGAGCGGGCTTGAGGCAGCGGCCAAGCTGCTCGGGAGATTGCCATGAGTTTCGCATCCACCCGTGCCTCGGGAACACTGATCGCATCGGAGCCCGCGCTGGCGATCGAGTGGTCGATCGCGCGAGATGCCGTGCGCGACGCGCTCCCCGATCTCGAGCTGCCGCCGGCGCACCGTCGCGGCGGCGACGTTGTCTTGTGCATCACGGTCACCCGCTCATCGTGCTCGGCAGAGCTGCGCGACACGCGATCGGGCGAGACGCACCCGGTCGAGCTGGGTGCCGTGAAAGTTGACTCGCTCAGGGCGGACGAGTTTGTACACGTGACCGTTCGAGAAGGCCACGACACGCTGCTCGCCGCGACGGTCCGCGAGGAGCCCGGCCCGTCCCGTCTGCTCTACGCTCACACGGCGTTGCTCGATCGGCTCGGCATCCGAGGCGGTCGGTACGCGCGGCCGATGCTCTCGGCAGAGTAAAGCCGCACCAATCGGCACGGCCCTTCGCGTCAGAGCGTCAACCGCGGCGGCCGAGCACCCACGCGATGATCGTGACCAGCAGCGTGACCGCTGCGATCGCGCCGGCAGGAGCGTACCACGGGATCTCGCCGAACTGTTCGAAGAGCAGCGCGCCCGAGCTGTCCATCAGCCACAGCACCGTGACGGCACCTGTGAAGAGCATCGACAACACCACACCGAGCGCCAGCCCGCCGACGAGTCCCGAGCCGCCGCCGTCGTAGGCCTCTTGGAACGCGGCCATCGGCGCGGTCTGCGCAATATCGGTATCCGCGGCCTCGGGGGTTTCGAAGAGAGCGCCCTCTTCGCTGATCTCGCCAACGCCGGCGAGCCCCGCGCCGCTGGCGCCCGCGCCGTCGTCGAGCAGGTCGACGCCCAGCGAGGTGTCATCGCCCTCCCGCGTGAGGTCGAGCAGGCCCGAGCCCGATGCGCCGGCGTCGAAGTCCGGCGTGGTCATGTCGGCCTCGGTCGCGTCGGTGACGATGGTTGCCGCGGCGGCATCATCGTCATCGAGGCTGTCGTCGAAAATGCTGATGCCGGTCTGGTCCTTGTTGTCGACCGGCTCGGGCACATCGAGATCGATCGCCGCGTGCGAGCCGGACTCGCTGGCGAGGCTGATGATGCCGGAGCCGTCGCCGCCGAGCGGCTCGCCCGTGGACGAGCCGACGTTGGTGCCGCCGTCGAGGTTGATCTCGTCCGACACCGACTCGCTGAGCCCGATGCTTCCGCCTGCGACGGACTCGTCGACCGGGAGCGGCTCGGTCGAGCTGTCCTCAAGGCCGATGACCAGGCTGTCATCCGGATCAGCGGCGATGATGGGCGCGTCGTCGTCGACAACGGAGTCAGAGAGACCGATGACGCCGAGCGAGTCATCATTGACCGGGCCGATCATGGACGACTCGCCCGAGCCCAGGATCTCGCTGGCCACCGACTCGTCGCTGCCGTCGTCGCCGACGAGCAGGTCGATCTGCTCGCGCTTCACGACGAGCTCGTCGCCCGAGCGGAACTCCTGGAGCTCGCCAGACTCGATCATCGCGCGGACCGCGTCGGCTGACTTTCCGAGCCGTCCGGCCGCTTCATCGAGTGAGTAGAACATCTTTGCCATCGGTCGCCCACCTTCTCTTGGTCACACCGCCGGTGCAACTCGCTCGCCCACCTCGGAGCGTCGCCGTTCAGTCCTCTGTCTGCCCGCGGCCCCACGGTCGGCACAACGCGTGCGTCGCTCGATCGAGGCTCGTTCGTACGTCGATTGGAGCGGCTCCCTGCCGCCGCACGCCGCCCGCGTGCTGTGCTGCCGCCTTCGTCCGTGGGGCGAGCCCGCGTCGGCGCCCTCCCCGGCACCGCCTGCACTGCTGGCTAAAGCATATCAGCACGGGCCCGACCGAGCCGCTACGCGATCCTGACCTGCGCGGTTGCTCAGGCACACGGACTCCGCGCAGCAATGGACCGACCCGAGTGTTCGATTTTTAGTCGGATTCGATCGCACGCATGACCGTGACCGCACGGTAGAGCCCTGCCACCCGGTCCCTGGGGAGCGTGCGTGGCGGGTAGCACGCATTGAGCGGCTGGAGCCTGATGATCTCGGCGCCGTCGCCGTCGGCTTCGAAATAGACGCGCTTGAAGGTCGTCTCGGCGTCCGGCTCGAGCCTCGCGAAGCAGTCGGCGCCCGATCGCACCCTCGCCGCGGGGCTGAAGACCACGACATCGCCCTCGCGGTACTCGGGCTCCATGCTGTCGCCGACGATGCGGGCCGCGAATGCGTCGGGGTCGGCCAGGTCCGGCACACGGACGTAGTCGTCGGCGACACGGGCCGGGTAGCCCAGATCGGTAAATTCTGAGGGCTGGCCCGCGGTGACGCAATTGATCAGCGGGACCTCGCGCGGCAGCAGCGCCGGCTGCACCGACACGCCGCCCTCCTGCGGATCGATGCGGTCGACCAGACGCCGGAGCTCACCGGACGAATGCAGCGCGTCGAGATCGTTCTGGCCGCTGCTGATGATCTCTCGCAGCCGGCGGGCGATGCGACGCTGCTCAGCGACTTGCGTTCGGACATCCGACGGCATCCGATGCCATGCTGCTAACTGCGACAATTCTTCATCCGTAAATCCAAGCACATCTTCGATACGACGCAATATCTCATCGCTCGGCGGCCGCTGCCGCACACCGGTCTCGATCTGCGACAGGTACCCCTTTGCGATGTGCGCATGCTCGGCGAGCGCACCGAGCGATAGACCGATTTCTATCCGTCTTTCTCGGATTAATTGCCCGATTCGTGTTGAATTGGCTTCGTCGATGGATGACTTCCCAGCGTGAGATGCCCGCGTGCTTTTGACCGCGACCGACCGTGGTTGTGCGCTGTTTAAGTGTGTCACCATACAAGTGCCTTGCAAAGTGTTCTATGATGAAAGAATATTTACCATGTGTTCTCTACATAGCGAACACATGTTTGAGTCACATTTGCGAGAAAAGACAATATTTTGGGGGTAGCTCGATGATCGCTCAATCCCATCACCTGGTCGAAGCACAAGCCACGGACCTCCGCCGACGCCGGACGCGTTCGCAGATGCAGGCGCTGACGATGCGTGCGCGGCACCTCGCGCCGCGCGAGCAGCGCCTGATCGAGGCGTTGTTCGACCAGGGCCGCTCGTGCTCGACAATCGCCGCCGAGCTCGGCCGCGACGCCCGCACGGTTCGGCGAGAGGCGCGCGGCATCACGCGAAGGCTGCTCGACCCCCGCTTCGATTTCGTCGTCGTGCACGCCGCCGCGTGGCGGCCGACCCGCAAGCGGATCGCCGAAGCTCTCTACGTCCACGGGCTGGGGCTCCGCAGGACGGCAAGGGAGCTCGGGCTGTCGCTGTACAGCGTCCGTCGGCACCGCGACGCGATCGAGGCGTTGTTTGAGGCTCGCGTTCATGCGGCACAATGATAGCCGAAATCTGCTGCATGTTCGTGCTCGGTTTGGGTTAAAGATGCAAGAGTCTTCTTTCGAGGACACCGCACGGCTCGCCATGCTCCGGAAAACTGGAGAGCGGCTCGCCGCGGAACTGGCACCCAACGGGACGGCTCTGGTGACCGGCCCCAGCGGCTCGGGGAAGTCGGTCGCGCTGCGGGCATTCACCGCCGCGGCCGGTGCGGTTGCGGCCGTTCCGGTCTCGACCGCGGCGAGGCGGGCGCCGGTCAATCTCATCCGAGGGCCGCTCGATGATGTGCTGGGCGTGCTCGCCGCGTGCGGGCTGGGCGAGGCCCGACGGCTGGTCACGCCCGCCGGCCTGCTGTCCGAAGGCGAACGAGCACGGCTCGCGCTCGCCCGAGCGGTCCTTCACGCGCAGCGATCCTCGCACCCGCGCGACGTCGTCTGCGATGAGTTCACAAGCACGCTGGACCGACTGACCGCCCGCTCGGTCGCGCGGTGCGTGCGTCGCGCGGTTGCCGGCGGTCAGCGGTTGGTCTGCGCCACAGCTCACGACGACATCACGCCGCATCTTGATCCTGATGTTGTGATCCACATCCCCCTCGCCGGCCCGCCACAGATGCTTCGGCGGGGGGAACGGCGTGCCGACGACACACCTGCAAGCGTGGCGTGACCGCGGCCGGCCTCGGCCCGCGATCGTTTGCGACTTCGGGACGCGCGCAGATTTCGACGCGCTCGCGCCGCTGCACTACCGCGCGGGGCCGCCGGCGACGATCGACCGGATCGTGCGAGCGATTGATACTGAGCACGATGCGCTCGCCGGTGTGCTTGTCACGAGCCGACCGACGCTCAACGGGTCGTGGCGGGGGAGGGCTTGGAACGATGCGTTCGCGAGCGGTAGTCGATCGGCGGACGCGCGGCGCATCAATGCCCAGCTGCGGACCATTAGCCGAGTGATCGTTGATCCCCGCTTCCGCGGGCTCGGTGTCGGCAGCGGCTTGGTCCGGCACTACCTCGCCGCGCCGGCGACGCGATGCACCGAAGCGATCACGGCGCTCGGCGATGTGTGCCCGTTCTTTGAGCGCGCAGGGATGCGGCCGGTCACGATCCCGTGTCAGCCGCGGAATACCAGGTTGCTTCGCGCTCTCGGCACCGATGACCCGATGCGTGCCGCGGAGACTCTCGTGCGGCAGAACGAAGAGTTCGAGGACGCGTTGCGGCGCTGGGCGCGCACGAACGCCTCGACGCGGCGGCTCGCCGACGGTGATGTTTCGTTGATCGCGACCGCCGCGGTCGGGGCGATGCTCGCGCCGCCGATGGCCTACGTGCACGGCGACCCGTCGGCGTAGTCCCTCGAACACTACCCCCGCTGCTGTCGATGCCCATCTACGCGCGTGCCCTTTGACACTTCCCGCCGACGGATGGACGACGTTGACGAAGGACATGACAATGCCAGCCAACGGTGCGCAGCTGCACCGCTGGCTTCGCGAACAGCTTGATCTTGCCGTGGCGCGGCGGGCGGTGATCGATGATCACTCGGCCCCGTTCGCGTATCTCGAGCACGCGTTCTTTCGGCCGAGCGACAAGCCGGCCGACTCGGTCGTCTGGGCCAACCGGGGCGGCGGCAAGACCTTTCTTGGCGCGATCGCGACGGCGCTCGACCTGCTCTTTAAGCCTGGCATCGAGGTGCGTGTGCTCGCGGGGAGTCTCGAGCAGGCGGCGCGGATGCACGCGCACCTGCGGTGGGTGTTCGAGCGGGAGTCGCTCGCCCACTTTGTCGAGGGCAAGATCACGGACAGGCGGCTGCGGCTGGTCAACGGCTCGGGCGTCGAGCTGCTGTCGGCAAGCCAGGCATCGGTGCGTGGCACGCGCGTGCAGGTTTTGCGATGCGACGAGGTCGATCTCTTTAAGCCCGCCATCTGGGACGCGGCGCAGCTGGTGACGCGGTCGAAGCTGTGCGGCGACGTGCCGGTGCGCGGTGCGATCGAGTGCCTGTCGACCATGCACCTGCCGTTCGGCATGATGGCGGAGCTGGTCGAGCAGGCGAACGAGGGGCGGCGCGAGCTGTTCAAGTGGGGTGTGCTGGATGTGCTCGAGCGGTGCGATGATCGGCGGAGCTGCGCGAAGTGCCCGCTGTGGTCGGAGTGCAAGGGCCGAGCGAAGGAGACGCCGGCGGCGGAGTCGGGGCATATCTCGATCGATGACGCGGTCGTGATGAAGCGTCGCGTGGCGCTGCCGGTCTGGGAGTCGGAGATGCTGTGCCTGCGGCCTCGCCGGAGCGACGCTGTGTACCCGGCGTTCGATCGTGATGCGCATGTTGTCAGCGACGTCGAGCCCGGGCCGCTGTGGCGGTGGTACTGCGGAATGGACTTCGGCTTCCGCGCGCCGACGGTGATTCTGTTCGCGGCGATGGACGACCTCGGCACGCTGTGGATCGTGGACGAACGCTCGCGGAAGGAGGTCGTCGTCGCGGAGCACGCGCGGTCGATCGTCGATGCGCCCTGGCCCGAGCCGTTGTGGGTTGGCGTCGACCCCGCGGGGCACCAGCGGAGCGGGCAGACGGGCGTGACAGACGTGAGCGTGCTGCGCGACGCGGGGCTGGTGATCAAGAGCCGACGCAGCGCGATCGCGCACGGCATCCGGCTGGTCACGCAGCGGCTCGCGCCGGCGTCGGGCGAGCCAACGCTCAAGATCCACGAACGCTGCGTGACGCTGATCGAGGCGCTCGAGCGGTACCACTACCCCGAGGACCGGCCCGAGGCGAGCGAGCCCGTGAAGGACGGGTTCGACCACGCAGCGGACGCGCTACGGTATCTCGTTGTGAACCTCGACGAGCCTTATTCGTCGCAGCGGTCGCGCTATGCCGCTGGTTAGAGGAAGCACACAGCGTGGTTCGTGGTGTCCCTACGAGGCCGAAGCGCGAGAGAGGCACGCAATTCTATAGATGATCGCATCCCTCGCTTGCGCTTCAGCCTCGTCAGAGACAGATGTGCCTCGCTTGCGCTTCGGCGTCGTCAGAGACAGGTCACGGCGCGAGGCGGTAGGCGATCTCGATCAGCAGCCAGCTGCCGAGCGAAAGCAGAGTCATCGCGGCGACGATGACCGCGGCGAGCGCGAGCGTCTCGCGCCAGTAGCGGTCGGGCCGCTCGGTGCGGACTGCCTTGTACGCCATCGCGAGCAGGAACGCGATCGCGGGGAGAACGGCCCATTCGATGCCGTGCAGCGGCAGAGGGTCGAGGATGGGCCGGTAGGCGAGCAGCATCACAGCCGGGCGCCCTCGCTGCGTCGGCGGAGCGGGGGGAAGACCGCGTCGAGGATGGCGATGAGATTCATCATGCCGGCGAGCGCGCAGGCGAGCGAGCCGACCTCGTTCATCCGTCCGATGCTGGGGCTCATGGCGGGCAGCTCGGCGTCGGGGCCGCCGAACTCGATGAAACCGGAGCTGGTGACGACCTCGCCCGGCTCGGGCTTGCGGCGTGTCTCGGTGTCGCGGGCGGGGAACTTAAACCAGGCCTGGTGGGCGTAGTTCGCGGCCCAGGCCGGCGGGCCGACGAGGGCCTGGCCCGCGTACCACCACGGGTCTTCCTCGGCATCGACGACGTCGAGCCCGCCGACAAGCAGGCCGAGCGCGAACAGGCCGAAGACCCCGCCGGCGACGCGCGCACCGCGTTGCCTGAGCCCGAGATAGACGTGGCCGAACCCCGGGAGCAGCAGCGCGAGGATGCCGGCGACGGGGACAAACGCCCGGCGTCGATCGAAGGGTGTGTCGGCCGGTGTTTCGGACAGGGTTTCAGACGGCACTTCAGATGGCGTGACGTCCGGTTTGTGATCTGAATCCGCACCGGTTGCCGAAGCCGAATCGGCGTCGAGCACGGGATCGCGGTCTTCGCTCGGTTCCGGCCGCGTGTTGGGATCGGGGGTCGCCATGGCGTCGGACTGTCTCTCGGCTGGATGGAGCGGCGGGCTTCACGCGGGGTGCGGTTGACGCGGGCACGCATCGGGGTAGTCTATCGCGCGCGGCGGGGTGTCCCCGCGAATCGGTGGCCTGCGAGGAAGGAAACACGGATGATCATCACCGAGCAGTTGCACGCACGAGCAGGTCTTGCGGTCGATGCCATCGATGGTGGCGAGCGCTCGTTCACGCTGATGATGCTGATCCAGCCCGCGGGCACCCCGGATCGTGGGTTGCGATTCGGCGGCACACCGGCCGAGCCGGTCGCGTCCGATTACGACGACGACGAGGACGAAGATTACTTCTACGACGACGATGACGACGACGAGGACGACATCGACGACGATTTCGATGATGATGAGGACGAGCCCGACGACGAAGACGACGACGAGGATGACGAGATCTGAGCGTCGCCCCGTGGTGGTGTGCCGCTCTTGATCGGCACGAACGGGGGCTCCGGCATGGCGACGAACAACACGAGCCGAACCGACGGCTTCGAGTACGATGACGACCAGCTTGAGAACGACTTCGACCTGACCGACCCGCAGCTGCTGGCCGACCGGCTTGAGGACCTGATGGGCCTGGATGACCCGGCGCCGGAAGGCCCGAAGATGGCCGACAGCGAGATGCGTCAGCCCGGCGAGGACCGTCGCAAGTCCGTCATCGGCGAGAGCCCGACGGGCCTCGAGCGCCGCCGGGGGCCGGGCCGTCGCCTGACCGACTTCGTGAAGAGCGCCGAGGAAGGCGAGATGAGCAGCGAGCAGTTCCTGTTCCTGCGGGCCATCGAGGCGTTCAAAGAGGTCAACGGCAAGAGCTACCCGAACTGGACGGATGTGCTCGAGGTCATCCGGCTGCTCGGCTACCGCAAGGTCCAGCCCAGCGAGCTGAACCTGACCAACGTGCCGGACTGGCAGGAGAAGCCCGAAAGCCCGAGCAACGTGCGCGAGCGGCAGGGCGTTCGGCACAAGCGCAAGGCCGGCTGACAGGGCCGACTTCACATCATCTTTGCTTGCACTCGGACGTTCGTCGTGCAAATTGCCCGGTAGTCGCGGGGTCTCCGCGGCGGTTCCGCCTCGTGGGACCATCGGTCGGGCTGCCTCTAAGCCCGGTCCGGCATCGGGAGTGTGACATGAAGACGGCGTTCGCGGCAGCGGGGATGGTCTGTGCATGGGCGGCATCGGCCGCAGCCCAGCAGAGTGACACCGACCTCGGCGGGTCGTTCGGCTCGTTTGGCATCGAGCTGAACGAATCGAACGGCTACTTCGTGCGGGCCGGCGGAGTGCCGGTGAGTAAGACGACGGATCAGACGAGCGAGGCGACACTGCTGGCCCCCGAGCCGTGGGAGTTCCGATCGCAGGACAGCCTCGAAGCAGGCCCGAGCGTTGCGCGGTCACAGTTCGAGGCGTTTGTCGCGTCGGAGTCGACGCGGCTGGAGGGCGGGATCAGCATCTCGGCGGATGCGTTCTCGTCGCCGGATGACGGCGGGTCGTCCACCCGGTTGTTTCACGACTTGAACGTGACCGCTGAGGGCATCGACACCATCGCCGATGTGCTGATCGAGCTCGACGCGAACGCCTCGGTGAGCGGGTTCGGCCGGTCGATTCTGTCCTACTCGTTCCGATCCGATGAGTTCGACGAGCTCGGCTTCATCCTGCCGGACGAGAACGGTCGAGTGTCAGTGTTCTTCGAGAGCATCAACATCAGCTTCCTCGACATCGCGTTTACGGCGGTGACGGAGGCGGGCACTGATGCGCCGGTGCTCAACGCCTCGGCCGACCTGAACGCTATGTGGTCCGTGGAGATCGTTCCGATCCCGGCACCGGGTTCGGCGGTCGGGCTGGCCGGGCTCGGGCTGCTGTCGTTGCGGCGGCGGCGGTGATCGCAAACCCGGTCGCATGCCGGGAACCGTGGCGGGGCTCAGGCGTCTCAACGTTCATGGCACACACAAGAACGCTCACGATCGGGGCCGCCGTCGCGCTTGCGTCGGCGGCCGGTTTGCGGGCCCAGGACACTTGGTTCGTCGACGCCGACGCCCCGTCCGGCGGGGACGGCCTGTCGTGGGCGACCGCGTTCGATGACCTGCAGCCCGCCATGGAGCTCGCGCTGCCGGGTGACGAGATCTGGCTGGCCGAGGGGGTGTACGTGCCCAGCGTGATCGATCCGATCGCGGGCGAGGACCAGCCGTACTTTCTGATGCCGGACGGCGTGGCACTTCTCGGCGGGTTCGAGGGCGACGAGACCTCGGCGGATCAGCGGGATCCGGAGCAGTTTGAGTCGGTGATCTCGGGGGACCTGCTGGGGAACGATCTTGACGTCCCGGTCACGGGAGGCATCGCGTCTAGCCAAGAGATGAACGATCTCTTCCTGAGCCTGGGCGACAACACCGGCACGCTGCTTTTCGTCGACCGCACCGGTCCCGGCACTCGGCTTGATGGCCTTGTGTTCCAGGATGCATTCACCGATCGCGGCGACCCCGGCTTGTCGCCTGCCGACCGCAACGGCGTGTTTGTCATCGGCTCGATCCTCGACATCAGGAACTGTGTCTTCCGAGAGAACCGCGGCGCTCCCGGTGCCGCGCTGTTCGTTGTCTCCTGCGACGCGCGCAGCCTCGACTTCGACTTCGCCTCACAGCACCCGTGTGGGCAGGTCACGCTCGGTCTTCCGAGCGCTGTCGCGATCGAAAGTTCTGTGTTCTCCGACAACATCGACAACTTCGGCCAAGGCGCGAGCAACGTCATCGGCGCATCCGCTGTTATCAGCGATTCGCTTTTCCTCGTTGAGAACTCCAGCTTCGAGTTCTCTCGATCGGCGAGCATTTTCGACTCGCAGATTTTCCCGCAGATCGCCGTCGGCCAGCCCGGCCTGTGGATCACCGGCAACAGCGAGGGCATCGTGAGCGGTACACGCTTTATGCGGTGTTCACCGGCGATTTCAGGCAGCGGGGTACCCTCGCCCAACGGCATCAGCGCACTCGGCGTCGGTGTCAGAACCAACCCCAACGAGTACGCGGTTGCAGACATCGTAAGCTGTGAGTTCATCAGCAATCTGGCGGCTCCCTTCGGTGTTGTTCGTTTCTGGGGTGGCGGCGGAAGCGTTGCCAATTCGGTGTTTCTTGGCAACCGCTCGTACGAGTACAGCAATCTCGTGACGGGCGGAGCGGCGGGCGTCGTGATCGGAGCGCTCGACGTGGGACCCCCCGCCATCGCGACGGTGGTGATCGAACAGAACCTCTTCGTCGGCAACACCCGACTCTCTCAAGATCCGGATGCGACCCTCGATCGGCCGCTCCCCATCATCAGCAGCTTCGCGCAGCTTACCCGTGCGTACTTCAATACATTCGTAGAAAACGACACCGGAGACGGCGTGACCCCCGCGATCCAGCTCAGCCGAAACGAATCGTTTGAATCCGGCACGCTCGACGCCGACACCATCACGCTCGACCCGCTTTTCGTTCGGCCGCCGTCCGACGGCGGCGACGGCTGGGGCGACGATCCCTCTACTCCGGATGCCGATGAATCGCTCAACGACGACCTCGGTGACCTCCGCTTGCTCGCTGGTTCACCCGCGATCGACCGCGGTGTGACGACCGACTTTGTCCGTGCCGGCGTCGTCGGAGACTTCGATGGCAATGTGCGAGACGTCGATGATCCGGGAATCATCGATGGTGACGAAGGATCCGAAGATCTGGGCGCGTACGAGTTCCCGGGCGTGACGTGCCTGGCCGACATCAACCAGAACGGCACGCTCTCGCCGAACGATTTCACCGCGTGGGTGCTTGCGTTCAACACCGGCTCGCCGCTGGCGGATCAGAACCGCGACGGCGAGCTCTCGCGCGATGACTTCAACGCCTGGGTGCTGAACTACAACGCCGGCTGCCCGTAGACGCTCTCGGTCAGCCCAGCATCTCGACGGCCTTGGTCGGCGTGGGTGCGTAGGCGTCGGCGCCGACGCGGCCGGCCAGGGTGTTGTCGTCGCCGAACGCGTTGCCGCCGACGATGACGCGGTACTCGCCGGCGTCGCGGATCGCGCGGATGGCGTCGGCGATGACCGGGGCGTGGATGGTCAGCGTAGCGCTGAGGACGATGGCGGCGGTGTCGAACGTCTCGCAGGCGCGGACGAGGTCCCGCGTCGGGACGTCGGCGCCGAGGTAGATCGCTGTGTGACCCGCGATCTCGATCAGGTCGGCAACGGCGCGGACGCCGATGTCGTGGCGGTCGCCCTCGACGGCTCCGACGAGCACGGCTCCGGGCCGACGCTTCGGGTTCGACCGTGCGCGGGCGGTGTGGGCGAGCACGGACATCGCGCCGCGGATGGCCTCGGTGGCGGCGTGCTCTTCGGGGACGCTGACCTCGCCGAGGTGCCACATGGTGCCGAGCTCGGACTGCACGGGCAGAAGGACGGACTCGTACAGCTCGCCGACGGGGATGCCGGCGTTAAAGGCGTTCAGCACGTGGTCGATGGCGTCCTGCCGCCTGCCCTGGAGGACGAGCTCGAGGAACTCGAGCGCGATGCCGCCGTGCCGTGCACCGGACGAGAGCCGGGGGACCTCGACGGCCTCGCCGCGGGCGGCCTCGATCCCGGCTTCGAGGATCGGCTCGACGAGGGCGAGGCTCTTCGGCGGCAGATCGGCCGTGATCGCGGCTTGCAGGGCTTCCAGGCCGTAGGCGATGGTCGAGGTCGGCACCTGGCGGGCAGCGAAGGCGGCCACGGACCAGGAGATGTCTCTGGCGAAGAGCCCGTCGGTCCCGAGCTCAACGGCGGCGGCGAGCTCGTCGACACGCTGGGTGAGGTAGTCGTGCCAGCCGCGGTACGCCCGCTTGCCGAAGAGCAGCCCGGCGTCCGGATGGGCTTCGAGGAGTGACTCGGTTGCGTGCGATGCGATCGCCCGGCCTGCCGAACGGAGGAGCGTCGCGGCGAAGGCCCCCGCGTTGGGCTGAAGCGTCGAAGCGTCGGTCATGGCGTGGGTTTCGCGTCGGAAGGGCTGTCGGGTTCAGTGAGTCCCGCCCGCGAGGTGTTTAATACGACGCAGTCGACATTCTAGTCCGTGTTTTGATCGAGACGTTGAAGCGGCGCGGCGTGTTTCTCAGCAGAATCCACAGACTTATGCACATCTGAACCTCCCTTCGAACCGCTTCGGGAGCTCTGAAACGAAATATTCACGACTTATCCACAATGTGCACAGAATGGGGAATTTTTAGGCTTTGAGCCAACAGCAACCGCCCCGCGGCTGGGCGGGGCGGTCGCTACACGCGGATCGCTGCGGGAGAAACGTCAGCGAAAGGACCCTCGGTGGATCAGTCGCCCACGGCCCAGTGGGTCAGGGTGACGTTGTAGGTCTGGACGAAGACCAGCTTGAAGTCGGGGTTCAGGTCGCGGCCGCCGCCCAGCATGCTGCCCTCCATGCCGTCCCGACCGATGACGGGGCGGGACACGCGGACGCGGGAGGTCTCGGAAACGCCCAGCTTGCCCAGGTCGATCGAGACGCCGCCCAGATCCTGCGACCGGCGGTACTCCAGGCTGTTCATGCTCAGCACGCAGGCCTGCACCGCCGGGCTCATCTCGATGGGCGTGTCGGGATTGATCAGGTAGGGCGTGCCCATGACGTTGCCGTCGGCGTCCAGGGCTTCCAGCAGGATGAAGCTGTTGGCGACGGACGCACCGCGTTCGAAGAAGATGATCTCGCCGACCAAGTCGTCGTCGCCTTCGGAGTCGTCACGCAGGGGCTTTTCCAGCTCCAAGACGAAGGAGAAGTGCGGGTTGCGGGTGTGGTTGTCGAGGAAGCTGTTCAGGTTTGTGTTCTGGAACACACCGGCCAGGACCTGCTCGAACTCACGAATCTGGCTCGGGTCATCGGTGGCCAGCGGTGCGTTCATGGGCGTGGGGCCGACGTTGGAGTCGGGGCCACGAACGATGCGGGTCTGGCCGCGATCGGCGTCGTTGCTCGAGCCTTCGAAGTTGGTGACGTCTGCCGCATGGATGAACTTGGTGTAGCGCAGGCCCCCGCCGAAGTTGATGGCCTCCAGCGTGTTGGTGCCGCGCGGGCCCTCGTAGTTGACCTCGAAGACGGGCTGGTTGTCCTGTCCGGCGGCGGCACCACAAACGCAAGCAGCCGCGGCAGCCAGGAACGAGTTCTTGATTCGCGTGTTCATGCCGATCTCTCCACTTGTGGTGGCACGTGGGTGCCGCCTCGCTTCGGTGTTCCGGAGTCGCTCGACCCCGTGCGTGTCGCGTGAAAGATCCGATTCGTTCGGCGATGGTGCCAGCGGCTGGACTGGAACTTTCCCCCGTGTTCCGGGGTTCGCCGACTGGGAGGACGAGCGAAGCGAGTCCGTCTGGGCCGGTTGGTGGTTCTGGGACGAGGCAGGTCAGCCCAGGCGTGCGGTCAGCTCGTGCAGCGCGGTGATCACGGGGCTTGCGCCCGCACTGCCGAGCGTGGCGGCGTCGGTCAGCCCGGCGAGCGCGATGACGGGCATGCCTGCGCGGCGCGCAGCCTCAACGCCGGAGACCGAGTCTTCGATCACAACGCACCGGTTCGTCGGAACACCCATGGCCTCGGCGGCGTGGAGGAACAGCGCGGGGTCGGGCTTCCAGGTCTCGATGTCGTACGCGCTGAACAGGCGCGGTGTGGCGTCCTCATCGAACCGGTGCATCAGCCCGCACGCCGAGAGCGATGCGTGCATCTTCTTTGGTGGGCCGTTGGACGCGACGCATCGGCGCGGTGCGCCGAGTTCGTCGAGGCGATCGAGCAGCTCGACAACGCCCTCGATCGGATCGATGCCCGCGTCGAACGCGGCGTACATCCGCCGGCGGTACTCGTCGAGCAGATCGGGCAGCGGCCGGCCGACCTCGAACTCAACGACCTTCACGATCTCGTTCAGATCGCGGCCCTTGAACATGCGGATCGAGTCCTCGGTCGACACGGCCCAGCCGGCTTCGGTCACAACCTCGGCCAGCAAGCGGTTGGTCGTGGGCTCGGTGTCGACCAAGACGCCGTCGCAGTCGAAGATGATGAGCTCGGATTGACGGAGGTCGAGGAGGTCGGTCATGCCGAGGGCGCATCGTCTTTGGGATCGGCCCGCATGAAGAGCGCATCGCCCTTGCCGATGGTGTCGCCCGTGCGCAGCGCGTGGTCGCCCCGATAGACAGCGAGTTCGGCGAGCGATGCGCCCTCGGGCGGTGCGCACCCCCACCGCTGCCACAGCTCGGCGGTTTTGTCGGGCAGCACCGGCGCGAGCAGCACCGAGGCGACGCGGAGCGTCTCGGCGCAGGCGTAGAGCATGGTGGCGAGCGCGGGCGTGCCGTGCTCGTGCTCGTCGAGGCGTTTGGCGAGCGTGAAGGGGGCGGCGTAGCTGATGAAGTCGTCGACGGCCCGCACGAGGCCCAGACCTTCGTTTGCGGCGGCATCGAGCTCGAAGCGGTCCATCGCGGCGGTGGCTCGTTCGAGTGCGCCGGCGCACAGCTCGGGGAAGTGGAACGTTCGCGAGGGATCGTCCGCGGGCTTGCCGACGGCCTCGCGGGCCGCGAGCGCAGTCTGCAGTGCTTTGCCGTCCGGGAAGCCGAATTCGCCGTTACACTCCTTGCGGATGGTGCCGTCGAAGTACTTGTCGATCATGTTCGACACGCGCGAAGCCGAATTGCCGAAGCCGTTGGCCAGGTCGTTGTTGTACACCTCGACAAAGCGATCGTGCACAAAGTCGGCGTCGTTGGCGCCGAGCGGGCCCTGCGTGACCATGTACCAGCGCACCGCGTCGAGTGAGTACTTCTCGGCGTACGCCTCGATCGTTTCGATCTCGATGAAGTTGCCCAGGCTCTTGGACATCTTTCGGCCCTCGCGGATCCAGTAGGCGTGGGCGTAGATCGTCTTGGGGATGGGCCGACCGAGCGCGCGGAGCATGGCGGGCCAGATGACCGCGTGGAACCAGAGGATGTCCTTGGCCATGACGTGCACATCGGCGGGCCAGTACTTCAGGCGGTCGTCGGTGTCGACGACGGTGAGGTAGTTGCAGAGCGCCTCGATCCAGACGTAGACGCGGTGGCCGTCGTCGCCGGGCATCCTGATGCCCCAGTCCGAGTCGCCTTCTTTGATCTGTCGCGAGACGGGGACTTTCTGGAGGCCGCCGCGGATGCGACCCAAGACCTCGTTCTTTCGCGCGCTCGGGGCGACGCGGATGCTGTCCGAGTCGATCTGCTCGAGCAGCCAGGCCTCGTGCTTGTCGAGGCGGAAGAAGTAGTTCTGCTCGGTGCGCTTCTCGAGCTCTCGGCCGGTGACTGGCGACTTGTAGTCGTGCTCGCGGGCGACGTTCTCGGGGACGTACTCCTCTTGGCTCGCGTCCCACCAGCCCTCGTAGTCGCCGAGTTCGATGTCGCCTTGTTCGAGCAGCTGCTTGATGTAGGCCGAGGCTTTGGTCTTGTGGCGGTCCTCGGTGGTGCGGACGAAGTCGTCGTGCGTGAACCCGAGGGCATTGAAGGCGGTACGGAACTCGTCAGCGTTCCGGTCGGCCCACTGCTGGGGGGTCATGCCGTGGGCGGCGGCGGATTCGACGACCTTCTCGGCGTGCTCGTCGGTGCCGGTGAGGAAGAAGACCGAGCCGGGGTCACCCGAGCGGAGGCGGGCGAAGCGGGCGGCGACGTCGGCGAGGAGCGTGGTGTAGCAGTGGCCGATGTGGGGCCGGTCGTTGACGTAGTAGATAGGCGTGGTGACGTAGTAGGTATCTGTCGGATGGGTGCTCACGGGCGGATGGTATAGGCTTGGCGACGGCAGCGATCCCGGCGGGCCGAGACCGCGTGCCGGGCGAAGGAAGGGGATGGGATGACGCGTGAGGAGTTCGAGGCCGAGGCGCTCTCGCATCTCGACGCGGTGTACCGCATCGCGTATCACCTGACGCGGAACGAGTCGCGGGCGCAGGATCTGGTGCAGGACGTCTATCTCCGCGCGATCAAGTCCGCGGCGAAGAACGGCTTCGAGGCCAAGGGCGGGGGCATGCGGCCCTGGCTGTTCGCGATCGCGCACAACACGTTCTACTCGACGATCAAGCGGGAGAACCGGGCGCCCACGGCCGTCGGCGAGTTTCACGGCGATGCGTCGAGCGAGCCGCTGCCCGACGAGCCGCCGCCCGCGTGGGACGGGGCGAGCTTCGACTGGGAGCACGTCGACGCGCGGCTTCGCGACGCGGTCGAGGACCTGAAGGATGAGTACAGGCAGGTCCTGCTCATGTGGGGCGTGCAGGGGCTGAAGTACCGGGAGATCGCAGAGGTTCTTGATGTGCCGATCGGCACTGTGATGAGCCGGCTGCACCGGGCCCGAAAGCTGGTCGCGGAGCACCTGGCCGAGCAGCCCGGGGCGCTGGAGGAGCTCGGGATTTCAGTTGGTGGAAACTAACTTGCAGCTGATACGAACGAATAAGTTCGGTCGAGACACAAAAAATTTGGTCAGAACCGCCTGTGGGCGGAAGAGCGGGCGGCCGGGGGCCGTTTGACGGTGCGGATCGCGGGCGTCTTCTTCGCTCCAAGTCCTGGTTCAGTATGAGTTTGCCAGCGGAAACCGAGCGGAAACGGAACGAATGAGCGACGATCGACACAGCATCAACGGTGACCTGCCCCTGGCCGCACTGGTCCGGCTCGCGGCGGACGGTGAGATCTCCGCCGAGCAGGAGCGTCGGCTGGAGAGCGAGCTCGAGCAGAACCCGGAGCTGGCTCGGCAGATCGAAGCCGAGCAGTTGCTGCGGTCGTCGCTGGAGCGTGCGTTCTCGGATGGTCAGGCCGCGCCGGCTGGTCTGCGGGACCGCGTCGCCGCGGCGATGGCGAGTGTGGAACTGAACTCGGAACAGTCCGATGACGCCGACGTGCCGACGCGGATGGCGACGATGACGCGGGATCGGTCGTTCTGGGCCGGTCCGGCGGCGCGGGTGCTCGCGGCGGCGGCGGCGCTGACGCTCGTTGCCACGGTGTTCGTTGTCTCACGTGGCGGAGTGTCGAGCGAGCCCATCAGCAACCGCACGCGGGCCGTGCAGTTTGTCGCGAGCGAGCACGGCCGATGCGTGATCGACCTGCCTCCGGGGACCGGCAAGTTCCGCGTATCGAACGCGGACGAGATGCCGGGGCTCACCGGCGATGTGCTGGGCCGGGAGATCACGCTCGCGGATCTGGTCGTGAACGGGGCGGAAAACGTGTCGTTCATCGACGCCGGTCGCTGCGGCGTGCCGGGCGGCGGCAAGAGCATGCACATGCGGTTCGAGGTGCCTTCGGATCTCGGCGGCGACCCTGAGCGGTTCTCGCTGTTCGTGCAGCAGGATGAGGGTGGGATGGCGCTGACCGAGGGGGTGACGTACGAGCTGGACCCCTCCGGCGGCGGCGAGATCGACCTGAAGAGCCCGAGCATCTACGTCTGGCTGCGGGGCGATCTGGTGTACTATCTGGTTGTCGATAACGCCAAGAATTGCCGCCCGATCCGGGAGCGGCTGGCGGCACCGGAAGATCTGGAGCCGCTGACGGACGCGGCCTGAGCGGTCTGGGCGGCGGGTCGCTTCGAAACGCGTGAAATCTGAGAGTGGAAGCACGAACGCAACCGACCGTTCGATCGTGCCGATCCGTACCATCATGGGTGGGCCCTGTGAGCCCCGTCAGGCCTGTAGGCCCCGTCAGGGAGGATCGACGCGATGAGCGGACGTGCTGGCATCGGTGTGGCGTTGGCGATCGTGTGTGCCGCGGGGTCGGCGTTCGGGCAGAACGCCCTCGGCGACGGGCGGCGGCTCGACGCGAACCAACAGGTCGGCTCGGGCGGCGTGAACTCGGCGGTGCGGGCGGACTTCTCGGCGGCGAACGCGCTGCGGGCGGCGATCGTTACGGGCAACGCGCCGGGCGGGCTGAGCTTCCGGGCGGACGTGGGCTACGCGGCGCCGCGGGAGTTTCGGGGCGAGCTCGGTTCGGACGACCTGTTCGAGTTTCGGCGTGACTCCTTGTACTCGGGCCTGAGCGGGCAGGGCATCCGCGGGACGGACGCGTTGCAATACCAGTTTGCGCTGACGACGGGCAGCCGGCCGCCGCGGACGCTGGCCGGGCCGCTCTCGGTCTCTCGGGATTCCGGCGGCCTGCGGGCGCAGGTCGATACCGCGATGCCCTCTGCGGACACGAGCATGGGTGTCAAGACGGGGGGCGGGACGGCGCTCTCGCCGGTTCCGGTGACCGATCTCGCGACGGACCGGGGCTTCGGGCTGTGGCAGCTGCGGTCGTCTGCGGGCTACCTGACCGACCGCTCGATCGCCGAGAGCGTTGTGGGCGGCTTCAACAGAAATGAGGGCGAGCAGATCGGTGTAACGGCTTCGCCGCTGGGCGGCGTGCGGACGTTCGACATCTCGCCGCAGGCACAGGCACAGCGTGACACGTCGGCTGTGCGGAGCGACGCGTCGCGGCCGGCGGACCAGCCGTTCACGGCGGATACCGCGATCCAGGTGCCGAGCACGAGCGCGTACGACCGGGTTGTGCAGGGCGTTCGGGACGAGCTGTCCCGGACGGCGGGCATCGACGACACAGAGGACGGCGGAGTGGTCGAGCTGATCGAGGAGCAGAACCGCGGGCTGCGGGAGTTCCTCGCTTCGGTGCGCGAGCAGCAGGCGCCGCTGCCGACCGATGAATCGGAAACCGCCGAGGACGCTCCGGATACAGCGGAAGACGAGACGCTCGACGACGGTACCACACCGGCGGCCCGCGACCGGCTGATCCAGCGGCTCGACGAGCTGGGCATCGACCGCAGCGCGATTGATGCGCTGCGGAGCGGTGTCACCCGCGTTGATGATCTTGTCGCGCCCGGCGCGACGCTGGGCCAGGACTTCTACCTGACGCACCTGACTCAGGGTCGCGAGCTGTTGCGTCAGGGCCGGTTCTTTGATGCCGAGGCGCGGTTCTCGCTGGCGCTCTCGGTCCGCGAGGGCGATCCGACGGCATCGATCGGGCGGGTGCACGCGCAGATCGGCGCGGGGCTGTTCCTCTCGGCGAGCCTGAATCTGCGGGAGACGTTCACGCAGCACCCGATGCTCATCGCGGCGCGGTACGCGCCGGACCTGTTGCCAACGCCCGAGCGGACGCGCGCGGTGGTTGACCGCCTGAACGCGCGGGTCGATCAGGATGGCAGCGAGGCGAGGGCCGCGGCGCTGCTGCTGGCCTACGTCGGTCGGCAGGCCGACGACGAGCCGCTGATCCGGCGCGGGCTTGGCCGGATCGACAAGGACGGCGAGGACCCGCTCGCGCAGCTGCTCCGGCTTGTCTGGCTGAACGATGCGGATGTGCAGCGTTCGCTCGATGCGCTCGGGGCGGCGGGCGTGTCGCTTGACCAGGGTGAGGGCGAGTGAAGCACGCTGAGGACGCGGCAGAAGAGCTGAAGCAATCGGTCGACCAGGCGCGCAGCGCGATCCGCGCCGGGCTGGAGCGCCAGCTGCAAGACGCCGCGTTGGATGAGCCCGGCCGAGATGTCGATGTCGACGACGGACGCGTGTCGGGGCTGTCGATCACTGAGTTCATGACCGACGGCTCGCTGCCGAGGCTGTGCGAGCAGCTCAGCGTTCTCGCGGGTACATCGGTTGCGGTGCACGATTCGTCGGGCGCGTTGGTGCGCGCTTCGGGTGGTGACCCGCCCTGGGTGATCTCGCGGGCGGACCCGCCGCGGACCGAGGAGCTTTCGATCGGCATAACCGCGGGCGATGTTTCGATCGGGTCGTTCCGTCTGGGCGCGTCGGCGTCGCAGCATCTGATCGACGCGATCGAGCTGCTCTCGCTCGCGGTCGGCGAGGTGTGCGACAGCGTGCTTGAGCGGAGCCAGCGGGTCGAAGAGATGCGGGTGCTGCACCGGCTGACCTCGCTGCTCGCTGGCGCGTCAGACACCGAAGAGGTCTTGGAGAAGGCGTTGGACTCTGCGTTGGAGGTGCTGGACCTCGACGCGGGGTCGATCGTGCTTTTCGACGAAGGTCAGACGCAGGAGGACGAACGGGGCATCAAGCTCAAGACGAGCCGGGGGCTGTCGGCCGAGTGGCTCGGCGATCCGCGGCCTCTGTCGCACGGGCGCGAGTTCGATCGCCTGGCGGCCGAGGGCGAGGTGGTGGTCGTGCGTGATCTGCGTGAGGACCCGCGGATCATCGGTCTCGACCGGGTCGAGAGCGAGCGGCTGGTGGGGTTCGTGACGTGCGCGATGGTGTTTCAGGATCGGCCGATCGGCGCGATCCGGCTCTACGACCGCGAGCCGAGGCTGCTGAACAAGGGCGAGCAGCGGCTGGTGCGTTCGATCGCGCAGCAGGCGGGGCTGGCGATCGAGCAGGCGCGGCTGCTCGAGCTTCAGGCCGAGGACCGGCGGATCCAGCGGCAGCTGTCGCTCGCGGGCGATGTGCAGCGGCGGATGCTGCCGAGCACGATGCCGACGGTGGCGCCGTTCGATATCGCGGCGAGGTACGTACCGAGCTTCGAGCTGGGCGGCGACTTCTACGACGTGTTCCCGGTGGGCTCGAAGCACGAGCCGCACCTGGGGCTCGCGGTGGGCGACGTGGTGGGCAAGGGCGTGGCGGCGGCGCTGCTGATGTCGAGCGTGCGGTCGTCGCTGCGGGCGTTCGCGGACGAGGTGTACGACCTCGACGAGATCGTTGCGCGGACGAATCGGGCGCTTGCGCGCGACACGCTCGAGAGCGAGTTCGCGACGCTGTGGTACGGGGTGGCCGACCCGAAGAGCCTGCACCTGACGTACTGCGCCGCGGGGCACGAGCCGCCGCTGATCGTGCGCGTTCCTGAGCACCGCGCCCCGACCACGGCCGACGTCGACGAGCTGGCGACCGGCGGCATGGCGGCGGGCATCGACCCGAGCCAGCGGTACCAGCGGGGTCACTTTGACCTCTCGCGCGGCGACATCGTCGTGTGCTACACCGATGGCATCACGGACGCGAGCAACTTCGAGATGAAGCGGTTTCACAAGCGCCGGCTGATCGACGCGGTGCTGACGACGCTGGACGCGAACCCGGCCGCGTCGGCGGCCGAGGTGGTCGAGGGTGTGTTCTGGCAGATCCGTCAGTTCGTGGGCCTGAACAAGCAAGCGGACGATCAGACGCTGCTGGTGATGCGGGTGCGCTGACTTTTGTTGTGCTTCAGTGCCAGCCGACTGAGCAGCCGATCGCGCCTTCGCCGCCGGCGTTGCAGTCGTGCTGGCTGATCGCTTCGGTTGGTACGCACGCGCATGTCGCGATGATGAGCGACTGACAGCAGGCGTTGAAGCCTTCGCTGCACCGGATCTTGCAGCTTGACGGCGCGTTGCGCGACTCGATGATGACCACCGTGGGGCGGTAGACGGGGACGAGCTCGCCTGTGTAGGCGTCGATGATCATGCCGCCGGCTCGCATGAAGTAGACGCCGCCGCTCTCGCCACCGTCGCCGGGAAACCAAGGCGTGTCGGAGTGGCCGCTGCGGATGCGATCGATGGTGCCGGCGTCGGCGATGAGATGGAGCCGTTCGCTCTCGGCGAGCACGGTGTAGGCGACGCCGTGCTCGCGGGCGGCGCGGATGCCCAGGTTCGCCGCGCTCGACAGCGAGCGAGCTTCATGCACGACGCCCGGTGCGTTGGGTTCGACGCGTGTCGCAGCTGTTGCGTCAAGGGCGGGTGTGATGGCTGCGGTCCACAGTGCAAAGGCAAACGGCGTCATGCGGCTGCTCCTCGGTTCGTGGGACAGCCGATAACGTACCAAATCGCGGCGTGGTTGCACACACCGCTGGCCGGTTTTCTTTGCGTGGCGTTCGTCTTAGGCCGCGGGGGGCGGGTCGGTGTCGCCGTTGAAGGGCGAGAGCAGGTCGCGGAGCTCGTCGATCTTGAGCGAGGCGCGTTCGAACTCGGCCTCGACGCTGCGGATGACATCGTCGGTCGTGGCGGTGTGGTCGAAGCCGTGGTCGCCGGTGTTCTCGGCCGCGCCGGCGTCTCTGCCGGACGGGAACGGGATCGGTGCCGGGTCGTCTTCCCACGTGCCTCGGAGTCGGAACCGGTTCATGACGGTGCTTCCTTGCTGCTCCATGGATGAGACTGTCGGAGCATGTGATCGCATCGGTTGAGGCCGGGGGCGTCATAAGGGCCCCGAGCGGAAATCTCGGCAGAACCACGGCAGAGGGCCGGCAGGATCGGGCAATCGCTGCGCGAACGGATCCTGTTATCGGGCTTTGCGTTGTGGGTGGGTTATCGGTCGCTGTCGCCGGCGTGCATGAGAAGCGGGCGTCAGGCGGTGCCGGCGGAGCCGCTCTCGGCGGTCGGGAGCGGGTCGCCGGCGCGGGGCTCGGTGCCGGCGAGGGTGCGGGCGAGGTTGCCGCGGTGCTTGTAGACGACGACCAGGGCCAGGAGCCCCGCGACGACGGCGGCGGGCCAGGCGTTGGTCCAGGCGTTCACACCCGAGAGCCAGAAGGCCGAGACGGAGACGGGCAGGCTCAGGGCGGCGCAGCAGCTGGCGACGCCGACGTAGCGGGTGAGCTTGACGATGGTGATGTACGTCGCCAAGCCGATGGCGGCGGGCACGGTGAGCACGGGGAAGACCGCGAGCATGGAGCCGAGGCCCGTGGCGACACCCTTGCCGCCCTTGAAGCCGAGGTACGGGCTGAACATGTGGCCCAAGACCGGCGCGAGCATGGCGGCGAGCCACCACCACAGGTCGGCGGGGGTGCGCGTGGCGGCGTTCATCGCGCCCGTGACAACGCCAAAGGCAAGCGTCGGGGCGAAGCCTTTGAGGACGTCGAGGGCGAAGCAGTAGAAGAAGAACCGCTTGCCGAGGACTCGGCCGACGTTGGTAGCGCCGATGTTGCCCGAGCCGACCTTGAGGATGTCGACGCCCTTGGCCCGCGCGATGAGCAGGCCGAAGGGGATGCCGCCGATGAGGTAGCCGGCGGCGACGAGGATGATGCGGAGGGCCTGGTCGCTCATGAGGTGTGACTAGGTTCCCACTCGGCGAGACGGCGCGTTCGTCAGGCGATCAGCAAGCGTGCTGGTGAGGCGGTCGAAGACGCCGTCTTGGTCGCAGGTGGCGTCGAGCACGGCGTGGGTCTTGGGGTGCTTGGCGGCCTGGGCGAGGTAGGACTGGCGAACGCGGACGCGGAAATCGTCGGGCCGGGCCTCGATGCGATCCGGGTTCGGGTCGCGGCGCTGGGCGGCGGTGCGCTCGTCGACGTCGAAGATGAGGACGAGATCGGGCTCGAGGCCGCCGGTGGCTGCGGCGGCGACGTGGAGGATTTCGCGCTCGGGCAGGCCGCCGCCCGCGCCCTGGTAAGCGAGGGTGCTGGCGACGAAGCGGTCGGCGAGGACGAGCTGGCCGGCGGCGAGGGCGGGGCGGATGGTCTGCTCGACGAGCTGGGCGCGCGATGCCATGTAGAGGAGCATCTCGCAGCGGAGGGTCATGTCGCCGTGGGTATGATCGAGCAGGAGGTGGCGGATGGCCTCGCCGATGCCGGTGCCGCCGGGCTCGCGGACCTCGCAGACGTCGAGCCCTGCGTCTGTGCACGCGGCGGAGAAGCGGTTGAACTGTGTTGTTTTGCCGGAGCCGTCCGGGCCCTCGAAGACGAGGAACCGGCCGGCGAGCGCGGTCGCGAGGGTTGGGGTGATCTCCGTCACGGGGTCAGTGTACCCGTGGCGGGAGCGCTCGCGCTAGTCGTCTTCGGAGGGGCGCACGCCCTGCCGGCCTGCCATGGGGACAAGCTCGACGTCGCCGTCATCGTCCGCTTCGTACTTCGGGGCCTTGGGCTCGAGGGGGCCGAAGAGCAGGCGGTCGATGCTGAAGAAGCCGGGGCCGGTGCAGACGAGCGCGATGGACATCAGCAGCAAGGCGGCCTGCCAGAGGACCATGGTGTAGACGTACTGGTTGGCGGCGTTGAACTCGAACATGCCGGGCGGGAGGAAGCCGAGCGTGGCGGTGCCCGTTTGGACGGCCGGGCCCACGGTGGTGAGCCACATGGCGACGCCCATGGTGCCGGCGAGCGGCAGCGAGCCGAGGCGGGTGAAGAAGCCGAAGAGCACGGCGATGCCGGCGATGAGCTCGGTGACGGCGGCACCCCACGCGAAGTAGACCGGGAGCCTGCCGCCGGCGAGGGCCGGGGGCCAGAGTGGCATGAGGCTCGAGCCGTCTTCGCTTGGTGCGGGGTTGGCTCGGGCGTTGATGAGCAGAGCGAGGCCGTAGACGCGGCGAACGGTTTCTGGCAGCTCGGCGATGGTCGGTGCGTCCTGGAACGCGACGAGCGAGGCGTTGGGAGCCGCGGCGGCCTGTTCGTCGGCGGGCTCGGGTTCGGGCTCGGGCAGCTCGTCGGCTTCGGACTCCGGCTTGGGAGCCGGCGTGTTGGCCGGGCTCGTCAGGTCTTCGGGGTCGTCGGCCGGTTCGTCACGCTCCGGCAGGATGTCCTCGGGTTCGGGCGTGGGCGGAGCGGGGTCGCCCTCGATAACACCCCAGGCGGCGAGTTGGGCCCGGTTCTGATCGTTCACCGGCATCTGCTGGGTGAGCTTGGCGGCGCCGGCCCATATGAAGGTGAGGCCCAGGCCGATGCGGAGCATCAGCGGGGCGAGATGGAGTGCGAGGGCGTGGCGCATTGAAGGGCTCCCGGGGATCCGTGCATTGTACGGCTTCGGGCGGCGGGTCTTTCGGAGGCAGCAGCGCGCGGGCACTAGGATCGGTTCTGCCGCGGGCGTGGCGGAACTGGTAGACGCGCGGGATTTAGGTTCCCGTGGCCGCAAGGCTGTGCAGGTTCGAGTCCTGTCGCCCGCATTGGCCTTCTCGATGGCGCTTCAGACACGCCTGGCTCACAGGTCCGGCGTCTCACCCAAACCGGTGCCCTGACCGCACTCAACGACCGTCGAACTCTGCGTTCTTCCTCGTTGTGAATCCAGCGTGTACGAATCGGGACCGATTGATCCTCGACGAACCGACCCAGACTCCCACCAGAGGCTGCGGGGCTGCGTTCTCGGGAGATTGACGCACGATGTCTTGGATCAACACGGTCGGATTAACCACAAAGATTGTCACGCTCGCGGTCGGTATGTTGCTTGGTGTGCTTGCGTTGAACTATGTCGTCTTCGTCAAGGGCTACCGCTCCGACATGGAGGCGGCGATGGCCGAGAAGGCGGGCGCGTTCACGGCTGTGGCCGATGAGACGAAGAACCACACGGGCAAGCTGTTCACGAGCGGCGCGATTGATGTCCCAACGCTTGTGGATGAGGCTGTTGCGCACGTCGAAAGCGGCGGGCACTACTCCGAGACCGCGTTCTTCGATGCGATCCCCGTCGTGGCCGGCTGGACGGCGGCGGGAGATGCCGCGTCGCGCGAGGGTCTGGAGTTCGACATCGTTGCGTTTGAGGCCCGCAACAAGGACAACGAGCCCGAGCGTTCGACCTTTGAGGCTCAGCTTCTCGCGGACCTCGAATCACAGATCGGCGCGGGCGGGCCCGAGCACCTGATGCGCATCAATCACGCGACCAACACGCTCCACTACCAGCGGGCGATCACTCTGAACGAGTCGTGCATGATGTGCCACGGCACGCCCGGCGACCCGATCCACGACCCGGATGGTGACGGCCGGGACCCGCTCGGCTTCCCGATGGAGAACTGGGCTGTGGGCGACACGCACGGGGCGTATCAGGTGCGCATGCCGCTGGCCAGCGTCGACGCGTCGGTTGCCAGCTTCTTCACGAGCGGCGCCGCGTTCTCGACGCCGGTGCTGCTGATCGGCGTTGGGCTGTTCGTGTTCTGCCTGCGGGGCCTCGTGACCAAACCGATCGGCGTGGTGGTCGGCGCGGTGCAGCAGGTGGCGACCGGCGACCTGTCGGTGCGGCTGGACGACACCGCGCGTCGCGACGAGGTCGGCAAGCTCACCGGGGGCTTTAACGAGTTCAGAGATGCGATGCACGGGATGATCAGCCAGGTGAGCGGCGCGACCGGTGAGGTCTCGGCGGCGGCGACGCAGATCGCGGCGAGCAGCGAAGAGATGGCGCAGGGGCTCGATCACCAGCGGACGCAGACCGGGCAGGTCTCGGCGGCCGTGGAAGAGATGTCGGGCTCGGTGCGGGAGGTCGCGGCCAAGAGCGACGAGGCCGTGCAGATCGTGCGCACGTCGACCGACGACGCGACCCAGGGCGGCGAGGTTGTGGGTAGGACCGTCAGCGAGATGCACGCGATCAGCAGCCAGGTCAACGCGTCGGCGGAGGCCGTGCGCGAGCTCGGGGCGAAGAGCGAGGCGATCGGCGAGATCATCAGCGTGATCAACGACATCGCCGACCAGACGAACCTGCTTGCGCTGAACGCGGCGATCGAGGCGGCGCGGGCGGGCGAGCACGGGCGTGGTTTCGCGGTTGTGGCCGACGAGGTGCGCAAGCTCGCCGAGCGGACGACAACCGCGACCGAGGAGGTCGCGAGCAGCATCCGCGAGATCCAGAGCGAGACCGAGAAGGCGGTCGGCGAGATCACGACCTCGACCTCGCAGGTCGACGAGGGCGTGAAGCTGGCGACCGCCGCGGGCGAGGCCCTGCAGCGGATCGTGGCGGGTTCGGAGCAGCTGCGCGGATCGGTCGAGTCGATCTCGGCGGCGGCGGCCGAGCAGGCCAACGCGTCGGATGAGATCGCCCGGTCGACAGAAGCAATCAATGCCGTAACGGGCGAGTCGGCCCAGGGCGCGGCCCAGGCTGCCCAGGCGGCGACGCAGCTGAGCCAGGCGGCCGAGGGGCTCCAGAACCTGGTCAACAGGTTCAAGCTCTGACGGGCGGGCGGTCGCCGGGCGGGCGGAAATGCCCGGAAGGAGAGGCGATCCGCTGACGGCCTGAACGATCGACGCCGCCTGGGGGGCATCGCCTCCTGGCGGCGTATGATTCCGACTCGTGACCGACGACCCTCGACCCACGCCCGATGACGCGCCGGCGGGGCCTTCCAGCGAAGGCCGGCCTGCCGTGCCGACCGATCTCCCGATGGAGTCGGCGGTCGTTGACGAGCTGGCGGAGGACGCGTCGGCGATCGAGGCCAAGCCGGATGTCTCGCCGGAGTCTGCGACCAACGGCGAGTCGGCCGCCGCGGACGCGAAGCCGGCGGGCTCGGTCGTGCAGAGCACGGTGGTCGGTCGGCGGTACGAGGTCGTTGAGCTGCTCGGGTCGGGTCGCCGCGGGACGGTGTACCTCGGGCGCGATCGGTTGACGGACGCGCGCGTCGCGGTGAAGCGGCTGCGGACCGATGCGGAGATGCAGCAGTCGGCCGATTACGCGATGCGGGCGGCGGAGATCGCGTCGACGCTGCGGCACCCAGGGATCGCGCGGGTGCACGACATCGGCGAGGACGCGGTCGGGCCCTACATCGTGAGCGAATTCATCGACGGCCCGGACCTCGCGCGGGTTGTCACGACCGGCGGCGCGATGGACCTGAGCGCGGCGATCGCGACGGTCGGCCAGATCGGTGAGGCGCTGATCGCGGCGCACGAGGCGGGTCTGTATCACGGCGCGGTGCGCGGGTCGAACGCGATCCGGCTGGATGACGGCACGATCAAGCTGACCGACTTCGGCATCGCAGGGCTCGACGAATCGGACGAGGCGCGGGCGCGGCGGCAGGATGTGCGAGGTCTGGCGCGGACGCTGTGCCAGTTGCTGACCGGCGTGAGCCAGGGCACGATCGATGTGCAGCAGCTGCCGTGGTCGGTGCGGCCCGTGATCCGGCACGCGATGGGGCGATCGGTCGCGGCGCGGCAGTCGTCGGTCGAGGTGTTTCTGCGTGAGCTTCGCGCAAGCGAGCTCGAGGGCGGGAGCGCGGCCCCCGACGAAGAGACGCTGGTGAAGATGGGTCGGCAGGCGGAGCTGAGCGGGTCGTTCGCGGCGATGCGCGAGGCGGGCGAGCAGGCGCAGCAGGCCAACGCGGAGTCGGCCGAGGCGATGGTGCTGCTCAAGCGGGCGGACGCGCTTGAAGCCGAGAAGGCCGAGCTGGTCCAGGCGCTGAACGACTGCGAGACGCGGTTTGACTACGCCGGGGCGCTCGAGGCGCTGAGTGCGTTGCAGCGGCGGTTCCCGGCGGATCATCACGTGCTGCGGCTCGTTGGGCAGAAGCGGCAGAACCTCGCGGAGCTCACGCGGCTGCGGGGCTTGGGCGACCAGCTTGTCGCATCGGGCCGGCTGGGCGATGCCGTTGGGCCCTGGGAGCGTGTGCTGGTGATCAGGCCGGACGACCCGGCAGCGCAGGAGCACGTGAGGCTCGGCCGGCGTGCGCGGCTGCGTCGCCGGCTGATCAGCGCGAGCGCCGCGGTGGTCGGTCTCGCGGTCGTCGGCGGGACGGCGTTCGGCGTGTGGCGGTATACAGAGCCCGGGCCGGCCGCCGGCGAACAGGTGTTCCGGGCCGGGCCCGTCGCGGATCCCTCGGGCGTTACGACTGACGGTGAAATCGGCGGCATCGTGCCGGGTGCGGGCGGAACGACCGAAGCACCGGTCGCGGAGGATGGCGCGGCCGGCGAAAGCGTAACGGCGGACGCGCAGTCTGTTGACACAGCGGCAGACTCGGTGGCGGTCGGAAATGAGACAGCCGTCCCCGACTCGGAGCGTGAGGCGGAGGACACGCCGCTCGTTCAGGTCCCGACTGCGGCGGAGCTGCGATCGGCGTTGGAGTCTCGCGCGGCGCAGGCGGGTCGAGCGGCCTTGGCGGCGCGGGGGCACGCGATCGCCGCGGGTGCTCCGGGGCTTGCGGCCGAGGAGTTCGACGCGGCCGAGCGGCGGTACGGGCGCGGGCAATCGCTGCTGGACTCTGGCGCGTTCGGTGAGGCGGCGGAGATGCTGGCGTCGGCGCGGGGCGGATTCGTCGAGGCCGCGGGCGCGGCACGGTCGACGGTCGCGTCGATCGAGACGCTGATCGGCGAGCGGCGGCTGCGGGCTGCGGGCGAGGCGATCGATGCGGTCGAGGGCGTGGCGCCCGAGGGCGTGCTGGCAGAATTGCGCGCCGCTGCGGAGGCGGCGCGTGGGCTGACGCTGCGGCTTCGTGACGGCACGGCGATCGAGCTGCGGTACGTGGAGCCCGGCGCGTTCGAGATGGGCAGCGCGGCGGACGAGCCGGGGCGGCGGGCGACCGAGGACCAGCGCGTCGCGCGGATCGAGCGGCCGTTCTGGATCATGAGGACGGAGCTGACGCGCGGGATGCTCGCGGCGGCGCGAGGCAGGACGAACACGCAGACGCCCGACCTGAACCTGCCGGTGACCGGGCTGTCGCTCGAGACGGCGTTGGATGTCGCGGCCGAGATGAGCGCTGCGTCTGACGGGACGTTCAGCATCCCGACCGAGAGCCAGTGGGAATACGCGGCGCGGGCGGACACGAGCGGGCCTCGCTCGGGGCTGGGCGTTGACGATGCCGGATGGTGGCTGGGCAACTCGAGCGCGCAGCTCCGCGCCGTGGGCCAGAAGTTGCCGAACGCGTGGGGGCTGGTCGACACGCTGGGCAACGCGGCCGAGCTGGTGATCGCGCCGGACCTGGGGCACGGCGAGCAGGTGGCAATGACGCGGGGCGGCTCGTACCTCTCGCCGGCGGCGGCGGTGCGGACGGCGGCGCGGCACGAGCTTGTGCCGCGATCGGAGGGCGATGCGCGAACGGGCGTCCGGCTGATCTGGACGCCGCCGACGGACAGTGCACAATGAATGGGTTCGCGGCACGCGCGATCTTGGCGGCCGCGGTCTCGGTGGTCGCGCCTGCGGCCCTGATCACGTTGAGCGGGTGCGGCTCGGCCCCGCGGACTCCGGCGCGGCCCAACGCGCCGATCATGCGGGGCTGGCTGTGGTCGGCCGAGGCGGGCGGGCTGTGCGTGACGCTGGATGCGTTGCCGGTGAGGGCGTCGAGCGTGCTGCCGGGCGAGGGGGTACAGCTCCGGCTTTCGGGGCCGAGTCTCGTTCGGCCGATCTTTGTGGTGCCGCCGCAGACGGGCGAGACGTGCATCAGTCTCGCAAGAACGCCCGCGGGGTATCGCGCGTTGGAGCCCGGGCCGCTGTCGCTCGATGCGCTGATTGATGGCGAGCTGTTCGAGCTCGCACGGCTTCAGCTCGACATCGCGACGATCGATCGGATGGCGGGCGTGGCGGTGGACCGCGGGCGCTCGGTGCAGGGCGTTGGTGGGCCGGGCGGCGCGGCGTCGATCGAGATTCGGCTGGACCCGCCGACGGTTCGCGCCGGGGAGTCGTTTATCGTGCGCGGCACGGCGACGAACACGGGCGAGCGGCCGGTGTATGGGGTGACGGCCGATCTGACCCCGAGCGTGCGCGGCCGGGCGATGAGCGCAACGTCGCTGGAGTTCGGCTGGCTGGAGCCGGGCGAGACGATCGATGTGACGACGCCGATGATCCTGCCGCGTTCGGTGCGCGACAGCGAGGTTTCGTTCGACATCGCTGCGCGTGAGCGGCACGAGGCGGAGATCGAATCACCCGACGCGGTTCGGCTGAAGGTCGCGCCGCTGCCGCCGCCGGCGTTGCGGGCGGACGTGACGATCACGCCCGATCGGCACGGGCGCTTCGTGCGCGAGGGGGCTGAAGAGAAGTTCAGGCCCGGTGACGATCTTCAGGTCGTGTGCGAGGTGACGAACTTCGGCGACAGCCGGCTGGTGGGCGGCGTCGCGCGGCTTCGGATGCCGGCTGGCGATGTGGCGAGCATCCGGGTCGGGCGTGCGATCATCGGCGACCTGCCGCCGGCGGCGAGCACGCGGGCGCACTTCTGGTTTGTGGTCAAGGCCCCGCTCGGTTCGGGGACGGTCCCGCTTGTGATCGAGATCGAGGACGCGGACCTCGGCGTGGTGCACGAGCAGCCGATCGTGCTTCAGATCGAGGACAGCTGAGCGGTTGCCGTCGCTCTCACGATCGATCACGTTGAACGCTGAAAGAAGAAAGGGAAAGGGGGACGGGGTAGCTGTCGAGCGTTGTTGCGTGGGCACGATGGCAATCGCACGCGAGCTCCGCCCACCCCTACGGATTGCCTGATGCCGAGGCCGTCGGCGGGGCTGATCCGGTCCTTGTCCCTCCCTGTCCCATATTCCCTCAGACTACCGATCCCGGGGATGTGGTCAAGAGTTTGCGGGGGCGAATGGTGCGAAATACGGTCGATCCTCGGGCGCGCTTGCCCAGGTTCTCGGACCCAGTGTCCGCTGAGGCTCGTCGGCAGCCTGTCGGTTGTGGGCGCATCGGCAATGCGTGTCTGGCGGTTAGCCGCAGCCGGCGTTGAAGTTGACGATCCAGGCGTTGAAATCGTTCTGTCGGCACTGGCCGTCGTAGTTCTGGTCGCAGGCCGGGGCGGCGGTGTTGAAGGCGTCGAGCCATGCGTTGAAGTCGGCGGGTGTGAGGTCGCCGTCGGCGTTGGTATCTGCTGGGCAGAGCTCGGGGATGGGGATGTAGTCGACTCGCGTGCCGCCGGACCGCGAGTTTGACTTGATGGCGATCCCACGCGCGACGAACGTGAGTGCTTGGCCGAAGCCGGAAAGCGTGCCGAAGTCGCCCGCGTCGTTGACAGGCAGGTCGATCGACCGCACGAGCTGGCCTGATGGAACGTGCACGATATCGATGCGGCTTTGAAGCCCCGAGATCGTGTCCGTTGAGTTTGGAGTGGCGAGAGCGACGAAGCTCCCCCGCATCGCCATCTGGACGCCGAAACGTCGTCCATCAGATCCTGGGGGCGGTCCGAACGAGTTGACGAACTCCATCTGCTGGAAGTCGAACACGTACACCCACCCTGCGTTGACGCCCGCGCGGTCGTCTCTGATATCTCCGAGAACGGCGTAGCGGCCGTCCGCAACCAGGCCGAACGAGGCAGTGGTCACGGCGACGCCATCCGCGGTTGGCTGGGCTTCGGTGACAAACTGCCCGGTGTCTCTGTCGTGAACGACGAAGACGGCGTCATCTGGGAGGCTGTTCGATTCCGTGCCTCGCACCCAGGCGATGAAGTCATCGTTGGCGATCATGGGGAACGCGACGGACTGCTGCTCGACGTTGATCCCTCCGATGCGCTGGATGAGCTGAAGGTCGGGGAGGGTGAAGGTGTAAACCGCGCCGGACTTGGCGTTTGGGAACCCCTCGGAGGGTGCGCCGATGACGAGCACATCATCCGTCGGAATGGTTGGCAGACCGAAGTAGTCGAAGCCGGTCGCTGTCGGTGCGGCGATCGTCGCGATGAGATCGCCCTCGGGGATTGAGAACGCGGTCACGGATCCGCCCGGGTTGTCGGGGAGGCCGAAGCGTTCATCACGCTGTGTTGCGACGTAGAGCACACCGTCGTCGATGGCGATCTGAACTCCGAAGGCTTCCATGGCACTCGGGTCGGGCGGGTCGATGCGGGCGACCTGCTCGCCGGTCTGCGTGTCGAGGATGGCGATGAAGCCCGAGCGCGTCGTGTTGAAAGAGAAGCGAACGACCGCGAGCGCGATGAATCGCTCGTCGCCGGCGAGTTCGACGGTCTCGGACGAGCTTGTGCCGTCGATCTGTGGGAAGGTGACCACGCCCGGCGGATCGGCGGACGCCGGTGCTGAGACTTGGACGACAGCGAGCAGGGCGAGACCGGCGGCGCGGTGGTTCATGCCGGTGGTATCGACGCGATGTGTTGTCGGCGATCAGCAGCCGGCGTTGAAGTTGAGGATCCAGGCGTTGAAGTCGGCGGGCGTGCAC
>JBCBMF010000007.1:0-35483 GCA_039822905.1 Planctomycetota bacterium
AAGACCACGCCTGCCAGGCGCGGGTCGAATGGCTGGCCGAACACCTTGATCCAACCCAAATCCTTCCCAACCTGGAAGCTGCAATGTCCGACTCAACACCAACCGCCAACCGTCGAGAGGCCGTCAACCTTGACGAGCTTCGAGAACTTGGCGGAATCACCATGATTCGTCGAAAGCCCTACGTCAACCATGCTGGCCTCGTCCGGCTCGCCCACAACCACGGCATTCGATCGGTTCGCATCACGAGGATCTTGGCGCATGACATCGCGTCGGGGTTCTGCATGGTCGAAGCGACCGCCGAAGGGGATCGCGGGACGTTCGTGGACATCGCCGACGCTTCGCCAGAGAACACCGACATCAAAAACGCCACCCCACGAATCGCCAGCACCCGCGCCATCAACCGTGCGCTGCGCCTGTATCTGGGAATTGGCATGACCAGCGTCGAGGAGTTGCCGGGCCGGGCCGATGAAGACACAACACCGCCTCAGCAGCAGCGCGCCACCAACCCACCAGCGCGCCATCAGCACACCAGCGCTCCGGCAGCCGCAGCCCCGAAGCCTCACGCGGACTGGAACAAAGCGGCAGAACAGGCTGCGATTCGCCTGCTTGAGCCTCGCCAGATCACCCTGCCGATGGTGGCACACTTCCTCGACTTCAAGGGGTGGCCTCGGCTGGAGGAGATGTCCGCCAAGCGTCGAAAGGAGTGCCTCGCCTGGATCTGCGAGAACGCCGGCGACGTCGTCTACCAGTCTGGCAACGCGGGCAAGAAGGGGGCGGCATGAGACTGAATTCAACCAACCGCACCGCGTTCCTGGCGATGGCTGATCAGCTCCACTTCGAACCGGGCCTCTACATCAGAGGTGACGGCGTCAACGTCGAAGGGCTCGCGCTCTGGTACTACACAACCTACTGTGATGACAGCGCGGGTTCAGACGACATCCCGCATTGGTTGCGAGACTGTGCCGACCTGGTGGCGGGCTGCTCGGTTGAAGACATCGCGCAGGCTGCAGCGAAGACCCACCCCCACCTGCGCATTCGCCACAATGGTCGTGCGTTGGTTTTGTTCACACGGAGACCATCATGCCCAAACGCATGACGCAGACCGATTTTCTTGCTGTCGAGCGCTACATGGACGCTTTCAGTAAGCGCGCGTTGGCCGACATCGTGGTCGATCTCGTCCGCCAGATGAGCGGAGATGAGGACCTCGATGGCGTTGACCTGGCTGCAGCCGTTCTGAAGCGGGCGGAGCCTGTGATGAACGTGCGCAACGATCGCATGCCGAAGACCACCCAGTTTTTCCGCTCCACACCACGGGATACCCCATGATGTGGGACGAGCAGCGCAACCTCCAGGTACGGTGGCGCTACGAGGTTCTCGGCGGACACGTCCACGTCCGTGTCTTCACTCGCACCCTCCCTACCGAGACCTGGGCCAAGTGCGGCGATCTGGTCTTCGACGAACGCGAATGGCCCACCATCCGCGCCATGCACACCCTCGCTGGAGTCGACTTTGTCGGCGATGACAGGGAGTCGATCTGATGAGACTCACCATCAGCCCAGGCGCACATTTGTCCGCCGAGCGTCTCGACATCGCTGCCGTCCGGGAGCGTATTCGCACTTGGAAACGGCGTCTGGAGAACATGCCGCGGCGTACCCGCTTTACCCTACCGATCGGCGACGAGGGCCTCTGGGCCTACCTCCACCTCAACAGCCACGGTCGATTCTACGTCTTGGATGTCGACCAGTGGTCCGAGGAACACCGCGTCCCCCAGCGTGACCGACACCTCCGAGCCTTCGAGGCGCTCACGGTGCGGGTTCTGCCATGAGTCACGGCGCCGGCACTCACTTCCCCCAGACGATGGTCTGCGAACGGCCAGGGTGCGACGCCCCGGTGGTTGCCCTCGATCCGGGTGGGGTGGCGATCTGTCGGAGGTGCGCCGAGGCGGATGGCATCGCGCCCCTCACCGCCGGCGCCCTCACCACCTCCCCCGCCGAAGCCATCCGCGACGCCATCCGTCGCCACCGGGGTCTCGGCGATCCCAGCCGCCCTGTGGCGGAGCGTCTCGATGCGCTCGCCACCAAGCCCACTCGACCCACCGCCCCCATCAACCCACCCCGACCGAACACCGCCACCTGCAAGGCCTGCGGCGCACCAACCCCCTACAGCGATGCGCTACAGGGCGTGGTTCGCTGCCAGGCCTGCGCCGAGCGCGTCCCCGTGCCGCCTCGCGTGCAGGGACAGGCCCAGTTCGGTCGCACCGCCCCACCGCGGGCGAAGAGGGCCCCTGTGAATTCTCGACCCACTCCAAAGCCTCAGACGGCCTCCACGCCCGCCCCGAAGCCGAAGCGCGCACCCCAAATCAAGCGCTGCACCGTGCCGGGTTGCACCCGCAAAACCGTTGGCAAGGGCCTCTGTAAGCGGCACTACAACGCCCTGCGAAACTTCGCCGGAGGCGATCGGGGCGTGGCCCCCCTGCGCGGCAGCCGCGCCGAAGAGGCGCTGTGCACGCCTGCGATTCGCGACCACCTCGACGGTCTCGGTTGGCCCGACGACCTCACCAACCGGCTTAAGCAGGCCGTCGCCCACATGACGGGCGCCAAGCGACCACCGGAGCAGTTGCCCGAACAGAGTCTGACGGAACCTCCAGAAAGTGCGGCGGAAACATCTGAGAGTGCGGCGGAAACACCTGCCCCCGAGCCGCCCTCGGTGGAGCAGCTCGACACCGAGTTGGGCGCGACTCCCGGTGGGTATGTTGAGCGCACCGGGCCCGCGCAGATTTTCCGGGACACCGCCATCCCGCGCACGGAAGCGCCTGCCGAGAAAGAGCAACCCCCGCCCAAGAAACCACCTGTTGAACACCACCTCCACATGGAGGTCGACCGCAATGTCATTGAATCCGCAGCAGAACTCGCCGCTGCGATCCGTTCGCGGCCTCCCGAGCCGATCGTCACGGTGCCCACCCCTCAGCCCGGTCTCCACCTGCGCGCCAAGCGTGCGCAGGCCCGGCTGCGTCGCCGGGTGCACGCGACCCGTGCCATCGTGACGCATCATGAGCACACCGATTGGCATGCCGGGCGACTGCAACGGGCGGCGGAATTCTTGAGCCGAGTGCCGTCCGAGGAGGGTGGAGACCTGAGACCAGCCAAGATCGATCCGGAGCTGATACGCGCGCTGAGCGCGCGTATCGAGCGCGCAGTGGAGCGATGGCTGGCGGAGGACCTGCAGCCGGTGGCGTTCGGCGAGGTGGCCCCATGAACGCCGGTGAATTTGCCTTCCTCGCCGAACAGACCCGCAGTGCCGACACATGGATGCGCGATGCCGCCATCGATGAGCTGCGCAAGCGTGAGGCCAGCCTTCGACGCTTCGCCGACAGGGCCGCTGACCAAGCCGCCGACAGGACGCTCGACGCGATGCGGGCCTACAGCGATCTGCGTGGGAGGGGGCGATGAAGCAGACGTCCCTGTTAACCCCGCTGGCCTCCCCACAAGACCCCCAGGCCGCAGTGGAGATCTGGTGTGATGAATACCGGCTGTCCAGCCGCCAGCGGTGCACAATCACGGTGGAGACTCACCGAACGGATGCAGGCCAGCCGGGGGTGTGGGTGGATCTCGCTGGGCTGAAGCTCAACGGGCTTGACCCCATCTGGGCAGGCGGATCCCGCCCCCTGCGTGCAGAGGAAACACCGGCTGCGGCGGCCGTTGACATGCTGGAGAGCATCCTCCGCTGGGCGCGGGGGCAACAATGAGCACCACCAAGATCCGCAGGCGCAACCGCCTCCGCCAGGTCTACGGCCGAACCATGTCCCGGCCGCTGTCCCCTTCGCAGCGCTATGCCCTCGACCTGTGGGCGTATCGACATCGCCTGATCAAACAGGCCGAACTCCTCGCCTGTTTTAACCGCGCGATCGCCGCGGGTGCCACCGATGCCCAGCTTGTCCAGACGGTCTCCATCGAAGACCGCCGCCTCTCGCTCGACCAGGTCCTCCGCGCCGTCTCCGAGGAGGTGGACCATGCTCGATGATCTCCCCCGTGGCCGGTCGATCCGGCACATCTCCGACCGGTGGCTGAACCTCTACTGTCACCGGATGCCGCTGGTGTTGTTGGCCAGCCTCGACGATCTGCCCGCCCTCGACGACTACCCGCGCGCCGATGGTCCTCCGAGCGTCCAACAGATCGCCAGCGTGCTGCACTGGGGGCTGGTCGCCAGCTGCTGGGCGGATGGTGCGGTGTGGCTCGCGTTGTACTTGTGGAGCCTCACGGAGTTGTACCCAGAGTTTTATCGACGGCATGACCGTCCTCACCCCTGCGAGGAGCGGGTGTTGTGGATCGGCCAGCAGCCGCGCCTCGCACTGCCCGCTGTCGATGTGGGCTCGATCCGATTTGTTCGCGACGTGGTGTCGCGGGCCGCCTGAATCACGGAGCTGAGCCAGACAAAATGCAGCGACCAGCTGGTTTTGAGGCTTTCTCCTCACCATAGAGAGTGACCATGCATAACTACTACCGAGACGACGTAAAGAAGCAGCGCAGCCATTTGGAGAGTGCAGAGCTGCGCAATCTCGCCTCTGAGCTCCGCCAGATTGAGCGCTGGCTGCCCGACCAGGAGATGGATGAGCCGCTTATCTCTGGCGCGATTTCGCCGAACATCCCCGATCTGACCGTCCTTAAGAACGCCTTCGCTCGCGCTCAAGGGGCGATCGAGCTGTTGCGAAAAGAGACAAACAGGATCGCATTTGAGGTGGAGCTGGCGCTGAACCCTCCTCTGCAGGAGGAGTAATGTACACCCTGCAGTTCTCCTACACCCATCACAGCGAACGCGGCGGCCTCCCGCAACAGGCCGTCCGGCGCCGGCGTCAGTATCGAGACATCCTGTGGTGCCTCGATCGGCTACGCCGCGCCTACCGCCTCCACCAATGGACCATCATCGATCCTGACGGCTCCGATATCGAGCATGGGGTGTGCGCATGACCGCCCTTGCAGACCTCTCTCCACGTCAGGCCGACGTCCTCGACGCCATCCTCTCCCACCAGGAGCGCTACCAATCCTCACTGACCATTCGCGAGATCTGCGACATGCTCGGGATCGCCTCGACCAACGGCGCCGCCGATCACATCAAGGCGCTGGAGCGCAAGGGCTACGTGACGCGCACTGTTGGCAGCAAGCGCGATGCCATTGAGCGGAGGGTGGGATGAGCGAATTCAACCCGCGCCCTGGAGAAGTCTGGCGACATCGACACAGCGGCAACAGCCACACGGTTGCCGCAACGCCTCACTTGCGCGATTCCCAGTATGGCTGGATCCCTGCTGTACGCTACACCGATGCAGACGGCGTGGAGCGCGTGTGGGCGGAGACAGACTTTGTCAAAGCGTTCGATCTGGTTGATGCGGAAATGCGCACGCACCTCGCGCTGCTGGGAACGCGCTGGCAGCACAAAGGCAGCCAACACAGCTACCATGTGCACAACGTCACCCGATCTCATGTCGAGCTGTTCAGCGAAGAGACGGACATGCATTACGTCATCTCCCATGACTGCTTGATGCAGCGGTTTGTGCGGCTCAAGGAGCTGGAGGCGTGAAGCTCTGCCCCGATCCCTACCGGTGGATCTCCATCGATGAGGCGATCCGTCGGATTCCGCTTCGAGACTCCTCCGCCCGTGCTCTGCTGAAGGAGCGGGGGTTGGTGCATGTCATCGGCGGCCGGGAGGTCGTCTGGCTCGACGATCTCCGCCACCTGACCGATGTTGCAACAGCCCGTCGGCAGACGCAGCAGCAGCTCAACCAGGCGAGCCGTGCTGATGGGCTGGTCGAGATGCCGGAGTAGAGTCTCTGCACACTCAAACCAGGAGGGAGTGTGAAGAAACCCAGAAATGTGGCTGTGGGTCGCCTGAAGGCCTACGCCAAAAAGCCCCCACTGAAGGGGCGAGACCGGTGGTATTGGCAGGTGGTCTACCACGAAGGGCAGGCCCAGAAACCGGTGAAGGGCCGATCAGGACGCTACAGCCGGCGCGAGGTGAAGGCACTGCTGCAGCGGCTCAATGAAGAGGGGGGATGGAAGGATGAGGCCCCGGCACCGGCTGCCTCCAAGGCGCCGACGATCGCCCGGTTGTTGAAGGCCTACCTCAAGCACGAAGAGGGGCGTGCTGAGCGCGGGCGCATCGCGCAGGGCACCCACCAGCAGTATGTGAAGTGGCGCAAGATGCTCGAATCACTCGATGAACTGGATGTTCGCCGCATTACGCTGTCGGATCTGCAGGGGTGGGTCGATGAGTTGGAGGACGAGGGCAAAGGGGTGCGCACCATTCAGCATGCGCACCGACTGCTCGGTCGCGCGTGGAAGTTTGGCCGGAGCCGGAGCTATGTGCCAGCGGTGGATCTGCCTGCTGTCGAGCTGCCCCGCGTGGATGGCTACACACAAAACCACGTCACGCCATCCCTGGAGGACGCCATGCGGGTCCAGGCTGCGCTGCCGCCGGGGGAGCTATCGCTCATCGGCGAGATCCTGTTGTCGACGGGTGCACGCATCGGTGAGGCCTGTGGAATCACTTGGCGCGACTACGACGCCGAGGCGCTCACGCTCCACCTCGACGGCAAGACGGGGCCGCGTGAGGTTCCGGTGGGTGAGCACCTGGCGGCAGCGATCGAAGCCCACCGTGAGCGGAGCCCACAGAAGCCCTACAGCCTCAGCCCAGACTCGATGCGGTCTCGATTTAGCCGCGTCCTCGCGGAGGCCTGCGAAGCATGCAAGGTGAATCGGTATACTCCACATGGACTCCGGCGACTCGCGAGCACGCGCCTCATCCGCGCCCAGGTCGATCCAAAGGCCTACGAGGCGCAGATGGGCCACCAATACGCGATCGGACTGCGGCTCTACGCTCAGACAGTTGGAGAAGACCTCGACAAAGCGGCGGCAGTGTTGGACGATCGCACCGAGAAGGTGATACCGCTCAACGCACACCGTCGAAAAGCGTAAATCCTGTACGCTCACCCTGTACGATCGTCGATATACCCGATAAACACGGAATCAATATCGTAATCTTGCATTACAGAATGATGTAGTGCTCATCGGGCTCATCGGGATCCGTACAGGGTGATTTGAAGCCCTGTACAGCCTCGCAAAGCCGAGACCCTGTACGATGCCCTGTACGGTACAGGATGCGGATATCCGTTGATATTTGTGGGCAATGACTCACCCCCCCCCCATACGGGAGAGACGGAGGTAGTGGATGTATTGATCAGCCGGGGTATCCATCCTCCTCAGCCATCCGATCGATCAACCGAGCCAGATAGGTTGAGTTCGATGACCCGCCCTTGAGCCAATCGAGCTTTTTACGCTGATCATCGGTCAGATACACCTTGACCGGCGCTTTGTTTGTCCGTCGTTTGCTCGGCTCTTTCAGGGGGCGGCCAGGGCCTCTTGATTCTGACATCATCTCTCCGCTGTTTGGGACCAGATAATGCAAGACTGACACAGTGGCAAGGTGAATAACAACAATATTTAGTACCACTTTTCCCTTGTTTATTATCTAGTACCAGTTAATATATAAATGTCAGGGGGGAACACGAACAAGCCCCACAAAAACGGAGAACCCATGAGCCGCGCAGACCAAGCCTTCATCGACCTCTACTTCTCTTTGACCAACCTTGACGATGAAGATCAGTGTGATGTTTTCAAAGCGATTTACCGTGACATTCTCAACGGTGAATATGACCGCTACCGGTTTTGCATCGGCCTACGCGCCAAGATGGGGACGATGGGAGAGGGTGATATCGAACTGATAAAGGGGGAGATGGAGCGCCGAATGAGTTGAGGCGTCCCGCCGAAAGGCGGGTTTCTTATTCCATATTAAGGAGCCTGCTCAACCTCTCGCAGAGTGTTGAGGTACTCCGCCACCGGCTGAAACCACGGAATCACAGCGGCGATCCCCGTGGCCACAAACGCCACCACAGCCAGCAGACGACCCCAGACTGTAGGTGATGACTGGAGGGCGCTGTTCCACAGCCAGCTGGCTGCACGGGCAGGCCACGACGGCCGGGTGAGTACGTCTCTGATCTCGGCGAGCGCTGTCCCCATCTCGGCGAGCGCTGTCCTCATCTCTGCCACCTCTTCTTTGAGGCCGCCCGTCATCCCGTGCGCCTCCTCCATGGCGTTGGCGACGGTCGCAGCAACCTCTTTCGCGGTCGTGGTGAGCAGCTCGCTGTGTCCTCGGACGACACCGGTGTTCTCTCGGGTGGCAGCCCCCATCTCTTCGAGTTGTTCACCCAGTAGGCTGCGCTCCGCCTGTCGGATCTCCGCCTCGCGCTGCAGCTCTGCACGCCGGTGAGCTACAGCAGCTGCTGCCGCTGAGCGAAGCTGTCCATTGTCGGGGTGCCGTTTCACAACGATTGAATTTGCACCAGCAACGACCAGGCTGGCGGTGATCGCCGCCGGCAGGTCAGCGCCGGTGTAGACCACGATGGCGGTCTCGCGGTGTGCTTTGGCGCGCAGGTGAGCGACCACCGCCGGCTCAGCGCCGGCGGGCGCATCGGGCAGACTCAGGTCGGTGATGATCAAGTCGAACTGGCTCGACCGCAGCGCCGCATCGGCCTCCAAGATCATGCTCACCACCGTGCAGTCGTAGCCGCCGTTGAGGGCGATGGTCGCCAACCGCGCATCGGCAGTGTCATCCTCGATCACCAATACGCGCTGCTGCACCGCTCACCTCCTCGGCAGTGAATGGGCGTGCGCCACACTGATCGCCGCGGTCGTCACCGCCCCTGCAGCGACCAGGCCCACGGTCTGCCAGGTGCGCCTGGCGCGATCGGCGCGCTCCAGCTCCAGCTGGCGATCGCGCGCAGCCAGCTGCTGCGCCAGGGTCGCGGTGTCGATCCGATACCGCGCCTCCAACTGCTCCAGGCCGAGGCGGCTCGCCTCCAGCTGCGCCAGCTCCCCAACCGGAAGCAACACACCTCGACAGGGCGCCACCTGGTCGATCCGGATCGCATACGCCTCGGTGCAGCGTGTGGGGTCGGCCTCCAGGAGATCGGTCGCCACCACCGGGCGTGGGGGCGGCTCGGCCGCCCAACCGATCACCATCAGGGCCAGCAGCCACCGCATCACTCACCCCCTCGGCGACGGTTGAGGCGATCGGTGAGCTGCTGCTCCGGATCGTCTCCTGCGAGATCGCGCTGCAGCTGCTCGACCTGCTCCACATGAATTTGCTCGAGTAAATCTTCAGCGACCGTTGCAGGGGTCTGTGTTGGCGGGGTCGCCTCCACTGGGACAAGTGCCGGTGAGAGCAACCACAACACACCAGCTGCAGTGCCACCACCGAGCACCACGACAATCGTGACCATCACGAGCTGGCGCTGCAGGTTGATCACGCGCTTGCTTCCAGGTGGGGAAGTACTCCAGCGGCATAGGCCTCAGCGATCGCCCGCTGGCCCTCCTCGCTCACCAGGATGCTGGCGTCGAGAATGTTGGTGAAGAAGCCCACCTCACCGAGGACCGCGGGCATGAGCGTCTTGCGGAGCACATAGAAGTTCTGCTCCATATCGACGTCGCCGTCTCGCCAGTCGCCCCGCCGGATGGGGAGCTTGTGCTCGGCGAACCGCTTCCGGAATGCGCCGATGAGGCTGTCGGCGACTGCGTCGGCGCCGGTCTGCCCCTTGCTGGTGTACATCTCCACACCGCGAGCGCTGCGCCCCTTGCCCTGGTTGACGTTGCCCACCGCGTTGCTGTGCAGGCTGAGGTACAGCCCATCGGGGTGTCGGTTGGCACGATCAACCCGGGTGCGCAGCGGGACGTCGTATTGCTCCAGCTCCTGCCACGTTGGCGCCCGATGCCATTCGGCGCCGAGGACCACGTCGAAGACCCGAACGCCGGCGTCGAGCAGCAGGCCGATCAACTGCGCGGCGATCGCCCGCTGGACCACCCCCTCGTAGACCGTGAGGGGCTCGTCGCTGTTGAGGAAGGTGTAGTACTTGCCGTTGGTCTGGTATTTGCCGTCGACCAGACCTCCGTGGCCGTAGTCGAGCAAAAGAATCGCGTGATTCATGGTTCCTCTGTTCATAGTGTGGGCTCCACCCTGAACAACACCAACCGCCGCCACGATGTGGACGAGCTGCCTGGGTTGGCGGGGTTTTGGTAGATGTACGCGCGGCTGTTCGCAGTCGGGATTGCGTTGCGATCGCGGGTGGCGTGCACGGTCATCGCCGAGGGGCTTGGCACGTCCGCGTTGCTGGCTTGGTAGTACGTCTTTCCAGTGCGGCCAATGGATGCCAACCCCAACCACTGGTGCGGGGTCTGCCCGTTGAGCGTGTCGGTCTGAGCGCTGAATGAGGGGTAGGTGCCGGTCTGCACCCGTAGCGACGTCTCCAACGCGCCGCTGGAGTTGACCCGCTGCTCGTAGAGTCGCTGAGAATACCCGGACGGTGTATTCCCGCTGCCGCCGCCGAACTGAACCGCGTTGAAGGCGAACTGTGCGCCGAAGGTGAAGGCGGTGCGCTCGGCAAGCAAGAAAACGGTATCGGTGTAGGCCAGGGTGGGAATGGCCTCTTCAAGGCCAAAATGCAGCCCCTGCTCGCCAGCGACACTGCCCAAAGCGACCAGGCGACCGGCGGCGATGTTCAGCGACCCGCCGCCGGCGATGGTGCTCCGGAGGAGGACGTCGTCGCCGTCTTTGTTTTGGACCGTGAGCGTCGGGGTGACGCTGAAGTCCTGATCAGCGAGGGTGGCGAAGTCAATCGAAAGCCACTCCACCAGGCCCACCGATCCGCCACTGCCTCCGCCACTGCCTCCACCACCACCGCCAGACTCCGGCGCCAACCCCTCCCCAGTCCAGCCCTGATCAACCTCGAACCCCATCACACCACCCCCGCAACCAGCACGAGATCGGTGGTGATGCCCACTGCGGTGTCGTCTGGCTTGCTTCGCCCATAAATCCGACCATCGGGCAAGAAGAGAGGAATCCGAGTGAAGTCGTTGATCAGCGTATCGACGGCGGTGGTGGTAGACTGGCCCGTGAGGTGATCGAGAGAGCCGGCTGTCCATGCTGCCTTCAGCCCCAACTCCGGCTGGAAGGAGGCGGCGTTGTCGCCGTCGAAGAGGTACGACCGGAACGAGACCAACGTGACCAGGTTGGGCAGGTCTTCGATGAGCCATTCGCTCGCCGGCTGGACAGCGATCTCCGTGACGCGGAACTGATACACCCGCAGATCACCCACCTTTTTGGGAGTCGGGGTTACGGTGAACTGGTACATGGGAACTCCTCAGGCAGCGGGGTATTGCAACAGGCCGAGCCGGACGGTGCCCGCCGCCCAGCTGGGAGAGACTTCATCGATCCGAGCGGTCCCTGAAGGCGTGGCCGCGGCGCCCCACGGCATCCGGGTGGGGGCTCTGCGCAGCTCTGTGGGGCAGACATCGCCAGGCGCCAGCCGCGCGGCCTCGAGGCCCGCCATTTGCAACACCAGGCGCTCCGGGATGCGCAGCTGCGGCTCGGCGAGGCGGGCCAGCATCAGGTCGCGAATGGCTGACTCGTTGGTGAACACGCGATCGCGGACGTCATAGGCGTAGATGGCACCAGCTGGCCGGCTCTGTGCCGCCGGAATGGTGCCCGATGGGGTCACCGAGGTGCCCGTGGCTGTGGTCGCCCACGTGAGCAAGTACTCTGGCTGTGCGGCCTGCAGGTGTGACTCGTAGCTATCCACCCGCGAGATATCCGCATCGCGGATCGTGTAGCTCGTCAGCAGCTTCGCGGGGCGTGTCGCCTGCCCCATCCGGACGGTGATCTTGCCTTGTCGGAAGGTCAGGTAACACCCGCCGGCGGCGAGGAAGCTGGTCAGCCATCCGACCGGATCGGGCTGCGCTTCAAGGACCGGGAACGTCCACTGCAACGATCCTGTCGCTGGCACTCCCACGCCGGTCAGGTGTCGGGTGATGTCGTCGGAGTCGACCAGCTCTGTCGGGAAGCCGAGGCGCCAGGTCGAAGGGTAATCCGAGCTGGTTCCGAGAAGGATGTTCTTGGCGATCGTGAGGGGGTGACCTGCGAGATAGGCGACATGCTTCACCGGTCGACCGGTCACCGCATTCACCCGGGTGGTGCCCATCACGTTGCCGCCGGTGAGGGTCAGGGTGCTGCCGGTGATCCCCGAATACAGCACGTAGAATGGATCGCCGCTCGCCGGGGTGATGAGGACCGCACCCGGTCCGCCAGCGGACTTCGCGAAGATGGACGGATTGTCGACGGTAATGCTTCCGGCGCCGGCGGTGTAGTCCGCCGTCAGGAAGGTCTCGGCGGACTCGGAGACGTCGCTGAACAGTGGCTGCTCACTCACCGAGAGGTTGCTGCTCACCACCCGACCAACAAGGCCAGCGAGCGGGTCAATGCAGTTCAGCCGGAAGTTCGGGTAGGTGTTGCCCCGGAGGTTCTGCACTGCGCCGATCGCCACCGTGGGCCACTGGGAGACCGCGAGCGAGGGAGTGCCGCGACGCAGGCGAACGATCGCGCCGCGGGGCATCGCCTCCGAGAGCTGGCGCAGCTCCAACGGCGTCTCTGCGATCACGGAGATGCCGAACCCGCCCCAGGTGCTCGACCAGCTGCGCGGGCTCAGGGTTGCGCCCTGGGCCGAAGGGTCCGCGGCGAGTTGGTGACTGCCACCCGAGACGCTGGGGTGACTCGATGCACGGAACCCGGGCGTGCCCAGCGTGTTCGCCGAAATGCGAACGGTCTCCAGGACCCACTGCGCCTCAGGGCGGCGCAGACTGGCGATCTGAGCGGCTCCCCAGGTCATCGCAGCCTCCGGAAGCGAGCCAGCAGCTCAGCGGGGCTGTACGTCTCGCTCTGCAAGGTGGTGCCACGCAGATCGGGCACGGTAGAGAACCGCCTGTCGCTGCCCTGGCGAGTGGGCTCAGCCCCTGAGAGGAGGCGATACGCATCGGCCACCGAGTACGACAGCGTCACATCCAGGGTGAAGTTCTTGCGGTGGTCGTGGTTGACGATCGGCTTGATCTGCTCCTTCGTCATGAACAACTCCACCCAACAATCCCGATATCGAGCAATCATCGGCTGGTCGTAGGTGTACCGAAGCACGCTGCCGGACTGCAGGCTGAAGGCGTTGCCCGACGTCGACAACAGGGCGCAGACTTCGCGCTGCGTCACGGGCGGCGGCTGTTCGAAGACGACTTCATCTCCGACCGCCAGAGCTGAGGCGTCCGCGGTGTCTGACCAGGCGGCGAGAGCATTGCCGGCAGTGAGCATCTGCGCGTCGCCACGGTCGTAAGAAAGATTCGTCAGCGAAGCGAAGGCCTTGGATCGATTGCGACAAAACCCCACACGGCCGCCGCGGTGCAGGTGCTCCTGCAGGCTCTGCAGGTCCCGCTCTAAAGCGTTCTGCGCCGCGGGCCCAAAGCGCTCCAGCACGATCCGGACGGCGTATGTCGGCGTCAGGTACTGCCGGTAAAAGCTTCCATCTCCACCCTGCGCATCGTTGACCACCGCTCCAGGGACCTCCTGCAGATCACTCGCCCCCTCCCCGAAGTCGATGACCTCAAGGGTGCCTCGGGGGTCGGGATAGTAGAAGAAAGCAGGGTGGTTGACGCCCATCTCACCCCCCGTTGCCGTTGAAGGCCAAGCCACGAGCACCGCCGCCGGTGTGGCGGTTGATCTCGCGGACGGTGTCGTTGACCTGCTGCGCGGAGGGCGGCCAGAGGCTTTGAATCGTGAGGTTGGTCCCACCAGAGACACTTCGCATCTGCTCTTGCAGTCGGCCGGTGGTGGTGCCAGAGGTGTTCACGACGGCCTCGCCTTGGTGCAGCATGTAGGCACCGCTGCGGGCGACGTAGGAGGTCCCGGAATCGAAGCGAGCCAGCGAATCCAACAAGCCGAAATCATCTGTGGAGAACGCGCCAGCGATCTGGAGTAGGCGACGGTTTCGGGTGCCGTTGTTGCGGTTGCGGTTGCGCTGCTGTTGGCGGTACTCGCGATCACTCAGCCACCGGATCGCAGCCTCAAGGCCGGCGAAGATGTCCATCAGCGCGTTGGCAAGCCCTTCAACAATGGCCATCGGCAGGTCGGTGAGAAGCCCCGCAATCAGTCGTGTGAGGAACTCTGGTAGCTCGCCGATGCCGCGGCCGATGTTGCTAACTTCTTCGACGAGCTGCTCGGCAGTCTCCTGACCGCCTTGCTCGCCTAGAGTGCCGGCGAAGTTCATCGCGCCAGCCGCAATGGCACCGGCTGGTCCGGTTTGCCCGATGAGGTTGGTCAACCCACGCGCACCAGACGAGGCCGCATTGAGTGCTCCGGCGACGCCGCGGAGCTGCTGCTCACGTTGAGCCTGACGTATCCCCTCGGTCTCCGCTTGGATCTGCGCCTGTTGCGCGGCGTAGCGTGTAGAGAAGTCCCCTGCAGCGACCCCGTCCATTCCCGCGCTGATGCGGCGCCCCATCAGATTCGAAAGCGATTGAGGTCCAGCATCTTCCTGGGACGTTCTGTCACGTTGGCTTCTGTCGGTTTTCGCGCGCTCCATCTCAGCAAGCGCTTGTTCGGCCTTCAGGCGATTCTCAACCAGCTCAAGGATCTTGGCCTGCATTGCGCCTTCGCGCTGCTTCAACTCAGCAAACTCTTTTTGCGCCTGCACCGCCTCCGCGTCGTTGCGCTCCATCATCCCTGAGTCCAGGATGGTTCCCTGTTTGCCGCGCAGAGGATTGAGCTGATCGGCGAAGAGACCTGTCACCTCATCAATCAACTCTTCGCGTCGACCTCGCCGACCCGCAGCGATGTCTTCCATCTGCTGCGTCCGTTCCTCAAAGCCGAGGCGAGACTCTTTACCAACTTGCGCCAAACTGGCGATTTTAGCGGCTTCCCGGGCGCGCTCATTGGCTTCTTTGAGGCGGTTGTTGAGGATCGTATATGCCGCTGCAGCAGCGCTGACGGCGATCGCCACCGGTCCCAGCACCCGGAGCACCGCACCCCCAGCGCCGGCGAACAACTCAGCGGCCCCGGCGACGTCGCCGATCGTCGTCGCAAGCCCTCCCATGCCGGGCACCAACGCGCCCACCACACCCGAGAGCTGCCCCGCCGAGCTGGCGGTGGTCGACAAAGTGCCGGCGAGACCCTTGAACAGCCGCCCCGAACTGCGCGCGCTGCGCCCCATGCGACGCAGAGCCGAAGCGGTCTGGCCGGCGGTACGCCCCTGCCGCTCGGTGGCGCGAGTGGTGCGGTCAAGTTGGTCGGCGAGCCCACGCTCGGCGAGGTCGAGGTCCTCGACAGCTTGCTCGGCCCGTTCGGTAGTGCGAGTGAGCCGCAGCACACTCCGATCGGCTTGGTCTGCGTTGCGGCTGACCTGGTCTCTCAAACGGAGAATGTGTTCGACGACACCACTCATACCTTAAATGGCCTCATATGCGAAGGTGGGAACCACACCGAGAGGATGCTGCGTGCTGATCACAGCCATGCGTCGGTTCTGGTGCGCGATCGCTGCGTCGAGGCACTGCAGCTCCAGACCGAGTTGAAACGGCGAGAGCTGAAGTACTTCAAATACGAAGCAGCCGCGGCGCTTGGCAATGGCGTCAAGGGTGAGCAGCATCTCTTCCGAGAAATCGAGCGAGACGCCGGCCCGCCTCGCCTCCTTCGTCAGACAACGCGAGGACCGCTTGGCCGATCTCCTGGAGTGCGGCGTCTGGGATGGCATTCACCGAGAGGAGGCCGTGTTCCGGGTTGTCCGCCCGTCCCGCAGGCACCAGAGTGAGCTTTTCCCAGTTCTGGCCACCATCTACGCTCGCTTCGTACACGCCCGCTGTTGCGGCGGCGATGTACATATTGAGGGCGTCTTGAATGATGCTGGGGTTGGCCTTAGAATCCTTGGCCAGCTTTTCCAGAATTGCTTGCTTGTCGCCGCCGACTTTCACCGCCGCAGCCAAGAGGCTCACGGTCCCGTTTTGGATAAGGTCGCTGCTGTTCACAGCGCGAAAGCGAAAAATGACCGGATCGCCATAGACGGTGACGGTGATTTCATCGCGGCTGATCTGATCGAGTGCTTGCGCAATCTTCATCGGGTTCCTATGCAGCGATGGCGCTGTCCTGAGTGTTGACGATCAGCATCTCAAAGCCGGAGTTGCTGCCGCCGCTCTGACCATGGAGCTGGAAGCCTTCCCCCACCTCACCAGGGCCGTTGATGGGAGCGCCGTTGTGATCGGTGGCGTAGGCGTTGTGCAGGGTGAACTGCAAACTCCGCGACCCTTCAGTGAACAAGAAGACTGCATCATCTTCGGTGCCTGCGAGGTAGGCGTTGTAGATGTTGTCGTTCCTGTGGTCGATCTCGATGTCGGCCATCACATCGACAAAATCGGTCAGTACGCCAGGGTCTTTGGTGATGGCGCTGCCGAGACGCTGACGAGGGGCCAGCTTGTTGTCGACCGTGATGGTCAACGACCGGGTGCTGTTCTGGAACTGGCTGGAGGGCAGCCCCAGGAGTTGGCCGGTCAATGCGGTCGCGGGTCGAATGACGACCTGATTCGCGGTGTAGGACGGTGTCCCCAGTGCGTCACGCGCCGCTGCAGTCGTGCCGATGAGGTCCAGCGTGACCTCCATCAGTGAGCCTGTCTGCCAGCGGAACTGAGCGCGGCTGATTCTCAGACCGCTGAACAGCTCTCGGCTGCCGTTGCCGCGGTTCACGGCGATAGTGAGCCCCAGCGCCGGCGCTTCCAACCCAGCGAAATACCGATGGTTGTAGGGGTTGGTCCCCGTGGTGACAGGCGTGCCCCACAGCGTATGCTTGAAGAGGAGCCCAAGCCCCTCCAGCGACATCAGGAAAACGATGGTCCCTTGAACCGACTGCGAGGAAAGGAACTTGTTGGACCGGATGGGGCTGCCACCTGCCGTGGCCAACTCCGCACGCTTGGTGTATTCCTGGCGCACGCGCAGGGAGCTGTCCTTGCCTCGGACCCAAGTAACGATGCTACCGGGATTGCCGAACGTGGTGTCATCTTCGCCAATGCCAAACGCGAGGCCGATTCCGACGGTCATAAAACCTCCTCAGGTGACGTCCTGGACGCGGAATCTCGTCCGGCCCTCAATCTCTTGGTTAAACGTGGTCTTGATCCGACAGACTGCGGTGTAGTTGTTGGTGCTGGTGCCAGCCCGAATGATGGTGCTGACCAGGCCATTGCCGAATCGTGTTTCCTCAGCGGCAAACATGCTGCCATCTGAGCCAGCACCGACCAGGCTCACGTCGACCCCAACCACCGCCGCAATCTCCTCGAAGGTGTTGCGACCGTTGTATTTCTCTGGGTGTACGTGCAGAAACTGCGTGAAATCCCACCAGATCCGCAACACTTCAGAGGACTCTTTCTGGAAGGCGTTGCGAGACTGCTCCGCCTCCTGCTCTTCCAGGCCGACTCTGACCTGGATGATTTCCCCTCGAGGGATCGCGCCGAAAATGTCACCACTGAGTGGGCTGCCCCCTTGAGACAACCCTGTCGACGGGTCATCCCCGGGAGTATCCCCCAGTCCCGGATAGCCGGTGTACAGAAAGAACCGCTGAGTGGCTTCCCCCTCCAGGGTCAGCCCGTTCAGCTTGAAGTTTCCGACCCGATCGGCGTGGTTCCAGTCGGATACTCGCTCATGTGGGATCACGGTGATGCCATCAGCGGTCGTGAACACGACGTCGTAGCCGTCGGGCTTGACATGTCCCCAGAACGACTGCAGTGTTTTCGGGATGTTGAGCGTCGCTTCACCGGTGCCCGAAACAGCGCCAGCACTGTTGTAAATGCCGAACTCCAGGCGCTGAGTGTAGTTGGTGTTGAAGTAGCTCATAGGCCCATACCGTTGGCCACGTTGTAGAAAGGAGCCAGCTCGACATGCACTCTGACGGGGCCGGTGTCGGTGGTGCGATGACCGCTGAACTTGCCGCTGGTCATCCGCATCTCGATCAGCCCAACATCGCTGTTTGCGTAGATCCCCTCTCCAGTCTGCCGATCAATCTCCAAGGCCTGCAGCAGTTCGTGCAGCGCGTTGATGGCAGCCAGGTGGCGATTTTGATTTGTAGAATCTGACGCTGGAAGGTGCATCTCGATGCGGACTCGGGGGTTGCGATAGAACGATCCCGCCTCCAGTGCGTCAGAAGAGACCACCTCGGAGCACCAGATCCAGACCGCAGGCACCGGCCCATCCTTGGGGGTCGGCTCGCCGATCTGCACCACACCCTCAGGGCTGAAGTTCAGGGCGTAGCTCCCGAGTGCATTGATCGCCTGGATCGCAGTCTGCAACCCGAGCAGCAGCAGAGACAGTCGAGGCGTTGTAGGCGTCTCAGCCATCACACCCTCTCCAGCATGATCTCAGTTATGCGTCGATGGAACAGCTCCGGCAGCTGCTCGGCCGCCAGCGCCAGGGCGTCTTCCAGGAAGTGGTAGCGATCCTCTTGCACCCCGGCGTAGGTGACCTCGCCGCCGCCGGCCTGCAGGGCGCCTTCCTGGTAGTCGATGATGTTGGGGCGGATGGAATCGAAGAGGCGTCCGGTCCCTCGTCGCAGCCGCTGCAGGTACAGTTCGCGCGCCGACTCAACAGCAAATTTGAGCAGCTCGTCCAGCAGCTCGCGCTGCTCCACCCCCCAACGCGGCGATCGCAGTCGTTGTAGACGTCGCCGATATTCTTCAAGAGTGATCGTCATAGCACCACCCGCGGCAGTCGATACCGACCCAGCAGCTGCTTGACCTGAGGCGAGAGGATCTCCTCATCTCGGAATTGCGTGGTGTTGATGTCGTGCGTGACCTGGCTGACCCCTTGGGTCTTCCTGGAGTCGTACCAGCTGCGAACCGCCCACTTTGCCGCCTGCTGCAGCCCGCTGTCATCGACCACTCCAGCGGTCACCGGATAGCCCGCGGTGCAGATGACCTGAATGGCATCTGGCAGCCGAGACCAACGCCCCTGCGTCGACGTCGAGAGCAGCTGCAGCTGCCCCGGGTGGTCAGGCACCAGCGCGTACTCTGCGGCGTCGACGAGGTAGATATCGTCGGTGAAGTCGAGCGTCGGATCGACGCGAACCTCGGTGACGTCGGATTTCTGGAGCACAGGCCAAACATCGAGGGTCAACGTCCGCGACCCGTCGCCGGTGAGTCGCCGGGTGTAGGTCGTCGCAGTCATTGTGGGGTCGCTGCCCCAGGTCGCCGGGGGATAGCCGCAGTGCCGCGCAAAGGCAGCGCTGACAGCGGCGATCAACGTGTCGAGGAGCGCGTCCTCACCATTTCCAGAGAGGCTGGGGATCTGCTCCCGAGCGAAGGTAGCAGTGATGAGCGACATGGGCACCTCACCGCGTCATCAAGAGTGGAAACGGCCGATACGGTTTCGTGACGACGAACCGCCCCGGGTGCTGCAGCTGGAGCAGACCGGCGGTCTGCGGATGGATCTGCCGGGTCTCGTGCGGCTCCCACGCGGTGCCGTCTGCCGACTCATGCGCCGACAGACGAACCTTTCCGCGATGGGTCACCGACACCAACATCGACTACGCCAACCGCTCGAAGCTCAGCTGCACCACACCAGTGACCGCAGCGCCAGTCCCGCCCGTGTGGGTGGACTCGATATGCAGGGGGTCCTCATTCGCCGCGAACTCCAGGTCTGCACCACCCGACAGCGCAAACGCGCTGGGAGTGGCTGCAGTGAAGGCGGCGCCGCCCGAGCTGTTCGTTGTCAGGCTTCCGAGGATGGCCGACCCATTCTTGAGGGTGACCGTACGATAGTTGGTGCCGTTGACTGCTGTGGTGGTGTTGGGCACCAGCACAGCCTTGACCAGCTTCCACTCGCCGCCGTCGGGATGACAAGGGGTGATGTAGCGGTCTTCGTCGACCCCTTGTGCATCGTTGATAGTCAGGGTGACAGGGATCAACTGCTTCATGGATTTCTCCGATAGACTCAGGAATACGGTGAAACGGAGGGGTGGGGGGGGCCGATCAGCCGATGTTGTAGCCGCTGTACACGTTCTTTTCGTCGTTCGGCGCGATGTTCTTGTAGGTGAGCCGGCGGCTGGCGACCATCGTGGTGTAGTTGGTGTCGATGTCGACGTCGGTCTCGATGCGAACACCGTGGCTGCGGTGTACGCCGCGGACATAGCGGCTGCGTAGGGCGAGGTTGAGGCTGCCCTTGGTGGTGGTGACCCCGTCGTGAATGCCGCTGGCGTTCAGGTCATCGGTGGCGAACTGGCTTTCGATCACCGGAACACCGGCGATACGGCCAATCTCGCCGGTGAACACCACTGCGCCGGGGCCGTACTTGTCCAGCGTCTGGAAGTCGTCCATCTTCAGCAATGCGGCACTGGCGAGCCCGGAGGGGATCCACACTGCATCGCGCGGCCCCATCTTTGGGCCTTTGAGGCTGGTTCGCGCGCCAACAAGCGTGTCGAGGCTCGGACTCGCCGACCAGGCGCCAAGGTCTTCGGTGTTGGAGACGTCTACTGCTCGGGCGCGGATGCCGACCCATGCGCGCCGGTGGTCGCGGCTGCTTCCGCCCGGTGCGGCACTGTAGTAGCCGTCGGGATTCCAGCTATCGAGCCCAGTGTCCTGGTGGGTGCCAGTATCGCCGTTCAAAAGCGCGTCCTCTTCGCCCGCGATGAGGCCAGCGGCGACCGCTTGCCGCATCAGGTCCATCACCGGCAGGATGGCATCCTCACCAGCATCGCGATCGATGAGGGTGCGCACCCCCATGTTGACCAGGTTGAACTCCCGATCGTCGGTGTCGATGCTGCTGGGGGTCAACTTGGCCGGATCGTTGTCTACGCCCTTGCTGCGCAGGTACGGAATCAGCGCGCCGTCGAGGTAGGGCAGCTTGGAATCGCGGTCGAACTGGATCTCACGATCGAAGACGCTGGAGAGCTGCCGCATCCACATGATCTCTTGCAGCAGCGTGGGCAGCGTGTTGGTCGGAATCCACTCCGCCCCCTCACCAGTCACATCCACGAACGCCCGACCGAACCGGTCGGGCAGCTGGCTGATGAGCCGTTCGATGCGCTGATCACACCCGGGGGTGAGCGATGTTTTTGGTAGCCGCTTGTAGTGCGTAGCGCGCAGGGTGTGGATGATGGCGCGATCTTCGATGACGCGTTGCAGTTCGCGCTGAATAGCGGGCCGCTCATCACGGATGTCATCGAGAAACCCAGGGATCCACACCCGCGTCTTTTTGTCGACCTCGCCATACAAGCGCACCACAACGCCCTCAGAAGCTCCCTCATTGAGGATCAGGTAGCGCTCATAGAGTCGAGAGTTAGGGCCGTCGACTTGGGCGGGAGTCTTCAACTCTTGCAGGGTGCGCACAGCCGTACGGAGATCGGTCAGCGCCTCATCGGTCCTTCCGCTACCCTCATCCATGGCGCGAATGGCCGTAATGATCGCGTTTATGCGGGCGATAACGTCCGCCTCAGTGGCCTCTCCAGTCAGTTCGATCAACGCCATGGGGTCTCCAGGTCGACGTGGTCTACGCGCACAGGATAATCTACGATACATATCTATCGCAAAATAATTCTATCAAGAGTAGATTCCTACCATGAGCCAACCCAGCCCAACCTGGATCGCGCGTGCCTGGCGCCAGCTGGTCGCGCTCTTCTCTCGCGCCGAGCCGGTGGCGCAACCCGACTTCGGCGCCGACTTTGCGCTGCCCACTGAGATCGCGCCAACGTATGACCTTCGCGCCGCGATGAGCGCGTATCAGGCTTTTCCCTGGGTCTACGCAGCGATGATTCGCCGGTCTACCGACATGGCTGGCCTGCCGTTGCAGGTGGTCAGAGGTCGAGGGCGACGCGCAAAAATTATCGACGACCATCCCTTGCACGAGCTGCTCGATCAGACATCCTCGAATGAGTCCGGCCGCCAGTTCCGCATGCAGATGACGATCGACCACCGGCTGACGGGCAACCACTACACCGCCCTGTTCGGCAAGGGCTCACTGATGAGCCTGGTCCGCCTCCACCCCCACCGCGTGCGCATCCGACCGAGCCGCCGCACGGGGGTCGCGGAGTTCGTTTTCACTGGCGCACTCGGCGAAGAAGCCAAGCAGGTCTACCCCCGAGAGCAGATCCTGCACCTCCGCATGCCAAGCTGGGAGGATGACCCACGCGGCCTGTATGGCTCCGGCGCGATCGGCGCGCTGCACGATGACCTCACCACCGATCGCCGGGCTTCTCGGCGCGCGGCCGAGCAGGCCAAGCGCGGACGCCCCGACATGCTTATCAGCCCCGACCCGAAAGACGATGGCGGGGGCGACTGGTCGGCGGAGTTCCGCGAGGAGATCAAGAAGAAGGCCGATCGGCTGCTCGAAGCGGGCGGCGTGCTGGTCTTCAGCGATGCGATGAAGGCCGAGATGCCCACCTGGTCACCGCGCGACATGGAGTTCCCGGCGCTCCGCCAGCTGGTGCGCGAGGCGGTCCTCGCCGTCACCGGTGTGCCGCCCCACATGGTCGGCCTGCCCACCGCCAACTACGCCCTCGCCGAGGCACAGGAGCGCACCTATTGGCAGCTGCTGGTCGGAGATGCACAGTCGATCAGCGACGCGGTGTGGACCCCCCTCGCCCGTCGCTTCGATCGCCGCTTGAGCATCCGTCACGACTTCAGCGGCGTGGATGTCCTGCAAGCCGGTCGAGACGCTCGACTGAATCGAGTGGTGATCATGGTCGAGAAGCTCAACGCCGACCCCGCCGAGGCTGCCGCCTTTGAGGGGTTGCCGGATATGCCGGTCGGTCCTCGCAAAGAGCCTGCGCCGGCTGCAGCCACACCCCCACAACTGACCGCTGATGATCCGGAGCCGGACGCCGACACCGATACCGAGGATCCAGCCAACGAAGGACGAGGTCAGGTCATCGACGGCCGCGGCCTGTTCGGCCTTCCGAAACGGAGGATTTCATGAGTCGACTGCTGATGATGAACGATGGCTGGTTCACCCGCGTGGGCGGCAACATGGTGCGGTTCGATGAGGTCGAGGGCGTGCCGAAGCGCTTTCGGTTCATTGCGTCCACCGAGGCACCGGCCAGCGACGGCCACATCCTCATGCAAAAAGGCTGGGACTTCAGCCGCTACCGGGGCCAGGTCCTCTGGGCCCACAACGGACCCGGGTTCTGTGGGGGGCGCGGCGGTGCACCGATGCACCCGATCGGCCACTCGCCAGGCCAAGAGATCATCGCCGAGGCCGGCTATCATCCCGACACCAACCGGATGGAGATGGACGTCGACTTCAACGTCGAGATCGACCCGCGCACCAACCACCCGTTCAACCCGCCGGCGTACCTCACCGCCCACCAATACGCCGCCGGCTACCTCCAAGAGGTCAGCGTTGGTTTCCTCATCGATCGCGAGCAGGCCCAGCCGCGCAACGCCCTCGATGAGGAGGACCCCCGATACGCTGATCGCGGCCTGGTCAGCATGCGTCAGGTGCTCTATGAGCTGTCGCCGGTGCCCATCGGCGCCGACGCTGGCGCAGTGCTCATCGACGGCGGCCGCAGTCGTGGCCAGCAGCTGGCGGAGCTGGCCCGACACTTTTTGGAGACCGCAGACGGCCGCGCGATCCTGGACGTCGCGGTGCGGGAGCAGATCCTGCGCATCGAGGAAGAGCGCATCGCGCAGGGGCGCGGGCTGTTTGGATTGCCGAAGCCGGTATAAACAGCACTATATTTTTGAATGATTTCAGGATGTCGCGCTCATCGACGTCATCGCTCTGCAGTTCCTAAGCTTACGCCTCGCCCGCTCGACCGCTCCAGGTGGTAGCAGATGTAGCGGAGATCGTCGCAAAGATGGTCGTTCTTCTTGATGATCTGCCCGTTCTCGTCCCGCTTGTACAGCGGCAGCTCCGCGAGCAGCTCGACCAGGTCATCGAAGATCACCAGCCGGGGATACTTCTGCTCGGTCATTGCGAGCCGCTCGGTCACCGCGTCGAGACCGTTCTCGATGGACTTCTGCGCCGGGCGGGTGTGGAGGTTGTACTGCTTCCTCAGCTTCACCCGCGCGGTCTTGTCGGCCGGGTCGGCGAGACTGGCAGCGTAGCGCTCGGTCCCCGACAGGGCGTTGACGGTGCGCGCGTTGCTGCCCAGCTGGACGTCGTAGGTCTTCAGCTCCCGGTAGACCACCAGCTGGTCCTTGTTGGGATCGATGGCCGCCCACAGGCAGGCGAACCAGATCCCGAAGTCGATGCACCGGTACTTTTTCCACTCCGGTGGAATGGGGAAGCGTGGCACCACATGGAGCGCCCTGGAGAAGCTGGGGTAGATGACACCCTTCGCGGTGGCCCAGCGGCCAAAGAGACGCGCATCGCGCCGCTCAGGCTGCAGGTTCTGGAAGCGCTTCCGAAGCCCCCGGCTGGGGACGTGCGGATTGTCGAGACCGAGGATCGTGCGCTCGCCGACGTCGGGTGATGGCGATGCGATGAAGATCCGATGCGGCCAGGTCACGCCCATCAGCGGGGTCATCGAGAGCACCACCTTGCCCTGCAGGTCGGCGGTCGCGCGTAGACACTCTTCGTAGATGTCCTCGGTATGCTCCTCGTCGAGGATGACCAGGTGCTTCGCCGAGCCCTGGAACTTCTTCCGCTTCTGGGCTTCGGCTTTGCAAGTGATCTCCCCACCGTGGGGCAGGATCGCGCGGGCCTGGTTCTCGGCGCGCCAGTTGCGCCGCTCGGTGCCCACCGGCAGGTATTGGTCAAGCTTCGGCCGGTGATACTCGACAGAATCGGAGAAGGTCAGCGCGGACATCCACACCTTGCCGGGGCCGGACTGGATGGCATCCGGCGGGAGATCGTTGAGCGCCAGCCAGCTCCTGACCCACCACTGATCTGTACCGCCGGCGACGGCGACCGCCAGCTGGCTCACGCTCTCGGTCTTCCCTCCGCGGTTCGCTCCGCCAATCAACGCGGCGATGAGCCCCACATCCAAGGCCATCGCCACAGCATCGCGCTGGCTGGTGCGCGCCTCGATCTGCCCGTGCATCTCGCAGTCTGGATTCGGACAGGTGTACTGCCCGGGGGCGAGCAGCTCCAGCTCGTGGCCACAACCCTCCGGTCGCGGATCCTCCCCCTCTGGCAGGCCGAGCCACCGCTGACACCGCGGGCGCCACAGCCGCGCCAGCGCGAGCGGCCACCGGGACGCCACCCACTGTAGCTGTTGACTGGCCTCGGCCGCGCGCCTGAACAGCTGGTGCTCTGGCTCTCTCAGTTGCAGCTCTCCCAACCGCGCCAGGATCATCACCCGGCGTGCCTGCTCAACCACGGAGCGCAGACGATGCAACGCGGGCAGAGAGTAAGAGGCACTCACATTGAGCTCCTTATGAAGTTGTGGGAGCGAGTCGCTTCAACACGCCCTCCGCCTCTGAGATCGTCTCCAGCAGCTGAGACAGATCCATGTCCTCCGTGCCGATCTGGACTGCCACCTCCGGAGGAACCTTCGTCAGGCCGTACAGCTGCGCCAGGTCCATCAACGCCTGGCGCTCGACCATCAACATCCGCGAGTCCGCGTCCCGTCGTTGTCCAGAGCCCATGCACGTGTCGCATTCCGACCAGGTGCCCGGCTCCAGCTCGACCAGCTCGATATAGCCAATCCCGCGACAGGTTCGGCAGTTGCTGGCCGCCTTGGCCCGGCGCTGCACCTCCTTGAGCCCAAAGGCGATCTCGGCGCGCATCTGCTCCAGCCGCGGTCCTTGCAGCGCCTCGATGCGTTTGCGCTGGGCGACCTCGAGGTCTTTCTGGATCTGGCGCAGGCCAACCCCCCAGCGTGCCGCCAGTGCCTCAGCCGTGACCATCGACCACCGGCCGGAGAGCTTCAACCGCCAGACGGCTTCTCGGCGGGCGAGGATGTGATCCTGCGTGTTTTGGGGCATACACGAAAATCTATCGCACAACTCGGGCAGACGTCGACCGAAAACCACCTGCGCACCGGCCCAACGTGTTGAGGTTGGGCGCACGTTGGGCGTACCCGTTGGGAGCACTTATCCTAAGTTTAGCCCTACCATTTCCAATGAAGATCCTAACGTACAAAAGAATATATATAAAAATATTAAGAAGAGAATAGGGAAAGTTTTGGAAGGTGTTTTGGTTGGGACGTTGGGCGTAGTCATAAAAACACCCCCAAAAGCAAAAAACCGTCAGGCCCAACGTGTGCCCAACGGTAAACCCAACCTAAGCCCATCCCGTGAGGGGTAGGGCGTGAATCGTCTGTATTGGTGGTTGGTTCTACTTAGGCAGTATTTTCTCCATCAAAGACTAAGTGTGGCTGGGGCAATTTCCAGAGGTGCATCCGGCCGGTCTTGTTGCTGGATCGGCCGTCTCGAATACAGCCGCACTCTTTCAAGATCGCCGCGATGCGGTTGTCGTCGCGACGACTGCGGCGCTCTTGTGGCACCTTGAGGTGGTCGAGGACTTGGGAGACCGAGAAGCTGCCGCCCGGTGCCTGTGCGAACACAAAGGCGCTCACGCTCGCGGACAGCGGATCCTGCGCCTCGAAGTGCTCATTGTGCGCCTTGAGCAAGGGCTCGCTGGAGCGCTTCAGGTGCCATTGCTCCTTGCGGGCGTACCGTGCCGCCGCTTCCGCCCACAGCTGATCGCGCCACCGAGCGATACCCTTGTGGTCGATGCGTTTGCCGACCGTGACTGGCCAGAACCGGCGGTGCCCAGTCGCATCATCGAGAAACACTTCCCGGTTGGTAGTGCCAACAAACACCGTCTGCCTGGGTTGTACAATGGGATTGCGCCCATAGCTCGGTCGATACCGATCCACTGTCACACTGAGAAACTGCTTCACCTCGTCGACCTGCTTTCGCCGCATCCCCTCCAGCTCCGCCAGCTCGTAGATCCAGATCCCGCTGATGAGCGCATAGGTGTCTTTGTTCTTGCCTGAACAGTCGATGCGCGCATCGGAGAACCATCCCGGCGACGGCACCAGGCCGTAGCGAATCGAGCTGGACTTTCCAACCCCCTGCTCGCCCGCCAGAATCAGCGTGGTGTCCATCTGGCAACCTGGCTGCATCACCCGGGCGACGCACCCTACCATCCAACACCGTGCAATCTCGCTGACCAGCTCGCTGGGCTTCACGCCCCAGAAGCGGGACAACATCGTCGGCAACCGCTCGACCCTGTCCCACTCCAACGCGCCCAGATAGTCCCGCACCGGATGGAAGGTCTGCCGGTTGGCGACCACCCGCATGGCCTCGCTGACCTGTCGAGTGCTCATCACAATGCCGTAGACTTCATCAAGCCAAAGGGCCGCATTGCTCTCAGCAAGATCGCTGATCGACTCGTCATCAACCTCGAAGCATGCCGCATGCAGGTTTCTTCGGAGCCGACCACGCCATCGGGGGTCATGAGTAAAAACAGTCACTGCGTTCCGAAGGGTTGAGTACGGGTACTGCCGCCGGCGCCCGGAGTGCTTCCAGGAGAGCAGATCCTCCACATCCGGATCGGGCTCCATCGAGCCCTCCACCGGCTCGGTGCCATCCAAGGGATCATCATTCAAATCACCGCGCTGGGCGCGATCGTTGTCATCAGGAGGCTTGGTCGTCATGCCGCGCCCTCCGCAGGTTCAGGATTGGCCGGCACACACCGGCGGAACAATTTCAAGTCACGCCGCAACGCCAGACTCCGCACGATGCGGTCGGCGTACTTCTGCCCAGCGGCGTCGGCGTGGGTGCGGATCACCACCGTCGAGCCGTCGGGGATGCGCCCGGCGATCGCCGTGGCCCAGCTGCCACTGAAGACCCCGAGGGTGGCCCAGGCCAGCTCACGACATGCCCAGGTGAGCCAATCCGGACCACCCTCGGCGATGATCAGGTTCACCGGCGGCCCCTGCCCGTGGGCGAGCAGCATCCGCCGTGCGGGCGCATCGGCGTACACCAGCCCCGTCGAGGACCGCGGCCCCGCCCGGGCGGCGAGCGTCTTCTGCTGACCCTTCTCGATGGGCACCACCGCCCGCGCCCGCAGCGCCATCGTGTGCCCGGTGTGATCACACACTCGCAAGAGCAGCCGGTGCCCACTCTCGGCCCACGACCGCCCCCGCGAGCCCGCCCAGCGCGGACACCGCCGCCCGACCGGCAGCGCCCGGGCCAGATCCAATCGGGCCACCGTCTCGGGATCGAGGGCACGGCCACGCAGCCAACGCGCCACCTGGTAGTCGTCCGTCACCGGTCGGCACGCATGCCACAGATCCCGGACCTCGATCTGTGGAGGTCGAGGCGGTGGGGACAACGGCTTCGGTGGCTTCGCCTTCGGTGGTGGAGTACTTCCCTCACCGAACAGCGTCTGCCGCAGCTGCTGCCAGCCCGGATCGCCCGCCGGCAGCACGCGACCACACACCGCATAAGCGGCATACTCGATCGCCGCACCACCGGTCTGACAGGCGTAGCAATACCACTGCGCACCATTGATTTGCACCGGCCAGCGCTTGTCCTGATCGCTGCGCTCCATCGCCCCACACGCGGTGCACGGCCGGAGCTGGCAGCGATTGCCCTGTCCCCGAACCTCACCACCAAACCGACCCGCCAGATCGGCGAGCGGCCAGGTGCGGAGCTGATCGACCCAGGTCATACGCCCCCCAGCAGGGCCTGCTGCACGCCCTCGCTTTCCGCCTGTTGACACCGGCGCGCGATCAGTTCGACGTAGGCTGGCTCACGCTCAATCAGAACAGCGTTGCGACCGCTTCGGATCGCGGCCTCACCGGTGCTGCCCGACCCGGCGAATGGATCGAGAACCACCCCACCGGGTGAGGCCAGCCCCACCAACCACTCGAGTACTCGTGCTGGCTTCTCCGTGACGTGATCTCGACGCTGTGACGAGGGCGGCTGTTCAATTGTGTAGCCCGCGAGCGGATCTCCCGCGTATCGAAACGGCCCCGCCGAGCCCCAGGCGACAAACTCGGCAGACTGACGGGGCCGCCCCGGTTGCGGGCGAGCGTTGCGCTTGATCCACGGCAGCAGCCCCCGGTATACCCACCCGCCGATCTGTAGGCTGTCCAGCGTGACCGCGACCTGTCGCCAGTCACTGAACACCGCCACCGCACACCCTGGCGCAGCCAGCTCCAGACACCGCGCCAACACCCATGACAACCACCGCTCCTGGCTGCGTTGGTCGCGATTATCCCCACCAAACGTGGGGAGATACCGATTGCTGCTGCCAGTCTGCAGATACTTCTTGCGCGGGTCGACCGACCGATCGGCTCGGAACGCGCCGCCAGAGCTGTACGGTGGATCGGTCAGCACCAGATCCACCTGCAGGCCCGCGGCGACCAGCTGAGGCAGCACTACCAACGCGTCCCCCTGGTAGACCTGCCAGCAGGCGCCTTGCGCAGCTGGAGCCGTCACCGATCACCTCGCCAGTCCCAACAGGGCGTCGAGGTCGTCTCTCCGAGATGAGCCTTATCCCACCACACCAGCACATAGTTGCGGGGATCGGTCCCCTTGCCGGTGAACGAGGGGCGTTGAGCAAGGTGCCAGATGTGCCGAGGGTTGCCACACTCCCGATACAGCCGGATTCGGCCTGCACTGTGCAGAATCGTCGAGGGCAATAGGAAGACCACATGCTGCCGAGTCAGCCACACTGCCCGCCGGATGTGGGCCTCAACGTCCTGGTACGGTGGGTTGCCGATGATCCACTGCGGCTTGTACGTCTGCGCGATGTCTTCAGCCGTCGCCCCCAAAAAGTCGACCCCACGCCAGATCACTGCCCACGGATCGGTCGTGTCATAGGCCGCCGCCTCCGGGTCGAGGTCGCTGATGATGAGCTTTCGACGCGCGGCGAGTTGCAACAGGGGCCGCGTGAACGCGCCGCCGCCCGCGTGGGGCTCCCAGATGTTTCCACTCAGGAAGTAGCCCAACTCGCCAATGATGGCGGATGCCAACGGGTCCTCAGTGTAGTACCGATCGCCCGCGATCCGCTCACCCTTGCCGGGATGTCGCACCGCAGCGCCGGCGACGAGGTTGAGCTGCTCACTGCCCACGGTTCCACCTCACGCGCAGCACCTCGACCCACAGCCGGGAGAGCGCCTGGATCTGCCCCTCGGTGGCGAATCCCTCGATGCAGATCACACAATGGACATCCTGGCAGCCGGGTGGCCGAAACCCGACCCGATAGTCGAGCCCGAACCGCTTGACCGCCTGGCGCAGCGTCCGCAGCTCGGCCTGGGGCACGGGATAGCGCACCCGCCAGAACAGCTGCAGAGGACGCGCGTCGTGTCGAAACGCCACCATCACGCCCCCTTCCGGCCATCGACCCGGCAGATGAGACCATAGGTGCCCCGTCGGGAGATCTGGTAAACGACCCAGCGTTGGCCATGGAGCGCCGCCATCGTCTCGGCGTAGCGCTCGGCGTAGGCTTGTGAGCCATAGACCCGGACATTCCCTTGGATGCAGCCGTGGCCGCCCTTGCCCTTTTCCGGGCAGGCCTTGTAGATGACGTCGGCGCTCATCGGGAACCTCCGCCGAACATCCGCGCTTGAGGCTCTCGGTGCGGTCGCTGACGATGACGCCATTGATCCCGTCCCCACTTGGCGATCATCGCCGCCTCGGCAAGGTGGTGGGGCGGCTTGCCCCGTGGGGGTTTGCAGGCATCGAGCGCCGCTGCGAGCCCTGATACGAGGCCCGGGCCGCGCTGCAGGGCGACACGCTTCGCCGCTGGGCCGTCGAGACCGCCACCGCCACGGCCGTACACCTGCGCCCGCCACGTCACCGCACGCACCCGCCGCGTCGGTACGTTGCAGGCGTGCTCGATGAGCACGCAGATCGACGCCGCATACCACTCGGTGAGCAGGATCGGAGCACCACCGCCCGCCTCTTTCTTCACAAAGAGTTCTTCGCAGGTCAACGTCGCCACATGACCGTGAAGGCCGTGAGCGATCCCGCAGGCGAGCCAATCACCGACGAGAGAGAGTCGGCTCCTCTCGCCCAGCGCCGTGGGCTGCATGTCTGCATCCGCCCACCACAGCCGCGTCGTGATGCGGTGGGCCTCTTTGTTCACCGCCCACCAACTCGCTGCCATCTGGAGTCGCGCCGCCCCATCGACCACCGCAAGCGCGCCGGGCAGGCCGGGATCCACCCCGATGTGAAGCATGTGCCGGGGGCTCATAACAACACCTCCAGCACCGCCTGAAGCGACACCGCACACCCCGCCAGGGCGCCCACGGTCAGCACCGAGTCAATCAGCACAGCGGCTCCCCTGAGCAAACCGTCCGTGCTGGGGTCGAGTGGGGCCGTGGCTGCACCCTTCGAAGCAGGCAGCCGCTTGATGAAGAAGAACACGGTCGCGCAGAACAACCCGCAGCCACCGAGAACCGTGGGTGCAACCATGAACAGGGCCGTGGAGACCCCAAACAAGAGTGCGGAGAACACCTTCATGCCGCCTCCAGAAGCTCAGCCACCTCGGCGGCGGCGGTGATGAGTCGCGCGACCCGCTGCTCGGTGCGCTTCTCCAGGATCACGACATCGCAGTTGAACTCAGCAGCAACATCACGCAGCACCGCGAGCCGCTCGGCGGGCGTGGCCGATCGGATGTGCAGCCGGAGCAGCTGCTCCTGCCGAGACTCGGCGCCCTCGAGGGCAGTTCTCACACTGCGGTCACTGCGCCCCGACATCTCGGCGAGCTGGGCCGTGGCGCAGTCGCCGCGCTCCCGAGCCGCCAGCACCAGGCGGGCGGAAAGTGACCCCTTACGCACAGGCCACCTCCCGTATTGCAGGGAATACCGGACGACGGTTGACCCGTAGCCTTCTTGAAACCCGAGAGATGGGGTGAATACATGGTAGATCAAGATCCCCCGCCCCTCCGCCGTCACCGGGGGAATATGCCCAAAAACCCGACGGCGACGGAGAGACGAGATGATAGCGATGATGTTGTGGTGGACCCTGGCGATGGGCTGCGATGGCAAGGACAGCGGCTGCACGCCAGAGGCGGACTGTTGCAGCGTGTGCGAATCGGGCAAGGCCTGCGGCGATGCCTGCATCAGCCGCGACGACACGTGCAGCGCAGACCCAGGCTGCGCATGCAATGCCGGTCAAGTCTGCGAGCAGGAGTAGGCGATGCCCATCGAAGTGCTCTACGCCCTTGGCTGGGCGAGTGTATGGACCATTCTCGGCGTCTTTGTCGGGATGGGGAAGAACCGCATCCTCAGCGGCGTGGTCTGGTCGCTGCTGCTGGGACCAATCGGCGTGATTATCGTCGCCGCTTTGCCACGACTGCCCAGCGACGAAGAGAAGGCGCAGGCGATCAAGGACGCCGAAGTCACACAGAAGCGCGAGGCAGCGGCCGAACAGGCCAAAGTCCGCGAGGGTATGGTGTGCGTGTCTTGCGAAGCCCCGTTGAAGCCGGGGATGAAGTTCTGCCCCGAGTGTGGGGCGGCGCAGGTCACCGCCTGCCACGCCTGCGGCGCCGAGATGTCGATGAGCGCCAAGTTCTGCGGCGAGTGCGGTGCGCCCCGGAAGAACGGCGCGCCGCCGTCGTTGAAGACAGTGTGAGTGCGAGGCGGCCAGCATTAGGCCGCCTCGCGCTTTTGTTCTCGCTCGGCCTTCGCTCTCAGGAATTGCGGATCGAGTGGATTAAAGTCCAGCACACTCGCAAGCTTGGTGTAGTTCTGGGCATTCGGGACGATGTGCCCGCCAGATTTAAGCCACGAGCATGTGGCCGCCCTTGTGACGGGATGGCCAGCCTCTGTCATGCGCCTGGCCAGCTCGGCGCCACTGTTGATTTTAAGCGCTTCCATTCGCTCGTTCAGGAGAGTTACCCAGTCGGAATTCATCATGCACGCCTCCGTAAGTTTAGAGCTTACAGTGTTTGAGGCATACCTTCGCCAGCAAAAGGTGTCAAGTCCCATCTTACGTCAACATAGATACACAGGAGCGGTGGACTATAAAGCAATTGGTCAGGCGTTGAAGAGGTTTCGGGAGGCAATCCCGGACGCCTCTTACCGGTGGGTAGAGAAGGAAATGAAGCGGCGTGACCCGACCGGGAAGGGGGCTACCCACTCCTGGGTCAGGGACGCAGAAGAAGCCAATGCGAGAGCGAGCCTGCATCGTTTAGAGCTTTTCGCCTCTGTTGTTGGCGCCCGCATCGAAGTCAGCGTCTTGCCCGCGGATCCATCTGTGCAGCTCCAGGCCACCACGCCAGCAGAGCGGCAACTCTTATCTGACACAGATATGGTGGCTTCAATGCAGGAAGTGCGAGCTGCTGAGAATTGGCGACAAGAAGCGATCGTGGAGCTAATCAATCTTGTGATGCGATTGCCGCCGGATAGCGTCGACACTCTCAGACTGCTCGCCGAAAGACTCCTCCCCAGGAGTGCTCGGCGGGAATTGAAGCGGGTCAGCGATAGCTCTTCGACTGCTGAGTAGCTCTACCTCCTCGCGATCCTCGGCCTCAACGAGAGATTGAATAATGGCGCTTAATAGCGCTTTTTTTTGTGGTTTCAGGCTTATAAGGTCGGCGCAAAGAGCGGCGTCCAGCTCTGTCTCAGTCATGCCTTCATATTTAGGGTGAACCCCTGAAACCAGGCGACGACAACGTAATGATGGGGGTTTTGGCCGATCACTCATGGGGGCGCTCAAAAAAAACGTAAGCTGAGAGTTGACACCCCAAAAAGGCTCCATTACTTGATTCATGAACGTAAGATGAGATCTTACACTCAATGGGGTGCAAGCCATGCCTGAAGATTTACTGAACGTATGTTCAATGCCGCGTCCTACAGAGGTAGCCCATAAACCCCTTACCTTCAACCAAAATCCTAAGGGTAGCCAACGCGACCGGCCCCGCCTACACCTCTTCGACAACGTCCCCATCGAGGATTACCGCTCCTCCAGCCAGCGCATTGCCGATCGTCTGCTTCGCCGGGTTCGGCTGGCCCATGACCGCGTCCCCGGCGCGCTGAGCATCACGCAGGCGGAGGAGGCCGCCGTCGCTGCCGGCATCCCGGCGGCCGATGTTCGGCGGGTGGTGGATGAGTTCATCGCAACCTTGCCCCAGCCCGCGATCCTCGTCGACCCTCCCGGCGAAGACCCCGACGACGACCCCGAGCCCACCGCCCCCGCCGCAGCCATCTGCGGCCACTGTGAGGGCTCCGGCCTCGGCAACACCGCCGAGCCTTGCCCCTACTGCGCTCTCGACGACGTCCCGCCCCCTGGCCCCGAGCACGGTGCCTACGGTGGGGGCAGCGCGCTCGTCCCCACCCCTGCCCCGCCGCCGGCCCCGCCATCCCCGCCGGCCCCACCCCCACCCTCGGTCCCCCGACGGCACACCCTGCGACCGCGCGAGGTCGCTGCCTGCTTCCGCGAGGGGCTTCGGCCCCCGCGGCGTCCCGCCTCCAACACACCCCTCGGCGTCGCCGACCGCCACTGGCACTCGGTCAGCCTGCCCCAGCTGGAGCAGCTCCTCGACGCCGATGCTCCCTTCGGCCTCCGGGTTCGCCCCACCGGTGGCGACGGGCTCGACCACAGCAACCTCCGCCACGTCTCCCTGAAGCTCACCGGCTGGCTCATCGAGCAGGCGCAGACCAACGGCGCCGGCCACGTCACCCTGCTGCCTGCGATCCGGTACTGGACCGCCGCCCTCGCTCACGCGGCGTGGATCAACACCGACGCTGACCCGTCGACGTACCCCCGCGGCGGTCGCGGCCAGGGCCCCGGAACGGGCTGGTGGTACGGCGCCGGCGACTACCACCGCGTCAAGAGCACCGTCGCCAGTCTCACCACCGACTGCGTACTGCGCAACGCCATCGACCGGCTCCGCGACTTGTGTAGGGCGTACCGCCAGCTCGCCGGCGAGCCCTGCGCCTGTGAGCAGCAGATCGCCTGGGCCGCGCGCCACCTCGGCGACCTCAACACCGAGCAGCGCAAGGTCGCAGCATGAGCGCCCACACCCGCCTCCTCGGCGCGCTGCACCTGCTCTCGCCCGACAGCGGCGCCACCGAGGGCGAGCGCGCCAGCGCCCACGCCGCAGCGCTGCGCATCCTCAGGCGATCTCCGCCCGGTCAGGCCGAGACCGACCCCTCCGCCGCTGGAGAGGCGACGCAGGCCTACATCGCCTTCCTGGAGGCACAGGTCGCGCACTGGAAGTCCGTCGCTGAAGACCACATGGCTGGCGAGCAGCGGATGCGCGCCCGCGTCCGGCGAGACGCTGAAATCATCAACGACCTCCGCATCAAAAATGACCTCTTCCGGAGCGCGCTGCCGGTAGAACTGCGGGAGGCGTCGAATGGCTGAGCATGCCGCCTGGACCATCGAACGCCTTGGCGAAGCCAATCTCACCACATGGTCTGACAAACAGCTCGGCATGTGGTGCTACAAGGCGCCTCACCTCCTCCTCGCCCCGCCCTGGGTCATCGTCGACCTCACCGACTATCCCCGCGAGAAGGGGCCGCCGACGAAGAAAGAGCTGGCGAAATCCCTCGACGCCATCGCGCACTGGGCCGTCGTCCTCCAGCTCGCCGATCGGCCGGACCTCTGGCCCATCGTTGTCATTTGGTTCTTGAGCAACCTGTACCCCGAATACACCCACCGATTCGGCAAAGACTACGCCTGCCAGGCGCG